>JBEKMW010000129.1:0-11692 GCA_049523455.1 Verrucomicrobiota bacterium | reverse complement strand
AACCTTCAATTCCTGCTCTACACCAACAGCACCGGGGGCAGTTCCGTGGCTGGGCCGGTGACCACCGATGGCGTCGTCATCACCAACGGCCTGTTCACGGTGCCGGTTGATTTTGGTTCCACCGTGTGGAACGGTGGGACCAACTGGCTGCAGATCGGGGCGGAGACGAACGGCGCCGCCACCTTCACCACGGTGCTGCCGCGCCAGCAAGTGACGCCCACGCCGTATGCGATCTTTGCCGAAGGCGCGAACGCGGCGGGTTTGACCGGCACGATTCCGACCGGGGATCTCTTTGGCACTTACAGCGATCCCGTTACCTTCAACAACGTCGGCAATAGTTTCTCCGGCAACGGCAGCGGCCTGACCGGCCTGAACGCATCGCAGTTGACGTCCGGCACGGTGCCTGACGCGGCGTTGCCCGCGAATGTGGCATTGCTCAATGCACCAAGCCAGACTTTCACTGGAACCAATACTTTCGCCGGCGCGGGCGAAAGTTTTATCGTCTATGGCAGCTCAATCAGCACCAGTTTGTTTTCGGGTCTTGGATTACAGTATGACTGGCCTACCGGCGAAGGGGCGATCATGTCATCGTATAATAATGGCCAAGGATACCTGACTTTCTACACCAAGCAAGCCTACGGTTATCCCATTGCCAGGCAAGTCATGATTGACAGATTTGGCGGGGTGGCGATTGACCAGCAAGGCGCCAATACCGGCGTGATCAACAACGGAAACACCAACGGCGTTGGCCTCACGTTTGGCATTAGCAGCGGCGAAGGCATCGCCTCGCAGCGCCAGCCGGGGGCGAACAACCGATACGGGCTGGACTTCTACACCGATTTTGCCCGCCGCATGTCCATTTCGCAAGCGGGGTTGGTCGGCATTGGCGTTGGCACCAACGCACCCGACGCGGCGCTGGAAGTTGCCAATGGTGACATGAGAATAGATGGCAACGCCCTCTTATTGTCGGCCACCACAACCGGCGATTTCGCCAACGACGGGCTGTATTATGACATGGCTGGGCTGCCTGGAATCAACGACGACACCGGCCCATTTCTTGCCGGTTACTATGGCGGGGCCCTGGGTGGCCTCGGACCGACGGTGGTCAGTTTGAGCTGGGACGCTTCAGGCGATGTGTGGGTGAGCAACAATCTTACCACCGCTGCCCTGACCGTGACGGGCGAATATATGGAGGTTAATGGCCTGACCCCCGTTTATTGCTACGTCGGCGATGATGGCTCGGGTGATGACGTCCAGATCGGCAGCCTCCTGTCCGGCGTCAAGAATGTCTCCTGCTACAATGAAGCCGACGGGGCTTACATGCATCTCTACTGCAGTGGCATTACCATCGTAAACGGCTCGGATTTGGCGGAGCCTTTCAAGATTTCCTCGGGCGCTGGCGAAGTGCCCCAGGGCGCGGTGGTGGTGATTGACGAGCAGAATCCCGGTCATTTGAAAGTGAGCGATCAAGCCTACGACACGCGCGTGGCGGGCGTGGTCAGCGGCGCCAATGGGATCAGTCCTGGCATTCAGATGCAGCAGCAGGGCCTGTTGGAGGGAGGCCAAAACGTCGCGCTGACGGGGCGTGTCTATGTCCAAGCCGACGCCTCGAATGGGGCCATCAAACCCGGCGACCTGCTGACCACTTCCACCACCCCCGGCCATGCCATGAAAGCCACTGACCACAGCCGGGCCGCCGGCGCGATTCTCGGCAAGGCCATGACCGGACTAAGCGAAGGCCAAGGCATGGTGCTGGTCCTGGTCACCTTGCAATAATGGAGGCATCGTTTATGCGCAAACTCTCTCCAATGGTTGCTGGTTTGGGGCTGTTCGTCCTCTGCGCCATGCCGGCGCGCGCGGCGGACAGACAAATACTGCACGGCCATGTGCCACGAGCGGTCACTGACCTCAAGTTGCCGGCCATTGACCGTCTTCCCGCCACCACGACTCTCCAGTTGGCAATCAGCCTGCCGTTGCGCAACCCGGCGGGACTTAAGAACTTTCTGAAAGACCTTTATACTCCCGGCAATCCAAATTTCCGGAAATATCTCACTCCCAGGCAGTTCACGCAGAAATTTGGGCCCACGGAACAGGATTATCAGGCCCTCATCGAGTTCGCCAGGACCAACGGCCTGACGGTGACCGGCACGTATCCGAACCGGAAAGTGCTCGACATTACGGCGTCGGTTGCCGACATCGAGAGGGTTTTCGACGTGACGATGCGCGTCTATCAACACCCGACCGAAGCCCGCACGTTCTTCGCCCCGGATGTCGAGCCGTCGCTTGACTTGACGGTGCCGGTCCTGGCCATCAGCGGACTGGATAATTATATCGTACCGCACCCGATGGGACAGAAGCCCGTGCCCGGGGATCGGGCGGCGAACGGGACGCCGACCGGCTCGGGCCCATACGGCCAATATACCTCCAAAGACCTTCGAACGGCCTACGCGTCCGGCAGTGGTCTGACCGGCGTCGGGCAATCGGTTGGTCTGCTGGAGTATGCCGGCTTCTTCTCCGATCGCATCCAAGCCTACGAGAATTCAAACCATCTGTCGAGTGTTCACCTGACGACCGAGTTGTTGGGTGGGGCCAGCGGCGTCCCCGACACGACGACGTATGGTTATACGGAAGCGGAGTTGGACATCGAGATGGCCATCGGCATGGCGCCCGGTTTGGCGAGCGTCATCGTTTACGAACTTCCACCATTTACTAACGACGAAGGCCCGCCCCCGGACGTTATCTTGAATCAGATGGCCTCGGATGACGCGGCCAGCCAGCTCAGTTCTTCCTGGGGGTTCGAATTAAGCGCGAACACGGAGGAGATATTCCAGGAGCTGGCGGCCCAGGGGCAGGCGTTCTTCCAGGCTTCCGGCGACCTTGGGGCGGCTACGGGGGCCAATGTCTATTCACCTTATGACGACCCCTACGTCACGCTGGTCGGCGGGACGGAGTTGACGATGACAGCCAATGGCGGCGCCTGGTCGTCGGAAGTGGTCTGGGGCGGTGCCAATGCGATTGTCAATGGGTACCAGGAAGGCAGCGGCGGCGGAATCAGCCCCAACTATTCAATTCCCTGGTACCAACTGGGTGTCAGCATGTCGGCCAACGGCGGCTCGACGGCGATGCGGAACATGCCCGATGTCGCCATGGTTGCGGATCAAGTCTCTGTTTATCTTTTCGAAAGCGGCGAAGCGGATACGGATACCGGCACCAGTATTGCGGCGCCGCTGTGGGCGGGTTTCATGGCGCTGGCCAATGAGTTGGCGGCCGAGGAGGGCCTGCCGTCCGACGGCTTTGCCAACGCGGCCATCTACTGGACCGGCACCGGACTCGGTTATACCGAGTGCTTTCATGACATCACCAGCGGCAACAACACCAACAGCACCAGCCCGACTGAGTTCTTTGCCAAGCCCGGTTACGACCTTTGCACCGGCTGGGGCACGCCCGTCGGGCAAAGCACGGTGGATGCTCTTTGTTTTACCGCAGGCGGCCTGGTCTATGTGCAGTTTGGCAATTCAAGCGCCGGCAACGGCACTTGGGCAAGCCCCTACAACACCATGGCCCTGGGGGTGGCTAACGTCCCCACCAATGGAGAAATTGTCATCAAAGGCCCTGGCTCGTCCTCGGAAACGTTGACCATTACCAAGCCCATGACCATCCAGGCGGTTGGCGGACCCGGGACCATCGGCAATTGACGAATCAAGGCCCAGAAAGTGCTTGCCCGGCAAGTAACTTGCTGGTTACTTGATGCGTGATGGCTCAAAATAGGCCCAACGGCAACTCCGCCGCACGCAACCCGGAGCAAACGCGGGAACGAATCCTGTCCGCCGCCCTTCGGGAATTTTCCGCCCACGGTTTCGCGGGCGCGCGCGTGGATGTGATTGCCCGGCGCGCGGCGATCAACAAGCGGATGATCTATCATTATTTCGGCGACAAGGAAGGTCTGTTCCGCGAGGTGTTGCGGGCGAAAATCGCCCAACGCCAGGCTTGGGCCGAAACCATGTCCGGCGACCCGGCCGACAGCCTGGCTTTCTGGTTCGACAATGCGTGCCGCGATCCGGAATGGGTGCGCCTGCTCGAATGGGAGGCTCTGCAGAATGGTGACCACGGCCTGATTGACGAGCAGAACCGGCGGGCAGCGACGGCGCGCGGCCTCAAACGCATCCGCCGGCGGCAGGCGCGCGGCCAGATTTCGGCCAAATTTGATCCGCGCCACGTCATGCTGGCCATGCGTTCGCTGACCATGTTCCCGGCGGCGTTTCCGCAATTGACGCGCCTCATCATGGGCCGGTCGGTGTCCGATCCCAAATTCCAGGAAGAGCGCGCGGCCTTCCTGCGGGAATTCGCCGCGGCCTTCCAGCAGGCGCCGGAGCAGGCATAGCCACCCCCTTTCAAGCAATGAAGTATTCAGGTAAAATAGAAATGTTGACAGCGGCTGTGCTGGCTTTGGCCGCCGCGATGTTTGGTGGCGGCTGTTCGCGGGGCGCGGCGACCGGCGCGAGCGCCGGCGTGCCCGTGCTGGTGGCGCGGGCGTTTACCACCAATGTGCCCGTGCTGATTGATCCGCCACCGGTCGGCCATGTGATGCCCTATTCCATGGTCACGATTCATTCGCAGATTGGCGGCATTATCAGCGAAGTGCATTTCACGCAGGGGCAGGAGGTCAAGCAGGGCGATTTGCTGTTTACCATTGACCCGCGGCCATCGCAGGCGGCGTTGGACGCGGCGCGGGCCGCGCTGCAACGCGACGAAGCGCAATTGACTTACGCCAAGGTCAATTTCGAGCGCGAAAAAAAGCTGTTCGAGCAGAAATTGATTTCGCAGGACGAACTGGAAACCACGCAGGCCAATATGAATGCCCTGGGCGGGACGACAGCCGCGGATCGGGCGGCCATTACCAATGCCATGCTTAACCTGGAATTCTGCCAGATCTCGGCGCCCATTGATGGGGTCACCGGTTCCCTGCTCTTTTATCAAGGCAACGTGGTGAAGGCGCCGGACGACACCCTGTTGACCATCAATCAGATTCGTCCGATTTACGTCCAGTTCGGCGTGGAGGAACAATTTTTGCCGGCGATCCGGCGCGAGATGCGCGACCACACATTGAAAGTGGTGGCGTCGTTCGACAACATGGACGAGCCGCCGCCGCAAGGCGAGCTGACGTTTATTGACAACACGGTGGATCCCACCACCGGTTTGATTCAGCTCAAGGCAACGTTTCCGAACACCCGCCGCGTGTTGTGGCCGGGACAATACGTTCATGTGGCGCTCACGCTGTCGGAATTGACCAACGTCGTGGTCGTGCCGTCGCAGGCGGTGCAAACCGGGCAGAATGGCCAATACGCTTACGTGGTGGATTCGAGCCCGGCGGATGACACGGTCGAGCAACGTGCGGTCAAGATTGGCATCAATTACGGCGGGCTGACCGTCATCGAAAGTGGATTGCAAGCCGGCGAAACGGTGGTGACCGACGGCCAGTTGCGGCTTTCACCGGGCGCCAAGGTGAATGCCAAGGGAAAATGAAAACCAAAAGAGAACATCCAACATCCAAGGGGCGATGTTTGATGTTCGATGTTCGATGTTGAAAATATAACTCCACCATGAGCATTCCGGCGCTATTCATCCGCCGTCCGGTCATGACCACCCTGGTCATGGCGGCCATCCTGTTGTTTGGCCTGGTCGGCTACCTCGAATTGCCCGTGAGCGACCTGCCGAGCGTGGATTATCCCACGATCAGCGTTTCGGTGAGCCTGCCTGGAGCCAGTCCGCAAACCATGGCGTCGTCCGTGGCCACGCCGCTGGAAAAGCAGTTTTCGGTGATTCCGGGCGTGGATTCCATGTCGTCCATCAGCGCGCAGGGGGCTACCACGATTACCATTCAATTTTCCCTGGATCGCAACATTGACGCGGCGGCGGAAGACGTAAACGCGGCCATCGCGCGCGCGGCCAAGCAATTGCCGCCCAACATGCCCACGCCGCCAAGCTATCAGAAGGTCAATCCGGCGGACGCCCCCATCCTGTACATCGCCATGTCGTCGCCCACCCTGCCGTTGTCGGCCGTGGACAACTACGCGGAGAATATGCTGGCCCAGCAGATTTCGCAGATCAACGGCGTGGCGCAGGTGAGCGTGTTCGGCTCGCAGCAGTATGCGGTACGCATTCAAGTGGACCCGGACAAATTGACGGCCTACGGCCTGGGCATTGACCAGGTGGAGGCGGCGGTGGTGGCGGGCAACGTGGACCAGCCGCTCGGCACCCTTTACGGCAGACACCAGGCGTTCGTCGTCCAGGCCAATGGCCAGTTGGAAAACGCCGCGGCGTTTCGCCCGATGATTGTCGCCTATCGCAACGGCAACCCGGTGCGGCTGGCGCAACTGGGCAACGTGCTCGACAGCGTGCAAAACGACAAGGTGGCTGCCTGGTTTAACACGGCCACCAATTCCACGCGCGCGATTATTCTGGCCATTCAGCGGCAGCCCGGCGTCAACACGGTGGCCGTGGTGGACAAAATCAAACGGCTGCTGCCTCAATTCGGCCGGGAAATCCCGGCGTCGGTGCATCTGGACATTTTGTTCGACCGTTCGGTGTCCATCCGCCACTCGGTCCGTGACGTGGAAGGCACGCTCTTTTTGGCCGTGTGCCTGGTGGTGATGATTATTTTCATTTTCCTGCGCAACCTCTCAGCGACGATCATTCCAAGCCTGGCCTTGCCCATGTCCATCGTGGGCACCTTTGCTGCGATGGCGTTGCTCGGTTACAGCCTGGATAACCTGTCGCTGATGGCGTTGACCTTGTGCGTGGGGTTCGTGGTGGACGACGCGATTGTGATGCTGGAGAACATCGTGCGGCACATGGAAAACGGCGAACCGCCCATGCAGGCGGCGTTCAACGGTTCGCGCGAAGTCGGCTTCACGATCATTTCGATGACGCTTTCGCTCACGGCGGTGTTCATTCCGGTGCTGTTCATGAGCGGATTGCTGGGACGCCTGCTGCATGAATTCGCCGTGACCATTGTGGTGGCGGTGCTCATGTCCGGTTTCGTTTCGCTGACGCTCACCCCGATGATGTGCAGCCGGTTCGTGCATTCTTCCCACGAACGCGAGCACGGCAGGCTTTACAACGCCTTCGAGCGGTTCTTTGACGGCGTGCGCGGGCTGTATGACCGCACCCTGCAAGCCGTCCTGCGCCACCGATTCGCCACCGTCATGGTGTCGTTGGCCATTCTGGTGGTGACGATATTTCTCTTTTTATTCATTCCGGCCGGCTTTTTCCCCAGCGAAGACACCAGCCAGGTTTTCGCCATCACCGAAGCGTCGCAGGACATTTCATTTGACGCCATGCGGGCGCACCAACAGGAGGCGGTAAAAATTGTCGCCGCAGATACGAACGTGGCCTGTTTCATGTCGGCCATCGGCGCCGGTGGCCCGTCCGCCACCTTGAACCAGGGCCGCATCTTCATGCGTTTGAAGGACCTTTCGGAGCGCCAGTTGAGCGCCGATCAGGTCATCCAGGAACTGCGCCCCAAACTGGCGCAGGTGCCGGGCATCGACGTGCACATGCAGAACCCGCCGCTCATCCGCGTGGGCGGCATGTTGACCAAGGCACTCTATCAATACAGCTTGCAGGACACCGACGTGAACGAATTGTTTCATTGGGCGCCGATTCTGATGAACAGAATTTCCGAGAACCAGTCGGTCTTTCAGGACGTGACCAGCGATCTGCAGATCGCCAGCCCGCAGGTGAATGTGGAGATTGACCGCGACAAGGCCTCCGCGCTGGGCGTGACCGCCGAACAGGTGGAAAACGCGCTGTACTATGCATTCGGGGAAATGCAGGCCTCCACCATCTATGCCGATATCGCCGAATACTGGGTCGTCTTCGAGGTCCAACCGCAATATCAACTGGATCCCAGCGCTCTGGCGCGGATTTACATTACCAGCTCGGTCACCGGGACCAACGGCGCGACCAAGCTCATCCCGTTGAGCGCGGTGGCCAAGCTCACCCGAAACCTTGGGCCGACCACGATTTCGCACGTCGGCCAGTTGCCGTCGGTCACCATTTCCTTCAACCTGCCGCCGGGTGTGGCCTTGGGCACCGCCGTGGAACAACTCAAACAGATTGAAACCGACTTGCACCTGCCCGCGACCATTACCGGCAGCTTTCAGGGCTCCGCGGCCGTTTTCCAATCTTCGTTCAAGGGTTTGATCTTCTTGCTCATCGTTGCCATCATCGTCATCTATATCATCCTCGGCATTCTTTACGAAAGTTTCATCCACCCGTTGACGATTCTGTCCGGCCTGCCGTCGGCGGGCTTTGGCGCGTTGGTGACGCTGATCATTTTTAGCTGGAACCAGCACACCCTGGCCATGCTGGCCAACGCCCACACGATCAAACAATACGTCGGCGCCTTGCTTTCGCAATCCGAACTGAACATCTACGGCTTCGTCGGTTTGATCATGTTGATTGGCATCGTGAAGAAGAACGCCATCATGATGATTGACTTTGCCATCGTGGCGCAACGCGAACGCGGGAAGAATCCGTACGACGCGATTCATGAAGGCTGCCTGCTGCGGTTCCGGCCCATCATGATGACCACCATGTGCGCGCTCATGGCCACGCTGCCCATCGCGCTCGGCCTCGGGGCGGGCGGAAGCGCCCGCCGCACGCTGGGTCTGGCGGTGGTAGGCGGGCTCGTGGTTTCCCAGTTGCTCACGCTTTACATCACGCCGGTGTATTATCTCTACCTGGAGTCCGCGCACCAGTGGTATTTGCGCAAGCACGCCAAACGCGCCGCCGTGCAAGGCACCATCAGCCCCGCCGCCGCGTAAAACGCTAGGTCGGAAGATTTCAGAAGCCCTCCCAGCTCCGCATTAGCCCGCCGCATTCATTGGATGTTCGACGTTCGATGTTTCCCCTTCCTCGTTTGGCCTTGCAGGGTTTGAAATTTTGTGACGATTATGACCCGCGCAAGCGTTGCGGCAGTCACTTCGCCGCCGACAGCCAAGCCTCTTGAATCGTCTTTACCGGCAGGAACAATTCGAGTTCGTTGGAGGGCAGGGAAACAAAGCCAAACTGCTCATAGTAGCGTTTGGCTTCCTGGTCTTTCGCGTCCACGAAAAGGCCAATCCCGCCCGCCGTGTTGAAAATCTCCATCAATTTTTGCATGGCCGCAACCAGCAAGGTTTTTCCGATGCCCTGCCGTTGACATGCTTTGGCGACCGCCAACCGGCCAAGCCTGATGCCGGACACGTCACGCGGGAGTTTCCTGGCTTCTGCCGGTGAAAGTGATTCAGATTTTATCTGACAGAGATTGAGGGAGAAAAATCCCACGATGGGCTTTGGATCGGATGCATCCTCATCCACCAAAACAAATGTCCGTGAGATCCCACGCTCCGCGTGTTGACGTGCGGTTTGCTTGAGAAACAGATTGAGCGGTTCACTCCCGCAGTCGAATCCGTCCCGGTCGTGAAACTTCGCCAACAGTTCAAGCTCGCGCACGAACCGTGCCTTTGAACGCTTTTACCGCGTCCTTGAGACGCTGGTTGGGTTTGGGCGGATGGTCCAACAGAGCCAGCACCATTCGGGCATCTTTTTGCGAAAGACGAATGACCGTTTCACGCTCGACCACTCGCTGCGCTTCCTGGTACGCGGTTTGCACGACGAACTGGTTGACGGTCGAACCCAAAAGCTCCGCCGCCTGTTCCAATGTCACGCGCACGCTGTCCGAAACGCGGGCCGTAATCCTCTTGCGAGGTTCTGCTAAGGCATGTCCCATGCCTACATGGTGCCACTTTGTCACCGGCTTGTCAACCCGCTTTTGGCCCAATCACTGTTAGCGGCGAATTTATCTTTATTTTCCACTGTTTTTGCCATTCCCGAACCTGCCGATGCCAATACCGCTTCCATGAAAGCTGGATGTCCGTTTGCGGTCCCCTCTCCGCTCCCATCGGATGGGAGGGGAGAGGGTCAGGGTGAGGTGAGGGCTCCTTGCTTTCATTGGTTGTTTGATGTTTCCCATTCTTCCCTCTGCCTTCTTCCTTCCGCCTTCGCGCCATCCGTGGTAAAAAGTTCCCGCGATTATGGAATACGAAGCCGTCATCGGCCTGGAGACCCACGTCCAGCTCAAGACCAAATCGAAGATGTGGTGCGGTTGCGCCAATGCCTTCGGCGCGCCGCCCAATACCCACGTCTGTCCCGTTTGCCTCGGCCTGCCCGGCGTGCTGCCCGTGGCCAACGCAGAAGCCCTGCGCCTGACTGTGCTTACCGGCTTGCTTTTGCACTGCGAAATTCCCCGCCGCGCCAAGTTTGACCGGAAGAATTATTTCTATCCGGACATGCCGAAAAATTACCAGATTACCCAATACGACCAGCCGTCCGCCGTCGGCGGCTACGTGGATTTCGAATTCAAGGGCGCCATCGCCCGCGTCCGCATCACCCGCGCCCACCTGGAGGAGGACGTGGGCAAGAGTTTTCATTTCGACCGCAACAGCGGCGTGGATTTCAATCGCGCCGGAGTGCCGCTCATGGAAATTGTGTCCGAACCGGACCTGACCAGCGCCGACATGGCCTACGAATATCTCAACGCACTCAAGGACATCCTGGTTTACGGCGGCGTGAGCGATTGCGACATGGAAAAGGGCATGGTGCGTTGCGACGTGAACGTGAGTGTGCGGCCTCGGGGCGCGCAGCAACTGGGCGCAAAGATCGAGATCAAGAACATGAACAGCTTTTCCGGCGTACGCCGCGCGCTGGAGTATGAAATCCCGCGGCAGATCGAGGTGCTCAAGAGCGGCGGCAAGCTGATTCAATCCACGCGCCGCTGGGACGACGACGCCGGCGTGACCGAGGAAATGCGCACCAAGGAGCATGCGCACGATTACCGGTATTTCCCTGACTCGGACCTGATGCCGTTTGAGCCCACCGAGGCGTGGCTGGCGGAGGTGAAGGCGCGCGTGGTCGAATTGCCGCTGGCGCGCAAGCAACGGTTCATGCGCGATTACGGTTTGCCCGCCGGCGACGCGGAAGCTTTCAAGAACGACGTGCCGCTCGGCAATTATTTCGAGAATGTTCTAAGCTTAGTAACGGACAAAAAGGTAGTTGGCAAATCGGCAGCCAATTGGATCATTAATAATTTGCGCAGCAGAATGGCGAATGACGGCATAACCAATTGGCTCGCCTTTTCTGAGAATTGGGAGTTAATAGGTCTTAAGGATTTCAAATTCAAACCCGAAGCGATTTTGGAACTGGTCAATCTGGTGGAAGCCAAAACCATCAGCAGTTCGGCGGCGCAGCAGGTGTTTGCCGAAATGTTCGAGACCGGCAAATCGCCGGCGGCCATCGTCCGGGAAAGGGGGTTGGCCCAGGTGAGCGATACCGGTGCCATCGAAAAATTCTGTGACGAGGCCATTGCGGCCAATCCGGGCCCGGTGGCCGACTACAAAGCTGGCAAGACCCCCGCGCTGAATTTTCTCAAAGGCCAGGTGATGAAATTGAGCAAAGGCAAGGCCAATCCCGCCCTCGCCGGCGAGATTCTGGAACGCAAGCTGAAGTAGCAGCCGGTAGTGTCCTCATTTGCGGCGGCGCGCGGGCTTCAGCCGAATGGCGCTAAAACAAGGTGCATCTTTCGTAATCGGAGTCATTTGCGTTTTGTGACCCCCGGCACTTTCTTGAGGATTTGCCGGAGGGTCATTTC
>JBEKMW010000128.1:0-11785 GCA_049523455.1 Verrucomicrobiota bacterium | reverse complement strand
CTAAAACGCCGCCCGAAAGCCTACCCTTTCATGAAACGGCCCCGTCGCGAATTAAGAGCCGCTCACGTCGATCACCTCCCGGCCCGCAAAACCAAACCCTTGTTTTAGCGCCATTCGGCTGATACCCGCGTCTCGCGACCATTTTTTCCTTCAAAACCGCCCCTTGAATTGCGAACTTCATCGCAAAGAATGATGCAAGAATTCTCCGCCCTCGACGGCGCGCTCCTCATTGACAAACCCGCCGGGCCCACTTCGCACGACGTGGTGGATGCCATCCGCCGCCAGTTCGGCATCAAGAAAGTCGGCCATTGCGGCACGCTGGACCCCAACGCCACCGGCCTGCTCATCATCGTGCTGGGCCGCGGCACCAAGCTGTCCGAAAAGTTGATGTCCGATGACAAGGTTTACGAGGGAACCATCAAGTTCGGCGAAACCACCGACAGCTACGATGCCGATGGCGAACTGGTGGCCTCGTTGCCGGTCCTGCCGATGACCCTCGATCAATTGAACGAAGCCGCCGCCGCGTTCGTCGGCGACCAGATGCAGACCCCGCCGATGGTTTCCGCCGTCAAAATACGCGGCGTGCCCCTCTACAAGCTGGCGCGCAAGGGCTTGGAGGTGCAACGCGAGCCGCGCCTCATTCACATTTATAGCTTCCGTTTTGCCGATTATCGCGAGCCGCTGGGGCAATTTCGCATCGCCTGCACCAAAGGCACGTACGTCCGCGGCCTGGCGCACGAGCTCGGTCAAAAGCTCGGCTGCGGCGCTCATCTGGCCGCCCTGCGCCGCTGTACCTCCGGCAAGTTTAACGTGGCCGACGCCTGCCCCTTGGATGCCGTGCTGAAAATGCCCCCCGCCGAATTGGAGAAAAAAGTAATTCCCTTTTTGAAGCTGGCCGCCTCGTGACCCATGATGTCCTTTGATGAAACTGATCCACCACGCGAACGAACTGAGACCCGGCACCCGCAAAGTCTGCCTGGCCATCGGTTTCTTCGACGGCGTGCACCTGGGCCACCAGCAGATCATCCGGCAAACCATTGCCGACGCCCGCCAGCACGACGCCATTGCCCTCGTGCTCACGTTTGACCGGCATCCCAACACCGTGGTGGCGCCCGACCACGTCCCGCCGTTGATCTATTCCCTGCCGCAAAAGCTCCGGGCCATCCAATCGCTGGGCGCCGACACGCTGCTGCTCATTCATTTTGACCAGGACTTCAGCCGGCAGACCGGCGAGCAATTCGTTCGCCGCTTGGCGCAGGACCTGGAGACCATCCAAAGCCTCTGCGTGGGGGCGGATTTCACGTTCGGTTACCGGCGCAGCGGCAACGTCGCGCTGCTGAAAAAATTGGGCGGCCAACTGGGTTTCACCGTCCATGGACTGGCCGCCGTTTCACTCGACGGAAAAAATGTCAGCAGCACCCGCATTCGCGAGCGGATCCAGGCGGGCGACCTCGACGCGGCCAGCCAGATGCTGGGACGGGGTTACGCCATTTGCGGACCGGTGATCGCGGGCGATCACCTGGGACGCGAATTGGGATTTCCCACCGCCAATCTCGACACCGAGGGCTTGGTTCTCCCGCCCAACGGAGTGTATGCGGGCTACGCCACCGTCGGGCGCCGGACGTATCGTGCGGGGGTGAATATCGGTTTTCGCCCGACCGTTGCCTCCGCGAAACCCCGTTTGCGCGTCGAGGCACACCTCCTGGATTTCAAGGGAACGCTTTATGGCGAAGAGTTGGAAATTAAAATAGGACAGAAATTAAGGCTGGAAAAGAAGTTTGCTTCATTGAATGAGTTACGCGAGCAAATTGCGCGCGACTTGGCCGCCTTGCGCGCAAGCGCCTGACGGTTTTTTTGGCTTAAAATGCTCATACAAAGCATGTTACGGGCCGAAAACTGGCCCTGTTTCTCCGTCCATTCAGGGCTATTTTGGGCTATCTCGGGCTATATTGGCCTATTTCCTCCCATGTTAACCCCAAAATTCTTCTTGAATTTCCCCGCAAAGCGGTTACCATAACCCGGCGTCAGTCTTCCTGCGGTTCGCAGTTCCTGAAGTTCAAACGGGCGAATGCTGGTTTTTTTGCGCAAAGCTGACGGCCGGTTCGTAAGAGAAAATGGACCATGTTTCGATGAACCAAAACGAACTTTAAAGGTCATATAATCTATGTTGAATCGGAAAAACACACCGCCCAGCCGTCCGGCTCGCAACCGCAAACGGCCGGGTGGCCGCGCCGCCGGGGCCAAAACGCCTCCGGCGCGCCGGCGTTTCGTCATTTCCATCGGCCGCCGGGACCCTTCTAAGTTCAAAGAGACCAATGGCAAATCCAAGCCGCGTTCGGCCACGGTTTCCCATGGCCAGAAACTGCCGCACAATGGCCATCTGTCCTCGGCCGTCGCAGCGCCCACCGCGCCCTCCAACGTGGACCTGAGCGAGACCATCAAAACGCTCCTCCATTTGTCCCAAGAGCACGGCTACATCACTTACGACGACATCAATGACGTCCTGCCCGAAAATCTGAATCCGGAAGATTTGGACGCGCTGTTGACCAAGCTTCGCAGCCTGGACGTGGAAATCGTCATTGATCAGGCCGAGGCGGAGCGCGCCAAACAGCCCGAGCCTACCCAGGCGCAGCAGGAGGAGGACGAGGACGCTCGACTGGAAATTCTGGACGACCCCGTCCGGATGTATATGAACCAGATGGGCAAGGTGCCGCTGCTGACCCGCGAACAGGAAGTGGAGATTTGCAAGCGCATCGAGGAAGCCGAAGTGGAGATGAAGCGCATCGTCTATAATCTCGGCTTCACCGCCAAGGAGCACATTGCCATCGCCGAGAAGTTGCTGTCCGAGCCGCCCAAGGAACGGTTCGACCGGGTGATTGTGGATAAAAAGATTGCCAACCGCGAAGGCCACCTCCGCGAGTTGCGCAGGCTCATCAAGAGAGTCCACGGATTGGACCACAAGGTGGACGACAAATATTCCAAATGGCAGAAGGCCGCGCAAAAGGGCCGCAAGGAAAAACTGCAGCGTGAGCTCAAGAAACTCAGTCTCAAGCTGCAGGAATCTTTCCCGAAATTTTTCTACAAACAAAAGGTCATCGAGGAAATGATTGTGGTGGCGGGCAACGTCCACGAAAAGTTCCAAGCCGGCCTGCGGCACATTCAGGAATTGGAGGCGCAACGCAGTACCGCCGAGCGCCGCGCCGTGCTTGAGGCCGAACATGCCAAAATCCAGACGCTCGAACAATTTGTGCGCACGCCGCGCGACGAATTCTTCAAGTCGTTCGCCGATTTGAAAGCGGCCGCCGACCGTGGTTTGAAGGCCAAAACCCATATGGCCGAGGCCAACCTCCGCTTGGTGGTCTCCGTGGCCAAGAAATACACGAATCGCGGCCAGTCGTTCCTGGATTTGATCCAGGAAGGCAACATTGGGTTGATGAAGGGCGTCGAGAAGTTTGAGTATCGCCGGGGCTACAAGTTTTCCACCTATGCCATCTGGTGGATCCGGCAGGCCATCACGCGTTCAATCGCCGACCAGGCGCGCACCATCCGCATTCCAGTGCACATGATCGAAATCATGAACAAGCTCTGGCGCGCCCAGAAACAGCTTACCCAGGAGCTAGGCCGTGAACCCACGCCCGAGGAATTGGCCGACGAAATGCACATGCCGGTGGCGCGCATCCACGCCCTCCTCAAAATGGCGCAACAGCCCGTCTCGCTCCACGCACCAGTCGGCGACGACGGCGACGTAAGCGTAGGCGATTTCATCGAGGACAAAACGGCCGAGAACCCGTCGGAAGTGACCAGTTACAGCCTGCTCCGCGAAAAGTTGAGCGACGTGCTGACGACGCTTACCGAGCGGGAACGGAAAATCCTGGAAATGCGCTTCGGGCTGCTGGACGGCTATGAGCGCACGCTCGAGGAAATCGGCAAGATGTACAATGTCACGCGCGAACGGATTCGCCAGATTGAGGCCAAGGCGTTGCGCAAGTTGCGGCACCCGACGCGGGTGCGGCACCTGCAGGGCTTTCTCGACACGGCGGAGCCGGAAATGGCCACGACCGCCTGAGCATTTACGATTTTCGATTTACGAGGCGTCCGGATGTCTTTGCCAGCGCCTAAATTGTCCATGCTGAATCGCAAATCATGAAGGCCGCATTTGGGCTGCTGGCCCTGGCAGCGCTGGCCGCTGGGAGTGTCGTTCAAGCGCAGGAACCAACCCTGGCCAGCCATGACACTGCGGACGGTCTGGTGCTCACGCCGCCAATGGGCTGGTACCCTTGGAACCAATTCGGCGATGCGCAGAACGAGGCATTGATCAAGGAAATCGCCGCCGCCATGGTCAAGAGCGGCATGCGAGACGCCGGTTACACGTTCGTGGGTCCCGATGAGGGGGTTTGCTTCGAACGCGGAACCAACGGCCAGTTGACGACCGTGTTGAGCCGCTATCCGGGCGGCTTGCGGGGCTTGGGGGATTCTATTCACAACCTGGGTTTGAAGTACGCGCTCTACACGGACGCCGGCAGTCGGACTTGCAGCAAGGGCATGCCGGGAACCAAGGGTCATGAGTACGAAGATCTGCGCTCATTCGCCGACTGGCGCTGTGATTATCTCAAGATTGACTGGTGCAACACTGACGGCATGAATGTCACCAACGCCTACCAGTTGCTCCGCGAGGCGCGACTCGCCGCCGGCCGGCCCATGGTGCAAAGTGTCTGTAGCTGGGGGGTGGGGGCCCCTTGGAATTGGGCGGCATCGGCGGGTCATCTTTGGCGGACCACGGGAGACGTCTGCGCGCCGGGGCACGCTGACTGGCAGAATGCCAATAAGATCGCGTTCTTCAACCAGGTGCTATACCGCAGCGCCGGCCCGGGCCATTGGAATGACCCTGACATGCTGATTGTCGGCATGCCAGGGATGACGGCGGCGCAGAACCGGACCATCTTCAGCCTATGGTGCATTATGGCGGCGCCGTTGATCGCCGGAAACGATTTGCGCACGATGACACCCGCGACCGTTGCGGTACTGACGAATTTGGAGGCTATCGCCGTGGATCAGGATCCGCTGGGAATTCAGGGTCATGTTGTGCGCGATGCCAACGGCGTCAGCGTTTGGGCGGCCAAACCACTTTATGATGGCAGCCAGGCCATGGCGCTCTACAACCAGCGGTCCGTTCCCGCCAAGGTCAGCGTCTCCTGGGCCGATCTCGGTCTGGACCAGTCCGCCGCCTTCTATGTGCGCGACCTATGGAAGCACAAAACCAGCGGTCCGCGTCGCCGGGGAATCACCATGGTTGTGCCGGCGGCAGATGTGGTCATGCTCCGCCTCGCGAAAACCAACGCCTTTCCCATCCCACCCATTATCAGTGCCGACACGTACCGGCTGTCCTGGCAGGTTACGGGCTCAGCGCCCCAAACGCTGTCTGGCGAGCTTACCGTCAAAACCGCCGGGACGACTGCCCTGCCTTTGTGGAAGGTGCGCGCGAACCTCCCCAACTGGCTGGCCGTGAACGTCACCCAGCGTGGCAAGAACCAGACGTTCGTGAACACCATCTCCACGGTTGGCCTCAGCAAGGGCTGCTATCACGCCTTGGTGCGCGCCGACAACACCGAACCGCTTTCGGGCCGGCCGATGTCCGCGATTTTTTACGACGTTGACCTTGAGATTTCCGGCCAAGTCACCCAGAATTGAAATTCGCTATTTTAAGTGCTTCCATAAACACCCGCTGCAGCATGGGCGTGAACTGCGCCATCGCGCAACGGTAGAGAAGCCTATGGCCACTATGACCTCGCTCGAACGTTGCCTGACCGTGATTCGCGGCGGCATTCCCGACCGCGTACCCGTGTGCCTGCACAATTTTCTCATGGCTGCCCGGGAAGCCGGCATCCCGCTGGAAAAACACCTGACCGAACCGGCGGCCGCTGCCCGCGCCCACCTGCTCGCCGTGGCGAAATACGGCTACGATTGCATCCTGATTGACCTCGACACGACGATGCTGGCCGAGGCGATGGGGGCCAGGCGCGATTGCACGCCGGGCGAACCCGGCCATCTCGCCGCGCCAGCCATCAATTCCCTGGACGAAGTGGGCAAGCTCAGGCCCGCCGATCCCGCACGCGACGGGCGCATCCCAGTGCTGGTCGAAGCCGTGCGGATCATGGCGCGCGCGGTGGGTGACCGCGTCGCCATCCGCGGCAATGCGGACCAAGGTGCGTTTTCACTCGCGGCGATGCTGCGCGGGATGCAGGAATTTTTTATGGACTTGGCGAGCGAACCGGACCATCCGGCCATCCCCCGGTTGTTGGAAGTTGCCTATCAAACGCATGTCGCCACCCATCGAGCGCTCCAAGCCGCGGGCGCGCACTTCACGTCTCTCGGTGATGGCACTGCGGGGCCGGACCTGATTTCGCCGGCCATGTTCCGGCGGTTTGCGCGTCCCTATCAAGAACGCCTCGTGCGCGAACTGGCTGCCGACGGCATATTTGTGACGCTTCACATTTGCGGCAACACGACGGCGATTCTGGATCAATTTGCGGAATACCCGTTCTGTGGATTCGAACTGGATTACAAGACGGACGCGCGCCGCGCGAAGGCGACGGCTGGCGCCAACCACGTGCTGTTTGGCAACGTGGATCCCAGCGGGGTGCTTGCGCGCGGGACGCCGGCACAGGTGCGTGAGACGACGCGGCGGTTGATCGAAACCTGGAAGCCCGGCGGCCGGTTCGTCCTGAACGCCGGCTGTGCCATCCCGGCCACCACGCCCTCGGAAAACCTGCATGTCTTCCTGAAGACGGCTCGCGAATTTGGAGAATATTCCTAGTTACCGGTCAAAGACCCTGGCCCTGTTGCGTCCGGGCAAGTCGCACGAGTTCTGATTCCCATCGGATTCCAGTCCATCTGGGATGGCGACCTAGCCAGCCGCTATTGGCGGCCCAATGCGGCGTCCAGTTCTTGGACCACGGATTTCAGGAGGGCCAGGATACACGGTTGCGCCTCGAGTTTGGGCTGGAATTTGGCGGGCGCTTTGGTGACGGCATGCAAAAATCCGGATAACAGCAACAACATAAAGTTCGGCTGCGGCCCGGTCTGAAAAAACGCCTCCAGCTTCTTCGGCGTGCGCGCTTGAGTGCAGAGCTCGAGCTCACGCAGGTTGGACATGAACGTGTTTTCGAGCTTCTGGTAGTTGATTTGCGGGGCGCGGCAGCCGCGCGGCACGAGGGCAAACCAGACTTGCAACAAGAACGGGATGGCGAAGCAAAAATCGTCTTCGGCCAACCGGTCTAAAGTGAACCGCTCGATGTCGTCCAAATACGTGGCTCCGCTGGCGTAAAGTTCATGCTCGGCTTCGGCGGCCGTCGCAAACATGTCCAGCGCATTTTCCAGACGCCTGGCCGCTTCGTCTATCTCCAGCGGCGCCGCCGGCAACGGCGGCGCCGGCGGACGATTTGGGTCGGGCTCAATCGGCCGGTCGAAGTCGTCCGTGTCGAGTTCCTCCTCTTCCAGCATCTGCGCCGGCGGCGGCCGCCAAGGCGGCGGATCAAAAATAATCTCGTCGAGTTCCAGTTCGCGCAGCCACCCGGTGATGTCGTTGCTTTTCGGGTCCCGCCCGTCCCGCAGGTTTCGCTCGTCGAGGCTGCGCACCCGCTGTTTCATCAGGTGAATGAGTTTGGGGCGCAATGCCGGGTCGCGCGCCGCTTCGCGAGGCGTGCGATAGTCCAGCGCCGGAACCCGCTCATCCAAAAACATCCGCTCGGCGGCGCGGCACAGTTCCTCCCCGGCGTCTTCCAACGAAAGTCCGGGCGGCCGAGCGGGCACGCGGGAGGAGGCAATAATGAGTTGAGCCGGGTTCTCCAGCAGACGCGGCGGCGCCAGCGATTCCTCCACCGCCGGCTGCCCGGCGTCGAGTCGCGCCCCCAAGTCGTCCACACGCTCGGCGCGGAAGCGGACGCGCTCACCGAGACGCTCCTCAAATTGGCGCCGCAGGCGGGCGAACTTTTCCGCGCCGAATGCTTCCAGCCGCCAAACGGACTGCCCCAGCAGCACGCGGCCCAAAACCATGCGCCCATCGGGCGTGGTCAGCAGTTTTGACTGGGGCTGGGCGTCGAACCAAACGCGCGCCTCCACAAAACCCTCTTTCCTTTCCTCCGGGGAAAGGTCTTCCTGGGTCACCATCGGCAAGGTGTCCAACTGCTTGCAACATTGGGCGAAAAGCGCGCGCAATTCATACACGGCTTTGCCGTATTTAGCGTCCATCCGGGCAAACATCTGCCGGTGGCGCAGCCGCTCCGTTACCTGAAGCGCATCGTGAAAATGCATGAAGTGTTCCGCGAGCCAGCGGCGCATGTCAGATTCGGTCGCCGGCCCGCCCAAATGGTGCACGATTTCCCGGATGATTTCCGGCGCGGAGAATTGCGCCATGTCCCGGATGGGCGTGCCGGTGCCGCACAAACGCCAGAAATGCGGCAAGGGATAGAGCCAGGTCAATATCGTTGAGAACCGCGCTGCCATTCCCGCCAGACCGCGGTCCCGCACGATGACGGGCACCGGTTCGGAGGACAGCAATTCCACCCCCTCAACGTGGCCGTCGGCGAACACCCGGTGAGTTTCCAGCAGCGCCACCCGCATCTGCATTTTGGCGCGCAGCAGTACCCGTTCGTCATTCTTGAGGCCCATCCATCCGGCTCTTTCCCAGCATTGGGCAAACGTGGCATTATCCGCGTTCCGTTCGAAAAAGATGTTCCAGACGAAAAAAGCATTGGTGGCGGCAATGTTCCCTTGCGTCGCGGCCGCGTCCTTCAGCCGGGATGAGCGTTCGGGCGGCAGCGCCATCAGCCGGTCAAGGGTCTTTGCGTCAAGCCGGTCCTCGATTTCCAAAAGCTGGGAGTAATTGGCCGGCGCAAAGGGATTGTGCGGACAATCCGCCGGGCAGGCCAGACGGCTATGGCGTTGCTCGCCGCAATCGGCGGACGAAATCTCCCGGCCCAGGGCCGGACAGGTACGATATTTGGATAATTTGCTCATTTCACGGCAAAGACAGTTTCACCCGTTCGGGTCCACAATGTGCAGATCAATGCCGGGCGCGTGCCGGATGAAAAAGTTGACGACGTCCGGGCGCGTAAACTGCCACCAATGCCGCACGGGCGTGCCGACCACCACCAGATTGACGTCGTTCTCGCGGCAGTATTTCAGCAGGGCCGCGCACACGTTTTCATTTTCCAGCACGGTCACGCTGCCACCCAGTTCAGTGGCCAGTTGGACGTTCTGCATGAACTTGCGCTGCAAATCCGCGGCGATGTGCATGGGATCCTCCTTCTGGCGCCGCACATAAACACCCATCCACTCCCGGTTTAACCGGCCCGCCAGCCGCGAGGCGGTGCGCAACAGCTTGGCGGTCGTGTCCGGGTTGGTGCTGATGAAGACCGCGATTTTTTCGCTGATTTCCGGCCGGGCCATGGCGCCGGCGCGCGGACGACGGTCGAGCGCGGCGGCGGTCTCGCGCAGCGCCAATTCGCGCAGCGTGTTCAAATTGTCTTCCGTGAAAAAGTTTTCCAGCGCAGCGGCGGCGCGGTCCGCGGGATAGATTTTCCCCAGCTTCAATCGCTCACGCAATTCCTCGGCGGTGAGGTCCACGTTCACGATCTGGTCGGCTTCCAGCACAAACCGGTCCGGCACGCGCTCGCGCACGTCCACGCCGGTCGCACGCAGCACCGTATCGTGCAGGCTTTCCAGGTGCTGGATGTTCATCGCCGTGATCACGTTGATGCTGCCCACCAGCAGGTCGTGAACTTCCAGATACCGCTTGGGATGTTGCGAGCCGGCGATGTTGGTGAACGGCAGTTCGTCAATGATGCAAACCGTGGGAAACCGCTTGAAAATGGCGTCCATGTCCAGCACCTCAACGGTGGTGTTGCCGTAGGGAACCCTTTTGCGCGGGATGATTTCGAGGCCTGCGAGCAGCTCCTCGGTGTCTTTGCGGCCGTGGGTTTCGATCCAGCCGATGACCACGTCCACGCCCGCCTTTTGGAGGCGATGCGCTTCCTCGAGCATGGCATAGGTTTTGCCGACGCCGGCAGCGTGGCCGAGATAAATCTTGAGCTTCCCCAGCCGGCTTTTCTCGATGAGCCGCAGGAAATCTTCCGGCTTCAAACGCTCGACGGGCATGGGCGCGGAATCGGACATGGCGGCTGATGATGTCCGAGAAAATCCGGGTCCGCAATGAATCAAAGCGGGGGCCGGGCAAGCGAGGCAGGCGGTTCGGGGAGTGTTGGGTGGTGTCCTAATTTGCGGAGCGCGAGCTACGTGCCGCGCCATAGCCCATGGGCGACGGCGGCTCCCAACTCGCAGCACGGCCGAATGCTGTTGTCCCGCGGATTTGCCGGCGATTGGCGCACTGCAAGCGTGCAACAAGGGAGTCTCCCGATTTCAACGCTGGTTTGGCTCCCTGCGTGCTGCGGATTGAGACAATCCGCGCTTCCGGAGCGCGAGTTGCCTGCCGGGCCGTAGCCTCCGGGCGAAGGCCGGTCCCAACTCGCAGCATCACCAACTGCCGTAGCACCTGCGGATTTGACTGGATTTGGATAGTGTGGAGGCCGGGACCGGAGGGCCAGTCAAACCGCACCGGTCGTCAATGGTCAGGGAGTTGGTGATTGGGGTGGGGTGGGCGGATAGGGCTGGAGGTGGGCGCGGGCGGCAGTGACGAGCGCGGTGTTGCCCTGGGCGGTGGCCAGGTTGAGGGTCTCTTGGAATTGTGGAACGGCTTCATTCAATTTTCCCTGGTGGGCCAGCGCAACGCCGAGGTTAAAGTGGGCGTCGGCGAAATCGGGTTTTACTTGGAGTGCCTGTTCGTAATGCCGAATGGCTTCCGCCCATCGTCCCAGTTTGGCCAGTGCCACGCCCAAGTTAACCTGGGCATCGGCATACTTGGGGTTGAGGGCGACCGCCCGCTCGAAATCGAGGACGGCTTGATTCCAGTTTCCCTGGCTGGCCAGGGCAAAGCCGAGGTTATTGCGGGCCTGAGCATCATCCGGGTTGAGTTGGAGGGCCTGCTCACAGTGTTCCATGGCTTCGGTGAACTGTCCTTGGTGGGCCAACACCCCCCCTAAATCACAGTGGGCCTCGGCATCATTTGGGTCGAGTTGGAGTGCCCGTTGGTAATTCTGAATGGCCTTGGTGGTTTGCCCCTGGTAGGCCAGCAGGTTGCCGGAGTTGACCAGGGCCATCTCACAATCTGGATTTCGCGCCAGCGTGACGCGCCAGAGGGTTTCGGCGTCGGCATACATGCCGCACTGCTGCCACGTCAGCACCCCCAGCACTACTGGGAGGAGATAGAAGAGGGGAGAGAGAAGAGGGAAGAGGGAGAAGGGAAGATGGAAGATGGCCGCCATCTGCGGGTCCGTTTCGGCACTTCTGCCTTCTTCCTTCTTCCTCCTGCCTTTTCTGGGGAGAGGGATCAAGGGTGAGGCGTCCGAATTTCGCATTCTGCCTTCTGCTTTCTTCCTTCTGCCTTCCATCAGCGCCGCCGCCAGCGCCAGCGGCCCGATGCAGGCTACGTACTGGTAATGATCGGCCACATACGTGTAGCGGAACGTATAAAGCATGATGAATCCCATTACCGGACTGAGCGTCACCACGAAGAATAGCAGCGCCGCCGCCACCCCACGCCCCTGGAACCGGCGCGTGAAATAAACCACCCCGACCAACGCCGCCGCGGCAGCGGCCAACCACAGATACGAGGAAACGTCGGCGGGATTGATCGTCCAGCGCGGATAACTAAACGTCAGGTTGACCGGCC
>JBEKMW010000127.1:0-11893 GCA_049523455.1 Verrucomicrobiota bacterium | reverse complement strand
AACTGCAGTACTGAGCTTGCGTTGCGCTCTGCTTTCCGCCGGCGGTTGGGATTACCTGTGGAATCAACCGATGCCCAAAGCCGCTTGACCACCTTGCCTGTAACTTTCCTGCAACGCACCCGAATGCTGACATCGGGTGTGAAAGGTGTTTCTCTATCTCAGTTCAATGTTCCCGCCGTTTCATGTCCGCGGCGAAAGGGAGGGGCCCAAACCTAGGCCCGGCCAACCAGGCTGCGCAAGCTCAACCGCATTCTGAACGTCCTCCGGCGCAGCAGTGAAGCCATGGTCCATGCGGAGCGTCCAGAGGATTATTTGGCGGAGGTGTGCAAAATCATTACCGACGATTGTGGCCACGCCATGGCTTGGATCAGCTTTCCCGAGGGCGCCGACCCCAAGGCTGGACGCCGGGTCGGCCACGTCGGCCATGCGCGGGGTGCTCCTGAAACATGGCGGCTTGCCTGGGCGGACACGCAGGACGGGCGCCGGGAGGTCGGCACGGCCGTCTGCACCGGCCAGCCCGGCAGCACTCCGGCGCTCGCCAACGCCCCACCCTTGGCCCCTTGGCGCGATGAGGCCGTCAAACACAGTTATGCGTCGTCCGTAGCCATCCCGCTGCTCGCCAACAAACGCGCCCTGGGCGCCATTACCATCTATTCCCTCCAGTTGGCGGCATTCCCGGATGACGAAGTGAAATTACTCCGGGAACTGGCCCGGGACGCGGCCTACGGTATTGCGGCCATTCACAAGCGCAAGACCCACGCCAAGTTGGAAGAGGCACCCCGGAAGTCTGAAGAACACAACCGCGCCGAGTTGGACCACCGGGTGGAGGAACGCACCGCCAAATTGCGCCGCGCTTACGAACGGCGCCGATTGGGTAGCCGGAGCAGCACGCACTCCCCTGTCGGATAACCTGGAAGCTGTGTGCAAGGATAATGGGAAGCGGGTCGCTCGAACGGCGCCTTTTGACCCGGTCACACGACCGCTGCTTTGCCGAACCTGCGGCGCCCTCTGCTCAGAAGACTTCCGCCCGCAATCCGGCCACTCGCCGGACAGTTTGGGCAATGGCCGATAGCGATTTCAACGGCAAGTGGCTGCATTCCTCCCGGGCCATGGGCCGGTTCGCCGAATAGATTTGCACCAGGGAAATTTCCGCTCCCTCGTCCTTCAATTCCTTCAGCCGTTGCGCATATTGCCGGATCTCCGCCGCCGGCGGCTCCGCGCCGTTGATGGCGGCAAACAGGCTCTGGATCACCACCGGCCGCTGGCGGCCCACCAGCAGGATGTTGCGCAGAATCTTCTCGATCGGCACCGCCGCCCCGTTCAACCGGCTCAGATATTCCTGCGTGCCACCATCCAGTTTGGCCCAGATTTCGTCGGTGCGCGGGAGAAACTTGAGCGCGGTTTGAACCTCCAGGCGGTCCAACGCCGTGGCGTTGGTGATCACCACGATCTTGAAGAAGGGTAACCCGCCCACGGCACGAAGATGAATAACGGCCAGCAAAGCCTCGGCGAAATGGGCGGCTAAGGTGGGTTCGCCATCGCCGCTGATCGCCACTTGACGCAGTTTGAGCAACTCGTCCGGCAGATTCGCGTAGCGGGGCAACTGGCGCAGATTCCCCCGGCATGCCAGGTCCAAGGTTTCCCTCAGTTCAGCCGTCATGCAGCCGAGATCAAACTGGACCACGGCCACCGGCGGCGTCCGGTCAACTTCACAATAAAGACACTGGAAATTGCAATTAACCATCGGGTTTAAATTGACGCCGATGGACAGGCCTCGGGCCCGTGCCGAGATCGTCAGGTAAACAAACCGGTTCTGCCGAAATTCCCGCGGAAATCCGAACGCCGCCGCATCGGCAACCGGGAGGTTCGCGGTTGCCTGTGCCTCACCGCCAGCTCCCGCAATAGGTATATGCTGATATTGAGCCATGATTATAGTGGACATCGGGGGCAGAACAAAAACCACACGCATCTTGCTGAAAACCGGCCTTTTTTGGCCAATTCTCCTTATTCTCTACTTAAGAAATGCAAACTTCGCTCCCCGGAGTCCCCAAACGGGCGACCCGGATGTTGCAACCAGCCATGGCCGCTGTTCCTCGATAAAAAGGCACTTCCTTTTTTCCTTACATGAAAATACCGATTTCCCTGACTGGGTGAAATCTGAGGAAATAGGTAGCCTCATCATGTCATCGGGTGCCGGACACGGAATTAGCGGCACCGGGATAATCTGAAATTATTGATTCGCCGGGGAGGACAGGGTATTGGCCGCGTGGATGATTGCCACGCGGCCAATACGAGGAACAGAAATTTTTCCCGCGCATCCGGAAAGTGCTGCCCGCTACCGCGCTCGAAAAACTCGGAAACCCCTTGCTGCAACCCCGGGCCTGAACCGGCGGAAATCCGCACCACCCAATGGTGGATTGAGCGGTGGAGTCGCGGCGTGCCGCGTCACATGTTTGGCTGCGGGGTGTAGCGTAGATATGGTTTCACCCGGCGGACGCCTTTCGGAAAAAGTTTCTGCGCGTCGGCATCGGATACCGACGGCGATACGATGCAATCCTCGCCCTGACGCCAGTCGGCGGGCGTGGCCACCTTGTGATTGGCCGTAAGCTGCAGTGAATCAATCACGCGCAGGATCTCCGCAAAATTCCGCCCCGTGCTGGCCGGATAGGTCAGCGTCAGCTTGATTCGCTTGTCCGGGCCGATGACAAACACCGAGCGCACCGTGGCTCGGTCGTCCACGTTGGGATGAATCATGTCATAGGCGGTGGCCACCCGGCGGCTTTCGTCCGCGATGATCGGAAAGTTCATCGAGCAGCGCTGGGTTTCGTTGATGTCCTTGATCCAGCCCTGGTGTGAATTCAGCGGGTCCACGCTGATCGCAATCACCTTGACCTTGCGCTTTTCGAATTCGGATTTAATCCTCGCCACCGTGCCCAATTCGGTTGTGCAAACGGGCGTATAATCGGCCGGATGCGAGAACAGGACGCCCCACGAATCTCCCAGCCATTGGTGGAAATCAATCGTGCCTTCAGTCGTGCTGGCCGTGAAATCGGGGGCCAAGTCGCCTAATCGTAATGCCATAGCTTCTTCTTCCTTTCGTTGGTGATCTGTGCTTCGGTTTCCAGATGCCGAATCTATATCGTATTACGTTGAAATTCAACTAAATCCATCTGGGGGCGGGCGCAATCGGATACAGTCCTTCCGCCGCCCAAACCGGAAGAAGGTCGAGATCGGCGGAGATCCGGCAAATGTGACGAATTCACGATCAACCGCCCGAACCCTGAGCACGGATATGAAAATATGCCAATTCCCCAGGACCCTTATAGAGGCAAGTGGACGAAGTTTCCGAAAACCTGTAGTCTAAGGGCATATGAGAAGAATCATTATCCTCGCCGTATCCGCCGCAGTGGCAGCCAACCTGGTGCTGGCTCAGGAACAAACCAAACCGCACGAAATCGTCATTGACGGCGTCGCCGGTTTTCAAGATACGCCGATGCAACCAGACGGCAAATGGCACGTCCACGATCCGGCGCGCCCGCAGCCACCAGTGGTGACCCCGGGAATATCCTTCAGCGAGCATGCCACGCCACCGAGCGATGCGATGGTTTTGTTTGACGGAAAAGATTTATCGCACTGGCGTGACAAAAATAACGGCGGCCCCGCGCCGTGGAAAATTAAGAAAGGCGCGATGGTGTCCGCGAAGAATGACATCGAAACGACCAACCAATTTGGTGACCTTCAGTTGCACCTGGAGTTCAAGGAGCCGGCGCCGGCGACGGGCGAAGGCCAGGCCCGCGGCAACAGCGGCGTGTTTTTAATGGGCCGCTACGAAATCCAGGTGCTCGACGATTATCAGAATCCGACGTATGCCGATGGCATGAGCGCCGCGATTTACGGCCAGCATCCGCCGTTGGCCAACGCCTGCCGCCCGCCCGACGAATGGCAGACTTACGACATCATTTTCAACGTCCCGCACTTTGACGCGAATGGCAAACTGCAATCGCCGGGTTACGTGACGGTCATTTTTAACGGCGTGGTGGTGCAGAACCATCAGTCCATTCGCGGTGACACGAACTGGCGGTCTCCCGGCAAATATACGCCGACGGGGCCGACCGGTCCGCTGGTGCTCCAGTTCCATCGTGACCCCGTCGCCTTTCGCAACATCTGGGTACGTCCCATTGCGGTGGACAATGAGCCGTAATTTGGGCAGGAATCCAATTTTCTTTATTTTGAGAGGATTCATTCTGAGTCATAATTATTTTCCAGATTATGATTTGCGGAATCACTTTCGTTTTGTTCTTTTGAGGTTTGCCCGACTCTGGCCGGTTCATGTTCTTGCTTTTGTGTCGGTTTTCCTTTTGTTCCCCCAAGTCTTTTCGTGGAGCCGGGTGGTGGAAGAATTGGCCATGATTCGTTGCTGGTTTCACCCGGACAATGCATGGAATGTTCCGGCATGGTCCATCAGCGTGGAATGGTTCGCTTATTTGTTTTTATTTCCGGTGGCGTTTTTCTTGTTTAGATACCCTGGATCCTGGTGGTTGATAGCGATCTTGGTGGGGGTGTTTTTCTTTTTGCAGGGTGCTTGGATGAATTCGATTTCTTTTTTTAACCGATGTAACAGCATTCCCTTTCTCTTTCTGGCGGGAGCGGGACTCTACCGCTTGAAATGTGTGATAAAGAAATTCCCTTTTCCTGAAATCTGGGTGCTGGCTTCGTTGGGATGCGTGGCCTGGGTGTTGCTGGCTGGATACGTTCCGTCGGCTGGTTTCATCTATGCCGTGTTTGGATTATTTGTTTTTTCCCTTTCGTATGAGCAAGGGACGATAGCCAAGATTCTTTCCTGCAACCTGTTGGTTTTTGGCGGATTGGCCTCTTACTCGCTTTACATGCTTCATTGGCCGTTGCTTATGATTTCCGATGAGTTTATTTCACATTGGAATGTGGCTCACTGCAATACCGTTGTCTGTGCATTGTGGATTTTGATGTATTTGATCATTTGTCTTCTGGTGGCGTCTCTCTGTTACCGGTATGTTGAAGAACCGGCCAATTGGAAACTCCGGGGATTTATTTTTGGCAATGAAACCTCACGGATTCGCAAAGGCGCCGTTCCGGGCTGACCCTAACAGCCGGTTCAAGAAATCGTTCTCCCGTAGGAGCCGAGGTGACGAGGCTCAAATTTCCCAGCAAACACAGGTTCAGATGGAGACTCCTTACGTCGTCTCCTACTTTTTCAATGGTCTGCCAAGCTCAGCCGACCGTCTTCACCGCCCGGCTTGGCCGGTCTGAAAGCGCACGGTCACGGCTCGCACCGCATCGCCGCCGATGTCCGTCGCCGGCGCGGATGCGTCCGAGGTGATTTGAACGGTGAAATGCCGGCTCTCCACGTCGTAACGCAGGGGGCCGGCTTGCCCCGCTTCTGCGGCAACCCTTGGCACGGTGGCCGAATAGCCGTGCAGCGTCACGGATTTTTCCCCGGCGGCAAACAACACCTTCGCCGTCAAGCTGCCAGGTTCGTCATGCAGCGAAGCGATGCGCTGTTTGCCGGTGGCGACGAATTTGTCTTGGTCCCCTAGAAACGTGATTCCGCTCCGGCCCGGCGAGGCCACGAGGTAAAAGGCCACGGCATTTTGGCCCAAGGGAGCCGTGAAATTTGCGCCGGCCTTCAGCCAGATTACGGTCCCGGCGAAATAATCGCAAACGCAGACGCGGTTGGTGAGCCCGAGTTCGGCGGGGCTGAAATGGATTTCCCCGCCGCCGCGGCCGGGCCGGTTGAACGCGAAAACGTATCCGGTCCGCAGGCCGCCGTGGTCGGTGAACGTGCCGGCTACCAACGGCGCGCCCGCGCCCTGGGCGTCGGCGATATAGCTGCTGTCCAGGGGCACGATCGGCACGTCGGGTTTGACGATTACGCCATCGGCGCGGATGGCGTGATAGAGATTGTTCGGGTCCTCGGCGCCCATGGCATCGCCCGTACCCACCGGTCCGGCCGATAGGTCGGCCAGCAGGAGGTTGTTGGTTTCGGTGCTGTTGAACACGTCGGCCCACGGCCAGATGCGCAGTGCGCCGGCCAGGCGCGAGACATAGAGGAAGTTGTTCCACTTGTTCGGATTGAAGCGGTCGCCACTGGTGCGGATGGTTGTCAGGTTTTCGTAATGGGCCCCTTGGAGAAAGAAGCAGGGATAGGGCATGCAGTATTGCATGGTCAGGCCCCGTTCCCGGCAGGCGCGGGCCATTTCATTCAGGAACGTTTCCGCGGTGTCCGGGTCGCGGCTGAACGCGGGCGAGTAACGGTAGATGCGGTCGCACCAATCCTGCTCGTAAGTCACCACGCCGCCGGACTTGAGATAGGCCGTGATGTCGTCCCACCATTTGGGGTCCACGGCGGCGAGGCCGGAGATTTTATATTGGGCGTGATACGGGCTGGCCGGGTCAATCCAGCGGTTGTGCGTGACGAACGGCAGGCCGACGGTGCGTTGGAAACCGTCGAGCCCGTTGGTAAAGAGAAATGGGTGCGCCTTGTATTCCAGCAGGCCGCCGTAGCGGTTCCATTCGCCCTGCGGGAGTCTCATGGTTTTCGGTCTCCCGGTTTCCCCTTCCGGACTGGTCAAGGTTTTGGAATACCACCAACTGTCCAGTTGCAGGTAATGAATGGGAATGTGCTCGCGCCGGTAACGTTCGACCAACGCCGCGAGCGTGCCGGCGTAACCGAGGTCCAGGTCGTAATTGTAATAGTAGAATGCGCCGTTGTCGGTCCAGTAACCGAAATATTTCAAAACCGTGTCCGCGTCGTTGCCGGGCCGCGTGGCGCCTTCGAGCCAGGTCAAGGCGCGGCCCCAGGCGTCCCAGGTTTGGTTGATGCCGCGGCCAAAGGCCATGAGCGTCTGCTGCTCGAAACCGGCGGGCAGGTTGCGCAGTTGGGGATTGAAGCCGCTGGCCATCGTCCGCTCCCCGTCGCCCAACAGGCTGGCCACCATCAAATGCGACGCGGGCGAGATGACGAGCGCGTCGGCTTGATCGTCGAACAACAGCCACGGCGTCGAACAATCATTGGCCGCGAATTGCGGCGGGGCAAAGGTATCCTGCCGGTAACTAAACACGTGCAGGTTGGCCGGGAGATTGGTGAACGACGGGAATGGTGACGGCGGTATTTCCGTGGCCGCGCCGCAACGGTCAGAAAAGCGCGCCAGCGGTTTGGTGTCATACAGCCGGATGCGGCCGGACATGGGCAGAGCCCCATCATTCCAGGCCAGCGAAATCTCCTCATAGGCGCCCAGGCTGTCCTGACCGTGGTTGACGGTGACGTTTTTGACGGCGGCGCCCAGGCTGCCGGCGAAGGACCACCCGAAGTTGGTGGCCGCCAGTTCATAAGTGCCGGTTGGTTCGTCAACGCGCGCGGACAATCCGGCCGGCGAATGAATTTCCGCCGCCCAAACGCGGCCAGCAAGCAGCAAAAAGCCCGCGAGCATCCCCCCGAACACCCGCTCCGTGACCTCGTGAACCGGCGAGCGCCGGCTTCCTGCCGGGCTGAAACTTCCGCGTGACGGCGGGTCCCCTCTCCGCTCCCATTGTGATGGGAGGGGAGAGGGCCAGGGTGAGGTGAGGGCTCTCGGCTTTCTTTGGATGTTGGATGTTCGCATGGTATTGAGCGGCAGTTCTTTCATGGCGTACCGGAATTTCGGCATATAAATTATTCAAAGCACCGGTTCAAGCCAGTCCGGAATTGATTTGGTCAGGAAGGTCGGTCGGCCGTTTTGGAAAACAGCCAGCAGCCGGAACGGGGTTCTCAAATCGTCGTTGTCAAAAACGAAAACGCAAGGAAGCTCCCGAATCGCCTGTTTCAGATTGGTGATGGTGCGCGGAAACCGGGCGGTCAGCTTCTCCGACGGCACATCGTGTCCTCCCTGACTGACGCGCATGGCGACGCGTTCTTCGGAACGGGCGGAACCGGCTATGCCAATAAAGCACATCACCACGTTGTAACCCTGATGAGCCGCTTGCTTCAAAAAACCCAGCTTGTCGCTCACCGGATCGGAAAACACCGTTTCGAAAACAAAACACTCTCCTTGGTTCACAAACTCCTGCCGTAATTTGGCAGCGACTTCAGCCGCCTGGTAGGCGTCAATTCCCAGTTCTTCCGCCAAAATATCGGCATTAAGAAAGCGCAAGCCGCTTGCTTTTAGATGGGCTTCGAAAAAGGTGGTTTTTCCCGCGCCATTTGGGCCGGCCAAAGCGACGATCACTGGACGTTTATCCAGATTGTGGATGCTCCACGAAGGTGATACTTTCGGCTGGGGCTTTTTCACCTTTGGGCGTGTGCCAGAGCCGGCTTCGTCTTTTTCTTCGCGGAAATCCTGACCGGTTGGAACTGCCGTTTGACAAACCGTCCCACCGTGCGTTCTCCATTGGCTTCAATTCGCACCAGCAAACCCGGCGATTGGGCTGCGGCTTCGTAATGCGGATAGGGCCGGGTCTTCAGATATTCAAACACCCGCCGCCGGCCCGCCGCAGAGTCCACTGACTCAAGAAGCTCGGAAAGCGGTTTGACGCTGCCGGCGCGGCAAAGCGCCAGCACATGATCTCCGCGCAACAGCGGCTCGATCGCGCGCCCGATTTTGGCCCAGAACTCGATCTGCCCCGCCATGGACCTTTCCACAATCTCACCGGCGACGCGGGCGTCCAGCATCAACGCATCCGAAACCTTTACGGGTTGACTCATGTTCAAAAGGTAGCAAAATGCTACCAACTGTCAAGTCGGTCACAAGCCGCCACAGAATTTCCCACGCAAAAACTCCAACCGCCCGGTGGAGAATCCAAAGCCGCAATTCTCTCACAGCCGGTGAGAGAATCGGCTGCATCCGCTTCGCCGTTTTCACCTTGCCGCGGCGCGGCGCGGAGGGCGGAGTGGCAGCACCGGATTACAAAATGGGACGATGCGAGCTGAGCCTGCTCAGTTTCCAGTCGCCGCAGTGGCGGCAGATTGATTGCCGTCGCCGTCCAAGGCCACAATTTCATAGCGGGTGTCGAGCGTGGCACCGGGGTCGAAATAAAATTCGCCAATGGCCACGCGGTCGGCCAGCGCGCCATCTTTCAGAATTTTATATTCGGCAACCAATCCGTCATCGGTGCTGGGCGACCAGCGCAACGCGACGCCACTGCGGCCGTTCCAGGTTTCGATGCGCTTGGTCGCGTGGCCCGGCACCGTGGGCGGCGTTTTGTCGGTTCCGCGTCCGGGTGCTCGGTCCAGGTTTAATAGAATGGCCTCGCGCCGGTCAGCGGGCTGGCAGCGGATGCCGGTGCGCATCAATTCTTCGCCTTTGGCCGTGGACGAACCGGGTGCGAAGCGGAACGTGACACTGTAATCGGCCTGCGGCACGAGGGCTTTCGGGTACACAACGACTTCTCTCCGCGGGGCGGCATCCTGGAGGATGGCCACTTTGGTGCGGTCGCTGTTGGCGAACTGGAGATAGGTGTGGGCCGAGGGTGCGCCGTCCGTGCGCGGGTGATCCACGCGCATGTAGCGGTCGAGCACGCCTTGCGACCTCAAGAACCGGCGAAAGAGCACGTCGCTCCGCAACCGGTCCTGCGCGGCGGCGTCATCCAGCCGGGTGGACGAGCCGCCCCCGGTGGCCATTTTGGCCACCGGCCAGAAGTAACTGAGGTAGTAGTTGTCATCCGGACCACCGCCGTCCGAGCCCTGGTTGTTCTCGATGAATTCGAACTTGTCCCAGTCCGCCCATTCGCCGCCGGAATTGCAGCCTTGGAGTCCCATGTCCGGATTGGCCTCCTTGACTTCGCGCATCAGGTTCAAGTAATGCCGGTACTGTTGCACAAAGGGCTGGCCCGGCGGATGGTCGTGGTTGGTGGCGTTGCAGGGGGCTTCGATCCAGCCGTCCAAGCGCCAGTAGAACGTGCCGTAACGCTTCTCCCTGTCGAGGATCAACTGCCGCATGTAATCGTGCGCGCCCTGGGCCGCGCAGCAGAATCCGAGGTTGTACCACACCGTGATTCCGTCCGGTACCTTGGGATCGAGCGCCCAGTCGGGATGCTCCAAATCCACCGGCGTGCCGGCGGCGAAGTGTTGCGGCGGCAGCCAAAGCCGAAAGATAATCCCGGACTGGCGCAGGTAATCCACCAACTCCTTCCAATCCACGCCTTCCCAAACCCCGCGCCCGCGCTGGTCGAACCAGAAATCATCCTCATGGGCGATTTGCGCGCCGGTGCGGCGGCAGAGGTCCGCAATCCGCCACATTTCCTTGAGGCGCAGATCCGGCTTTTGCCGATAATTCATGTCGGCCCAGTGACCATTGTAGATGCCTGAGAGCCATAGATACCGTTCGCGCGTGTAATCCCATTTGAAGGTGGCCTGCCAATCCTGCAATTGCTCGTTGGCGCTGTCCAGGTCGCCCCGGTACACGCCGATGAAACTGTTGGGCGCCTCGAAAGTGGCGCCGGGCGCCAGTGGTTCGGTGTGCAACTCCAATTGCGAGCGAATGGGGAAGGAACTCCCCACCCCATGTTCGCCCGGATTCCAAAACCGCGCCGACCAGGGACCGAGATAGTTGAAGCCGAAGAACACGCCTTCCGCGGCCTTCTCGTCCTGCAGCACAAAATAGGGATGGTAGCTGGCGCTGCCGCTGAAAATGTCATCGGCCCGGTAATCGGGATTGCCGGCCATGGAAAAGAACGTCCGGCATTTGGTCATGGGATATTGCAGCGATTGCACCTCGATGCAGTTGCAATTGCTGCCCTCGCCGCCGCCGCGCCAATCGTACAGCGTGAACCGACCCGAATTCTCTGGTTTAAACCGCAGTTCATGCATGCTGATCGCCGTCAGCGGCTGGGTGGCACGAGTGAGGTTGGTGACGCGATACCATTTCCGGATCATGCCCAATTGCGTGCGCGGCGTGGAGGCGAAGAGGTCGTAGTGGAGGCTGACCGCAAAACCGGCGTGCTCCAGGTTGATCTCCAGCGACACGCCGGGGTCAATGCCCGGCGACGCTTTGGGTACCGGCAGGCGCGTCAGATCATAATCCTTGAGCCGATACCCGCCGCTGGTTCCGGTGAATTCCTGCCCGCCGAAGCTGAAATGAAACTCGTCGGAATCGGCGCCGCCGACAAATTCCGTGCCGGTGAGCTTGTTCCTGAGGACAAACAGGCCGAACCGTCCGCCCGTCAGTTCCAGTTGCTGCTCGATGAGGCCAGTTCCACATGTCCACCAGTTGGACGCGGAATCGTAGCGAATGTACGCATCGCCGGAGGTCAATTCTTCCATGGCGGAGGCCGTCACGGCTCCGGACACCAGCCATACTAGGATGGCAAAATGGCGGTTTATCGTTCTCATGTCTTGGAAAAATGTTTCCCGCACAGCTTGCTCCCGTTGAACCGGCAGGAAAAGAAGAATGCTTTTGGCCGGCCCTCGAGGCGTTGCATCACATCGCACCGGGATGGCGCAGCGCCCGGGCGGGGATGGGATTCTGCCGCTGGCTCGTAATTTCATTGTTTGTCCCATTCCCACTGGCCCACCACGGCTGGGAAGCGCCCGCAAATCAAGTGTTTACTTCCCGGCCGCTTTCTGCTATTATTCCTCCATGCCTGCTGAGACCGAAAACCAGTTCACCTGAGTTGTGTCTTGAAGTGCCGGTAACGACCTTGCCTCAATCCATCAACCAAACAGACCAAATTATGACCAGTAAAATATCCCTCAAAAGTATCGCCTGCTTCCTGCTGATCTTTTCCAGCGCCGTGGCGGTTTCGATGGCCCAATCCACGGCCCAACCTGCGACCCAATCGGCGCCACGCAATCACAACGTCCGCGTGGTCAGCTTTTGCTTCAAACAGGGCACGCAATCGCTCGATGCCATGTGCAAACTGATTGACGCCGAGGGCGCCAAAG
>JBEKMW010000126.1:0-12128 GCA_049523455.1 Verrucomicrobiota bacterium | reverse complement strand
AGTACTGAGCTTGCGTTGCGCTCTGCTTTCCGCCGGCGGTTGGGATTACCTGTGGAATCAACCGATGCCCAAAGCCGCTTGACCACCTTGCCTGTAACTTTCCTGCAACGCACCCATTCCGACACTGATGGCCATGGGGGTGGCGGGACTTGCCTGCCTGGGCGCCGGCCGCGCGCAGGCGGACGATCTGGACGGCCAGTTTCTGACCATGAACGACATTCTCTTCGTCAGCAAAGTGAAGCCGACGCGGGCCGCGACCGCACTGGCCAAAACTATAGAGAATTATTCCCACAAATGACGGCGCGGCGAAAGGGGGCCGAAGGAATCAGGCCCAGTCCGTGTTCGGATACGAACCGAGTACTTTGACGAAATGGCTGTGCTTGCCCAGCAGTTGGATGGCGCGGGCCACGTCGCGGTCCTGGGCGTGGCCTTCGCAATCAATAAAGAAGAAATACTCCCGCGCCTTCCGCCGCCCGGGGCGCGATTCAATCTGCGTGAGGTTGATTTTGCAGCGGCGGAATACAGCGGTGACGTCGCGCAACGCGCCGGCCTCGTCGGTTACGCCGACCAGCAGGCTGGTGCGGTCGTCGCCCGTGGGCGGACTGCCCTGGCGGCCCAATACGAGGAAACGCCCGGCCTTCGCGGTGTTGTCCTGGATGCCCGCGAAACTCCGTGGCGCCGGTGACATGATTTCAGAAACGATTTTCAAATCGCTGTCCACAAACAGGTCGAGCGTGTGCGTAATGATGCCTTCGGCGAAATGATCCACCGGCACCACGCCATAATCCGCGCGCTTTTTGCCCACCTCGCGGAACACGTCCGCGATCGTTTTTTGACGCGAATATTCCAGGCTGGCGCCGAATTTTCGCAGCGCCGCCTGGTGCGTCCCCGATCCCTCCCGGCCAAAATACGCGATGGTCATGGTCTTTTCGAGCGCGAGCGCGCTGGACATGATTTCGCGATAGACGGCGCGAAGCTGCTCGTTGGTCATCGGCCCCCGGTTGAAGCGGCTGACCCGCTCGAATACCGCGCGCTCGCGGTGCGGCGCGTAAATTTCCTCGCCGGCCTTGAGCTTGATGTCGCCGATGGCCAAAACGTGGCGCGTGCGCTCGTTGAGCAGCCGGACGATCCGCGCGTCCAGCTTGTCAATCATCTGGCGATGTTCGGGGACGCTCATCCGAAGGCAGGATGCAGAAACCGTTGGGCGGAAGCAAATCCGTTTCTGTTTCAAAACAGTCGTGCGAAGGTGTGCATCTGACAGGTTAACCCGGCGCGCGGCCTTCAGGCCGCTTCGGCGCACGAAAGCAGTTGGATCAAACGATTGATTTATCAGCGGGCGGTACGGAAGCGGCGTAAACGCCGCGCGCCGCGAAGCTTTTTGTCGTGGGGAACTTCCCAGATGCACACGTGCGAAGTGGGCCCCGCCGATTTTTATTGAATGCTGTATTTAATCCGCCAAATTACCGGCCATGCCCTCTGTCACGGAGAACCGAAGCGGCCAGGCATGGCTAGCCGCCGCGCGCCGGTTTTGAAAGCGATAACCATTTCGTGAATAACCATATGAGTGATTCCACACCCGTTGGCCTGCGTTTCGTGTTTTTCGCCGCCGCCACGGCGGCCATCGGCGGTTTTCTTTTCGGCTACGACACGGCCGTGATCAACGGCGCAAACTCCTACCTCAATGAGCGCCTGAATCTGAACGCCACCCAGCAAGGGATGGCCACCGGCAGCGCGCTCCTGGGCTGCGTTCCGGGCGCCATGTTTGCCGGGTTTTTGAGCGACCGGTTCGGGCGGCGCAATTTAATGTTTCTGTGCGCCGCGCTCTTCGCCGTGTCCGGGGTGCTTTCGGCCATACCCAACACCCTGGGTGAGTTCGTGGCGGCGCGCTTGATTGGCGGGTTGGGCATCGGCGCTTCCTCCATGGCGTGCCCCGTTTATATCGCGGAAATCGCTCCGGAGAAATGGCGCGGGCGGCTGGGCACTCAGTACCAATTGGGCATCGTGGTTGGAATTTTCCTCACCCTCTTTGTCAATAAACTCATTCAAGGTTTTGGGGACCATGAGTGGAACGTGGCTTGGGGCTGGCGCTGGATGCTGGGCATGGAAGTCGTGCCGGCGGTCGCGTTTATACTGCTGCTGTTTACGGTGCCCGAAAGCCCCCGTTGGCTGGCGCAGCACGACCGCGAGGACGAGGCGCGAAGTATTCTGGAAAGGGTTGGCGGTAAAGAGCACGCGGCCACGGAATTGGCCGCCATTCGCGAATTGGCCGGCCAGGAGGAAGGGCGGTTTTCCGAACTGTTTATCGGCCCGTTTTCCCGGCCCCTCATGCTCGCCGTACTGCTGATGGCCTCCTCCCAATTCTGCGGCATCAACGCCATCATCTATTATTCCACCAACATTTTTGCCTCTGCGGGCGGAAGCCAAAACGCGGCCTTTGCCGCTTCGGCTTGGGTGGGTTTGGTCAACCTGCTGTTCACCTTCGTGGCGATTGGGCTGGTGGACAAGGCCGGCCGCCGGCCCTTATTGCTCATCGGCACCGCCGTGCAGACGGTGGCGTTGGGTCTGGTGGGTTGGATGTTCCATACCGGCCAAAGCGGCATGCCGTTGCTCTTGTGCGTCCTGCTGTTCATCGCCGCCTTTGCCATGGCGCTGGGGCCCATCTCGTGGCTGTTCTGTTCGGAAATCTTCCCCAACAAGGTCCGCGGGCGCGCCATGTCTTTGGCCGCCTTCAGCGTGTGGGCCTTCGACTATATCGTCACCCAGACTTTCCCCATGCTCCGGGACAACCCGCATATTGGTCCCGTCAAAACCTTCTGGATTTATGCCGCGTTAAGCCTCTTGTCGTTCTTCTTTGTTCTGACACTCATGCCCGAAACCAAGGGCCGCACGTTGGAGGAAATCGAGCGGAACTGGATGCGGCGAAAGGCCGCTGCTTGATTTGCATCGAAACATTGCCGCCGCCAACGTGAGCCGGTGGCCTTCGCAAATGACAGAATTGTCATCTGCCGTTTAGCCGGCGTTCATCTGGCGGTTGTCTCATGGGCGTGTCCGGTTGTAAAATGATCGGCATTGAGCAAACGTCCATTATCGAAAAACCAGCGAACCAGACGAATCCACCAATATGAAAAAGACTCTTTTGCCTGTTCTGTTCGGCCTTGCCGCCGCTTTGACCTGCCGCGCCGACGGCCCGTATCATTTCATCAAGGAAATCGCCATCCCGGGCGGGGGCGGTTGGGATTACCTGTCCGTAGATTCGCCGGCGCACCGGCTCTATGTGTCACACGGGACCGAAGTCGCGGTCATTGACCTCGTGGCGGACCAGGTTATCGGTGCCATTACCAATACCCCCGGCGTCCACGGCGTGGCTGTGGCCACCGAGTTGGGTATCGGGGTCACCAGCAACGGCGGCGAAAGCAAGGCCGGCATCGTGAATTTGAAAACGTTGCAAACGCTGTCGAAGCTGGATACCGCGCCTGGGCCCGACGGATTTGTCTACAATCCCACGGAGAAGGAAGCCTATCTCTTTTGTGGTCGCGCCCAGGCAGCCACCGTCGTGGACATAAAGGGCGCCAAGGTCGTTGCCACCATCCCGCTGGCGGGCCGGCCGGAATTTCCCACCGTGGACCCGAAGGCCGATCGCGTTTACGACAACCTCGAAGACAAAAGCGAAGTGACCGTGATTGACGCCAAGGCACACCAGGTGATTACCAACTGGCCCATCGCACCGGGCGAGGGGCCTTCCGGAATGGCCATTGACGTGAAAAACCATCGCCTGTTCATCGGCTGTCACAACCAGATGATGGTGATGATGGACAGCACCGATGGCAAAGTGCTCGCCAGCGTGCCCATTGCCGGGGGAGTGGACGCAAACAGATTTGACCCCGGAACCGGATTCGCCTTCGCGTCCTGCGGCGCCGGCACGACCACGATAGCCAAAGAGGAATCGCCGGACCAACTCACCGTGGTGCAAACGCTGACGACGGCGACCGGCGCCCGGACGATGGCGCTGGACCCCAAGACCCACAAAATCTACCTGGCCACCGCGCAATTCGAAGCCCAGTCCCAACCGGCCAACGGCGAACGACGCCAGCGTCCCCGCATGATCCCCGGCACGTTCAAAATCCTGGTGTACGGCATGGGCAAGTGAAGCACCCCATTTGACGTTTCCACGCTTCGTCGTTTCGACGATTCTCAATTCATGCGCGTGCTGGTGGTTGAAGACGAAAAGAAAACGGCCTCGTTTGTCCGCAAAGCGTTGCACGCCGAAGGCTTCGCCGTGGACACCTGCGCCGATGGCAACGACGCCCTGGCCGTTGCCCAAACCACGCCCTTCGACGTCATCGTCCTCGACATCATGCTGCCCGGGCGCGATGGCCTTAGCGTGCTGCGCCAGCTCCGACAGAATCGCAACGCGACGCCGATTCTCCTGCTTTCCGCGCGCGGCGAAGTCAACGAGCGGGTCGAAGGCTTGAACGCCGGTGCGGACGACTACCTGCCGAAGCCATTTGAACTGGCCGAGTTGGTCGCCCGCGTGCGCGCCCTCGGCCGGCGCGGCGGCGAAAGCAAATCCCCGGTGCTGCGCGTCGCCGACCTGACGCTCGATACCATAACCCACCGGGCACAACGCGGCAGCGCCGAGATTGAGTTGACCGCGCGCGAATATCGTTTGCTGGAATTTCTCATGCGCTCGCCGGGCCGCTTGTGCGGCCGCATGATGATTGTCGAAAAGGTCTGGAACTACGATTTTGACCCCGGCACCAATCTCGTGGACGTCTATATCAGGCGCTTGCGCGAAAAGATTGACGCTGGCTTTGAGCCCAAGTTGCTCCATACCGTGCGCGGTTCGGGCTACGTGTTGAAGGAAACGGCATGACCATCCGCACACGGCTCACGCTCTGGTACGCCGGCATTCTCACGGCGTCCTTGATCATTATTGGTTTGGGAACCTACCGCGAACTCGATGAGCAGATGCGCCATGAACACCGCCGCGCGCCGGTCGAACATGCGGTTTCCGAAACCGCCGAGATGGTGTTCCAGGTGGGCGCTCCCGCCATTGTGCTGGGACTGCTCGGCGGACGGTGGTTGACCCGCAAGGCGCTGTCGCCGGTGTCCAAATTGGCCGATGCCATCACCAAAGTTCACGAAAGCAACCTCCGCGAACCTCTCCCGCGCTCCGGCAACCGCGATGAATTGGACCGGCTCACCGAGGTGTTCAATGGCATGCTGGCGCGGCTCGACGATTCGTTCCAACGCGTCCGTGAATTCACCCTTCATGCCTCGCATGAGCTGAAAACGCCGCTGACGGTTTTGTGCGGTGAAATTGAAACCACCCTGCGCGATGAATCGCTTTCCGTCGCCGAGCGCGAACGCGCCGCCAGCCTGCTTGACGAATTGCGCCGCCTCACCCGCATTGTGGATGGTCTCACTTTGCTGGCCAAGGCCGACGCCGGTCAGGTCACACTGAATCTGGAGCCGCTCCACTTCGACGAACTCGTCCGTGAAATCCACGCCGACACGCAGATTTTGGCCGAACCACAGCACATCCGGGTTGAACTCACCGCCTGTGAAGCGCTCTCCGTTCACGGTGACCGGCATCGGCTGCGGCAATTGCTGCTCAATCTGGCCGATAATGCCGTCAAATACAACCAGTCCCAAGGCACCGTGATCATGGCCTTGCGTCGGGTTGGCGATACCGCCGAATTCACTATCGTGAATACCGGCGCGGGCATTGCCCCGGAAGCCCTGCCCCGGGTCTTCGACCGTTTCTTTCGCGGCGACCCGGCGCACAGCCAGGGCGTGGATGGTTGTGGCCTCGGCCTTAGCATTGTCAAATGGATTGCCACCGCGCACGGCGGAACCGTCCAAATCAGCTCAGCCCCGGCCAAGCCAACCACCGTGACCGTTTGCCTGCCACTCGCCGTTTGATATGAAAAATTCACTCTTCAACCTCCCATTTCGGTCATCCCTTGGCAGGCCGCATTACCCCACACGCGCCGAAAACCCAGCGCACCCCGCCGCCTTCCTTGGACGTTGGATGTTTTTTTCACTTCTCTTCTTTCTCTCCGGCTGCGCCACGTATCATCCGCAGCCTCTTTCTCCGGAAGAAACCGCCGCTGCCTTCGACGCGCGCTCTCTGGTGGATGAAAACCTGCGGGCCTTTTTCGAAACCAATCGGGTCGCCGTCCCCGGTCCCCGTGATGCTTGGGACCTGAAACAGCTTACGCTCGCCGCGTTCTATTTTCAGCCAGCCCTGGCCGAGGCGCGGGCGCAATTGCTCGCGGTCCAGGCTTCGGAAATCACGGCCGGCCAACGGCCCAACCCTTCAGTTACCGTAACGCCGGGCTACGACAACGGAATTCCCGGCGCGCCAAGTCCCTGGATTGTACCGGTATCTTTCGATATGCCTATTGAGACCGCCGGGAAGCGCGGCAAACGCATCGCGGAGGCCCGGTTTCAGACGGAATCCGCGCGCTGGAATCTGGTCGGCACGGTCTGGCAGACCCGCAGCCGGCTCCGCGCTGCGCTGCTTAATCTGTATTCCGGGCGCGAAACGGCAGAACTGATGTCGCGCCAGGAAGCGGCGCAAAGCAATGTCGTCCGGCTGCTGGCGGGCCAATTCACTGCGGGCGCAGTGTCCAGTTACGAGGTCACCCAAGCCCGGACCACGTTGGCCGCCGCTCAACTGGCCCGTCAGGACGCCATGGGCAAGGCCAATCAGGCGCGCGTGGAGATGGCCCATGCCCTCGGTGTCCCGGCGCGAGCCCTGGACGGCGTAAGATTCTCCTTCACGGATTTGAACCAGTTCCCACGCGAATTGACCCGGCCCGAAGTCCGCCGTCAGGCTCTGCTGGACCGGGCCGACGTGCGCGGTGCGCTCACCGATTACGCAGCCAGCCAGGCAGCCCTCCAAATTGAAATCGCCAATCAATATCCCGACATTCATCTCGGTCCGGGCTACGCCTACAACAGTGGCAGCGCCGGTGACAATCAGTGGGATTTGGGCCTCACGTTGACCTTGCCGGTGCTGAACCATAATCAAGGTCCGGTGGCTGAGGCCGTGGCCAAACGCGCTCAAGCTGCCGCGCGTTTTCTCACCGTGCAGGCCGATGCCATTGCTGAAATTGACAGTGCGCTGGTTGGTTATCGCGCCGCGTTGCAGCAAGTGGCTGCCGCAAAGACGCTGCTCAATAATTCGCAGGCGCAATTGAATTCCGTCCGCGCGCAGCAGCAAGCGGGCGAGACGGACCCGCTGGCGGTGGCGAATGCGGAGGTGGAATTTGCCAGCGGCGCTCAAAACCGCCTCGCCGCACTCATCGAGGCGCAGCAGTCGCTCGGCGCGCTGGAAGACGCCGTCCAAAGTCCATTGACGCTGCCGCCCGCCACGCTCAACGCGGCCCAAAACGATTTTTCCCCAACCCCCAAATGAAACTAAAAACCGTCATTATAGGAAGTGTCATGGTCGTTGGTCTGGCCGTGGGCATTTTTGCGCTGATCCAGTTTCATCCCGCTGCTTCAGCATCGGACGATGAAGGATCAGCGGAAACCAATCTCCCAACCGTGGTTTCGGTCCAGGTGGGCACGCTCAGGCGTGTCACCTTGTACCGTTACCTCAACGGCTACGGCACCGTGGAAACCGCCCCCGCCACGACGACGGAACCCGCCGCCGGCGCGCCACTCGCTGCACCCGGCCCTGGTATCGTCGCCAAGGTCAACGTCGTCGAAGGCCAGCACGTCGAGCAAGGCCAAGTGCTGATGGAATTGAACTCAAGCACGGCTACCGCCGACAACGCCGGGCAGGAAGCCGAGCGGCAGAAAAAATTATACGCGCAACACAACACGTCGTTGAAATCATTGCAGGACGCCGAGTCCCAACTCGCTCTGCTGCAGGTTGTTACGCCACTGTCCGGCACGGTGACGCGGCTCAATGTCAGGCCGGGCGCCGCAGTGGATGTGAGCACGGTGGTGGCCGAGGTAATGGACCTCAGCCGCTTGGCCGTCAGCACCGGCATTCCCGCCTCGGATGCGGGCGAACTGGAAGCGGGTGAAGAGGTGCAAGTGAGTGGAGTCGGCTTCCAGTCGGTTGGCGGAGAAGAGCCGCGCCCCATCACCACCTCTCTGTCGTTTATCGGATCCGCGGTGGACGCGAACACCGGTACAATTACGGCGCGGGCGCTGCTGCCGGCCGACAGCGGATTGCGCCCCGGCCAGTTCGTCCAGTTGCGCATCGTCACGGCGGCTCATACCAATTGCCTGGCCGCGCCGGACGAAAGCGTAATTACCGACCAGGACGGCAACAGCTCTGTTTCGATGGTGAAGAATGATGAAGCCACGCAAGTGCCAGTCCAAACCGGCTTCCGCGATAACGGCTGGACGGAGGTGGAAGGAGGCGGCCTCAAGGAAGGCGATACGGTGGTCACCGTGGGCGCCTACGCCTTGCCCGAGAAAACCAAAATCCAGGTCGTAAATACAAATGATCAGAACACGGCGGCGGACGCCGGGCAAAAATGACCAATCCCTGGACCCTGATGACTGGAGAATTCCCATGACCAAACCCAAAAATGAGTTCTCGCGCACGCTCCATTCGTCATTCGGATTTCGTCATTCTTTAGTCATTATGGTTTCGTCATTAATCATTCCCCAAGGGCAGCCCACTTATTCCGAGCAATCTCAATGACCACCACCTCTTCCTCACGTCTGGGCCATTTCGCCACCCGGCACGCGATTTCCATCACCTTTATCGCCGTCGTACTCTGCCTGGCGGGCGTCTATTCGGCGCTGCGAACGCCGTCTTCCGTTTTCCCTCAGACGAACTTTCCACGCATCGTCGTCATGGCCAACAATGGCATCATGCCGGCCAACGAAATGATGGCCGCGATTACACGCCCCATCGAAGAGGCCATGAAGAGCATCCCGGGCGTCACGTCGGTGCGGTCCTCCACCACGCGCGGCTCGGCCATCATCAATGTCCTCTTCAACTGGGGTGCGGACATGCAGCGCTCCGAACTCTACGTGCTCGGGCGGCTCGCCGAAACCCGCGGGGACCTCCCGGCTGGCACGTCCACCGATGTTTCGCGCGTGGCCTTTTCCCTGAGCTACCCCATCATCGGCATCAGCCTCACCAGCTCCAATCGCGATTTGATGGATTTGTGGGATACCGCGAATTACCAGATCAAGCCGCTCTTCCTGCAGATCCCCGGCGTCGCCGAGGTGGAAATTCTCGGCGGCCATACGCCGGAATATCACGTGATCGTGGACCCGCTGAAATTGCAGGCGGCGCATTTGGGCCTGCAGGACGTGAGCGACGCGCTCGCCAAAAACAATCTGGTCGCCGCTGCCGGCATGGTTGTGGAGAATTATCACCTGTATCTGACCACCGTGGACGGGCGCGCGCATTCGCCGGATGATCTCCGCAACGTCGTAATCGCCGTTAACAGTGGTCGCCCGGTGCAAATCAAGGATGTGGCGCGCGTGGAGCGCGGGCCCGAACCAGCCTATACCATGGTCACCGCGCAGGGCCGCCAGTCGGTTTTGTTCAACATTGAAAGCCAGCCGGACGCCAGCGTTTTGGGTATTGCCTCGGCGCTCAAACAGCAACTGGCGCAGTTGCACCATCAGCTTCCGCCCGACATGCACCTGGAGTTCTTTTACGACCAGTCGCAGTTTGTGCGCGAATCCGTGAGCAGTGTGTGGAACGCGATTTTTTTCGGCCTCGTTCTGTCCATCTGCATTTTGTTCTTCTTCCTGAAAAATTGGGGCAGCGTCTGGACCGCCATCGTCACCATTCCGATCTCCGTGCTCATCACCTTCCTGGTTATGCAGGCCACGGGCATGAGCTTCAACATGATGACGCTGGGCGGCATCGCGGCGTCCATTGGCCTCATCATTGACAACGCCATTGTGGTCGTTGAAGCCATGTGCCACCGCCTCGCGGCCGGCCGGCCGCGGCTCGAAGGAATTCACGAGGCCATGGGCGAAATTTTCACCGCCCTCATCGGCTCCACGCTGACACCGGTGGTCGTGTTCCTGCCGCTCGCCTATTTGAACGGCATGGCCGGCGTATTCTTCCGCGCGCTGGGCCTGACCATGGTCGTGTCCCTCTTGGTCTCGCTGGTCCTGGCCATCACCCTGACGCCCTCGCTCGCGGCGTGGCTCATCCGTGGCCGCACCATATCAGCTTCCACCGGCACGGAAGCCGGCTTTCTCTTGAAGCGCGTGCTCCGGATCTATGAATCCGCCGTGCGCTGGTCATTGCACAACGCGGGACTGACGTTGCTGGGCTGCGCGCTCATCCTGGTCGCCGGCATGTGGATTTACCGGCAATTGGAAACCGGGTTTCTGCCGGACTTTGACGAAGGTGGATTCGTCATGGACTTCACCGCCGTATCCGGTACCAGCCTGGCCGAAACTTCGCGCGTATTGGACGAAGCGGAAAAGAGTATCCGCACGAACGCCAACGTGGAGAGTTATTCCCGCCGGCTCGGCACCCAATTGGGGCCGTTCATCACCGAACCGTACATGGGGGATTATTTGATCAAGCTCAAGGCGGTCCGCAAAGTTTCCACCGACGAGGTGCTCGACCAGATGCGCCACGACTTTAACCAGCGCTTCCCCATGGTGCGTTGGAACTTTCACGGCTACCTCGATGACCTGACTGGTGATTTACAAATGGCGCCCGACCCGATTCAAATCAATCTGTTTTCACCGGACATGCATTGGCTGGAAACCGTCGCCCCGCAGGTTGAGGAACAGATCAAAAATATTCCCGGCGTGGTGGACACCTTCGACGGTCTCACCGAAAGCGGGCCTTCGATTAATCTCCGCGTTCGTCCCGCCGATGCCGAACGGTTCGGCTTATCCGCGCAGGATGTCGCCAACGCCGTCAACACCGCCCTGCTCGGCCAGGTTTCATCCTCGATGCTGCAAGGCGACCGCTCCGTGGACATCCGCGTCCTGGCCGAGCCAAACTCCGTTGATACGATCGCCAAACTCCGCGACTTGCCCATCCGTACTGCCAACGGCGCAGTCGTCCGCGTGGCCCAAGTCGCCGACCTGAATGTCATGCCCAGCGAAATGGAATTGAACCGCGATAACCTCCGGCAGGATGACACCGTTTCCGCCCATCTTGAAGGCGTTGACCTTGGCACGGCGATGCGGGAAGTCCAAGCCAAATTGAGCCAGGACAGGTGGTTGCCGCCGGGTTCCGTTGAATACGGCGGCCTTTACCAACAACAACAGGAAACTTTTCGCAACCTCTTCGCGGTGTTGCTGGCCGCGATTTTGCTCGTGTTCATCGTGTTGTTGATTGAATTCCGTTCGTTCTATGAACCGATCGCGATCGTCTTTGGCGCCGTGCTGGCGCTGTTCGGGGTCGTGGCCGCGCTGTGGATCACTGGCGTTTCCCTGAACATCGTGTCCTATCTGGGCGCGATCATTGGCGTCGGCATCGTCGCCAAAAACGGCATCCTGGTGCTCGATTATTTCCAGCAATTGCGCGGTCAAGGCGTGGAATTGGTCGAGGCCCTGGTGCAGGCGGGCCATCGCCGCTTGCGTCCCGTGCTGATGACCTCGCTCGCCGCAGCACTGGGCATGTTGCCGCTGGCCTACGGCTTTGGCGCCGGCGCACAAATGTTGCGCCCGCTCGGCATCGCCGTCATCGGCGCCCTCTTTATTTCCGTCGTGCTGTCCCTCATCGCCACCCCCGTCGCCTATTACGTGATGATTCGGAGCCACCAGCGATTTCTGCCACCGCAGCCTGAAAATCACCCGCCCGCGTAAATTGCCCGTGTTGGCCAACCATCTCCGCACCACGCGAAGCGTCTGGAGTGCGGCGGCACGCCGCCGCTTTCTTCGACGCGACATGTCGCGTCGAATCAAAGCGCAGACATGTCTGCGCAGTCCAAGTTTAGGCGCGGTGCGCCCTGCCGCTTTATGGTGCTTTGAACGCAAAATCGTATGATACGACCGATCCATGAAATTGCGGTCCGATCAAAGAATCGTCCTCGCGCAGACCGTGGGCTATCCCCAAAAATAACCCGGCGCGAACGAATCACCGCTCCTGGCCGGCCGCTTTGCGCGCGGCCAGGATTTTTTGGGACGGAACATAATTGGCGATGAACTCCCGGTAGAAG
>JBEKMW010000125.1:0-12213 GCA_049523455.1 Verrucomicrobiota bacterium | reverse complement strand
GAAAACTCGAAGCATTACTTTATAAAATGGGAGTGGCCATGGTGAAGGAACATCGCCGTGTCCGCAAAACCCTCCCAAAATTACACCTCAAATCCTAGTGGCATTGGGTTGGAAACCCGCGACACAGCAGACTGGAAGTCTGCGCTACGACGCATGGGAACCGGTGTGGCCGCGCGAAAATACAGGTGACACGTCCCGCAGTGCCTGTAAAACTGCGCGGCGTTGCGTATGAGAAATGCATTGCCGGCCGCGGGTTTCCCTGCCGAACCTGATTAAGAGCCAATGCGCTTCCCTCCTTTCAAACGCTGGCATGGACTCGCGTTGGCTGGACTGGCGCTGATATTCCTTTACGGGGTCAACATTTATTTCATGGAAAACATCTCGCCGCCCATCCAGCGGGGGTTGAGGCATTGGATGATTATCATTCCCGGTCTGGCGGGACTGGTCTGGAGCCTGAAGTTGAAAGATGGCCGCCACTTCTGGCTGTGGGTCCTTTTGCTGCCGTTGCTGGCGGGCGTGCTGATTGGCCTTCCGTTGTCACGGTACCGTCAAGGCCTGGCGGTGTTGTGGCTCCCGTGGGCAGCCGTTTTTCTTTGCGCGCTGGGGAATAATTGGTTCCATAATCGCCGGGCCTTTTGGCTCATGATATCCGCTTTGATTTTGGGATGGGTGGCCTGCCTGACGGTATTTGCCCGGACGCCCCGGAGCCGGTATGAGCGGCCGATGGAGTATCACCTGATGATTTCGGCCTATGAACAGGAGGGCCAGACGGACCAGGCGGAGAAATGGAAGCAACTGTTCCGGGAAAAGTTTCCCGGGCAGGAACCGTAATATATCCGGCAATCAAACGGTAAAATCACTTTGTGCGCGCGAAAGTAATCAAACGAACCATCTGGGGTCTGCTGATTGTCCTGCTATTGGTGGCCGCGCTCGCAGTGCTTTTCCCGCAACCGTTCTTGTGCGTGGACAGCGGGCCGGTAACGGCGGACGTCATTGTCGTGCTGGGAGGCGGTTCACGGGAAAGGCCCGAACGCGCGGCGGAGCTTTTCCAGGAACACGCCGCGCCGCGAATCATCGTCAGCGGCTTCGGCGATGCCGGAATCAACCGGCGATTGCTGTTGGGCGTGGGCGTGCCGGCGAGCGTCATCGAGCTGGAGGACCAATCCAAGACCACCAGGGAAAACGCCCGCTTCACCATCAAAATGCTCCGCGAACGAGGCGTTAAACGCGTCATTCTCGTGACTTCGTGGTATCATTCCCGCCGGGCGCTGCGTTGTTTTGAACATTACGGGCCGGACATCCAATTTTTTTCGCGCCCTTCCTATTATGCCGTAGCGCGCAGCGATTGGCGCCAAAGGGGCGTCGTCCGCAAGCTGTATTGGGAATACCCGAAACTGGCCGGTTATTGGATTTACTACGGCGTCTGTCCATTTTGAGCGAAATTTTGAGCGAAATTTCTTGCTTTACAGGGGCGGGGCGTGCAAGCTGGTTTACTCGACGAGCGCGGGGTGGAGCAGCCTGGTAGCTCGCAAGGCTCATAACCTTGAGGTCCTGGGTTCAAATCCCAGCCCCGCAACCAATCAGGAAGCGACCATAGGCAAAATGCGGTCCCTCCGCATTAAGCGCGTTGCTGCCTCTCCATGAACCGGGAGCAGCGAACTTCCAGATAGAATCAGGCCCCTCACCCCGGCCCTCTCCATGAAACATTCGACATCCAATAGCCAATAGCCGATAGCCAATAGCCAATGAAGGCAGAAGACAGAAAACGACCCCTCACCCCGGCCCTGCCCCGTTTGGCGGGGAGAGGGAGAAAGGCGGCAGCGCGCCCCTACGAGGTTCATGGTCCCAATGCCTCTCCCATCAGAATGGGCGAGGGAATAGGAGAGGGGACCGGCCTTCGCTCGGAAGCTTCGACCCGGCAGGCAGCCAGCGCATTCAGCTTTCTCGGAAGCTGCACTTGCGTAGGCAGGTCCAGGAATTGCGAAAACACCGATTCTTCGCACAAAAAAGCGCTACATGATTTATGGGAATGCTCTATTTGTCCGAGGAGCAGGACCCGGCGCCGGCGCGCACCTGTCCTCAAAATTGACCGCGCGCTGATTGAAAGTGATACACTCACTTCTTCCGTTTCTCTCCCTGAAATTAATTTCGACGACTGCGATGCGCGCGGAGTGCGCAAGCAGGGGCAAAATAACGGCAAAAGATGCAGCAATTGAACCGGCAGCGGAAATCTTTTCCGCGAATCAACTGCCCCCAAAGGATGGCACCAAAACTGCGATACCGTTGCAGCGTAAGTGGTTAGCAAAATACAGTGAAGATTCAAACGCCCGTAATATTAACGATCGTCCTGTCAAGGGGATCATTTTGAGATTTTAAAATCCATGAAAGCCACCATTTGCTTAGCCCTCGCCGCCGCCGCCGTGTTGTTGACCTCGTGCGCGACTCCTCGACCGCGGGAGGCCTTCCACAATACCGACAAGACCGCCGTGGTCATCGAATCTTTGGACGGTCAAACCGGCGAGATGATTCTGCCCTCGGCATCCGCCAAACTGGGTAACGACGGGGTTTTGGCGGCGGCCATGTCGCTGCCGCAGCATCAGACGGCAGTGGTCATTCTTGAAAATTACAACGAGCCGCGCATCGGCAGCGAATTCCGCATCCGTGGCACACCCTGGTTCGTAGGCTTGCGTGTCCTGGGATATCAACGCATCGTTTTCCTGCAAGGGGACGGCAGCGCGAACCCGGAAGGATTGCCGACGCTCGTGGAATACGATTAAGCCGGGAGTCGGGAGGCTCCCTCGTTCCAGACATGCTGAACGCCAATCGCCCCTCCAATCCGCAGGTGCCACGGCAGTCGGTCATGCTGCGAGTTGGTGCAAGTCGCGTTCCGTTCCTTCTGTTGCGTCTTCGCCGCGCGCTGTTCTTTCGCGGCCATACTTTTATTCCCGTTTGGCGCCCGTTCTCAACCGGCAATCAGGGCACCAATACAATCCGATAAAACCGCTGCCGATCCGGGCCGATCGTATCCATCGTCGTCATGGTCGGATTGGTCGCTGTAATGGCGTTGTTCAGGTTGTTCCAAGCGGCCTGATTTAGATTGGTTTGGTAGAGCATCTGGCAGACCTGTCCGGTGGTGGCGCACCAAGTCAAGGTGAGCGTGCCGCCCGTTGCCGCGACCGATACAAAATGCGGAGGCTGCGGGGGAGCAACACTGAGCCGGAAGACCGTGCCGTAGCCATTCGTTCCGCCCTGGCTGGTCGTGCCATAGAAATTCCCATCCCTGCCCTGCACCAATCCGGCCTCCGGGAAAGCGCCATTGGTACTGTCGAATGATACCAGCGTCGTGAGCATTCCGTTGGTTGTCACCTCGAACACGGTGCCGTAGCCCACGCCCGTATCATTCGTGTAAGCGCCGCCGGACCAGGTAGTCCCATAAAAATTGCCGTCCGCTCCTGGCAGCAATCCGGCCTGCGGGTTGGCGCCATTCGTGTTGCCGAACGACACCAGCGGCGTCAGGGTACCGTTGGTGGCAAACCGGAACACCGCGCCGAATCCGTTGGTCCCACCGAAAAAGGTTGTGCCGTAAAAATTGCCATCCGTGCCCTGGACGAGGCCGCCATAGGGATTGCCGCCATCGTTGGTGCCGGTGAACGAATACCGTACGTTGAACGCTCCATTGGTGGTGAGTTGGAAGATCGCGCCGTAGCCATTCGTGCCGCCCCCGTAAGTCGTGCCATAAAAACTGCCATCGCTGCCCCGGGTCAAGGGGGCGTAGGGACTGGCGCCGCCGTTGGTGCCGCTAAACGAATGCAAAGAACTAAATGTCCCGTTGGTGGCCAGTTCAAAAATCGTGCCGTAGCCGCCATTCGTGCCGCCGATGGCCGCGGTGCCGTAGAAATTGCCATCGGCGCCCTGGATCAGCCCCGCGATGGGATACGCCCCGCTGTTGCCGGCAAACGACAGGTGCACGAGCGTGGTCAATGAGCCGTTCGTGCCGAGTTGAAAGAGCGTTCCGGCGTTGTTCGTGCCGCCATTGTACGTGGTACCGTAAAAACTCCCGTCCGCGCCCTGGACCAACCCGGCGCGAGGCGCTGCGCCATTGGTGAAGCTGAACCCAAACAGGTTGCTTAAGGCCCCCGACGGTGTCATTTCAAAGACAGTTCCATTGGTGGCCGGGGCGCCGGGCCCGCCAAAAGTGGTTGTGCCGTAGAAATTGCCGTCGTTCGCCTGGATGAGTCCGCCGCTGGGGTAAGAGCCGTTGGTTGAATTGAACGAAACCAGAGTGGTCAACGTTACCCCGGCCGCCGCATGATAGGCAACCAAGCCACCCGCCAGAAAGCCGGAAACGACCGATAAGATTCTCGCGCTCTTCATTTTGTGAATGTTGGACCCGACGGTTTCGCCGGTGATAGGGGCTTATTTCTTCGTCGCCGCCAGCCTAATCGTGGATGCGTCAGAGTCAAGAGGATTCAAGCACTATGTCCCAATTATGACTATGAATGTCCGATGTATGCTTTCCACATCTCCACCTTTGAATTAGCCGACCTTCCACCCTCGAATTTCTTCGCAACGTCTTGGAGTGCGCCGGCAAAGCGAAGCGGCGACGGCGCTTTCGGAAGGCACGGCACCCGCATCTGCCTCGCGCGATCTCCCAGCGGTGTCGCGCTCCCTTTGCCGCCTCATTTAACCGATTTCCATTTAACGATTTAACCGCCACGCCTCACGCTTCACGCTTCACGTTTCACCTTCCCTGAGGCTGTCGGCCTACGCGCAACGTTTTGGATGATCTCAGAGAGTCCGGCGCCGGAGCAGCCATTTCCACTGCCCAAAGACGAGCAAACCCAAGCACGACAACCCGGACAGCACGGTTGAGGCCTCGGGCACTGCCGCGACCGCGAGGTCCATTTGGCCGTACGCCCCCCCATTATTTCCACCACTATTAACCTTGTCAAATTCGCCCATATCGCCAGTGGCTTCCGTATCGGATTCCGCCCATCCCACATCTTGTGACCCGCCTGATGTCATCATTACAATTGCGTAGGCCGTGTTGGCAGCCAGGCTGTAGGAACTCAGTGAATTTATGAGCGTGTATGCCACAGGAAGGCCATTGCGTCTATCGGGAGTGGGGACATCTTGGATCACAATTGGGACGGAAAGTCAGAGGTCGGAGGTCAGATTTCAGCATTTCAGCGTTTTAGAATATTTCTGCTTTTCCTTCCCGTGTCCCACTTGTGAGTCAACATGTCCCCTCAATGGATAGAATCCGAGCCTGCTCGTGGTTTAATTTACGGTAATGATGTTGGCAAATGTAAAACACGGTAGCTAAACAATGGGGACAGAAGAGAAGCATATGAAAATGAAATGGTCAAATGGGTTGGTTCAACGAGTGGCAATATTGGCAGTAGCATTGGCGGGAGCGGGCGGCGCGCGAGCCGGCCTAACGGTCATAATTGATGCTCCGAATCCATCCCAAGTGGTAGATCTTTCTGTCACGCCTGAAGCTGGAAGTGGTGTGCCCAGTTTCAGTGGTGACGTCTATGCAGGAATATACAACGAAACAATTAATGGAGTGTTCACGCCCTCTTTCTGTATTGATGTAGCCCATGACGTTTATATAGGAGAACCGTTCACCGACTACTCTGTTAGCACCCTTGCGGATGCTCCGGACGCTCCCGCCGGTCCCATGGGGTCTCAGACCGCAATCTATATCGAGAAACTATGGGCGGCGTACTACAACGCGGCCGCGGCTGATTCTTCCGGAGTGACGGCCGCAGCACTGCAATTGGCCATATGGGTAACGGAGGGCCAGGGGCAGGATCCGGGATACGCCGTCAGCGCGAGTGGCAATGGTTCGGTGACAGACGAAACCGCCATTATGTTGGCCGCGCTACCTGGTCTCACCACTGAGGCAGACCTGGAGGCTATAGTCAGCCCGGATGGACAAAGTTACGTTATAGCCGGCCCGAGTGGATACATTGTTACACCCGTTCCCGAGGCCACGACCTTGATCGCCGGCGCGCTGTTGGTTCTGCCCTTTGGCGCAAGCACGCTGCGGATTCTGCGCCGCCGTTACATCGCGTGACGTTCGTTCTGTGATTTGACCTCCCAAAGTTTGGCTCAGCTCAGGCCGGTCTTGATGATCGGCCTGTTTTTTTTGCGGAACGCGGGTTGCCTGCCGCGACATAGCCTCTTGGCGAAGGCGGGTCTCAACTCGCAGCACATCCGACTGCCGTACCACCTGCGGATTTGACGGCAATTGGCCCTAGCAGGTCTGGAACGAGGGAGATGAGGTGGCCATTTCCGTTCTGCCCTCTCTTTTCAGATGGTCAGTAGCCTTGTTTTCCTTGGGCTGCTTTAATTTGGTGATTTCAGCTTTTTAGCATTTTAGCGTTTTAGGATATGTTTGCTTTTCCTTCCCGTGTCCCACTTGTGAGTCAACATGTCCCCTCAATGGATAGAAATCCAAGCCTGCTCGTTGTTTAATCTACGGTAATGATGTTGGCAAATGTAAAACATGGTAGCTAAACAATGGAAGGACAGAAGACGAGCGTATGAAAATGAAATTGTCAAATAGGTTGGTTCAACGAGTGGCAATGACGGCTGTGGTGGCGCTGGCCGGCACGTTCAGCGGCATGGCAGCCACGGGTCCGATTAGCATGACCTTGATCAGCACTGGCTTTTCGGTCACGGACGTGGGAATGAGCGGCCCAGGGATCAGTCTTGCGCCCAACACCGCCTATATTGGGGCATACCAATTTCAAATTAACGGCATTTCCGCCTCCTATCCGTCAGGCACCACCGATCCCTCGATCAGTGGCCTCACTGTGGGCGAGAAGTTTTATGCCATCTGTCTCAGCCCATCCGGCGAGCTGGACTGGAATCCACACACCTACGACTACGATAGTTTTGCGCAGGCGGCTCCCGGCCTAAACCCCTCAAACCCGACCGGCTGGGCTATTGGAATTCAGAATGCCGCCTTCCTGTGGCAACACTTTGGCAACTCTCTTAGCAGCTCGGACGCCCAAGGAGCGGGACTGGCCATGGCCATGTACGAAGCACTGTACAACAGCACCGCGCTTGGCGTAACCGGGACGGGTTTTCAACCCAATTTCAACGGAGACACAGCCACCGCAAATGCCTGTGAAGCCGACATTACTTATCTAGAAAATAACCTGGCAGAGGTCGCCGCCAACGAGCAAACCGGGTACGTGTTGGTGCCCGATCCCACTGCGGTGGATGGTTCGGGGCAGGAATTCCTGGTCCTTGCTCCCGCTTCTCCCAATATACCTGTTCCTCCGGTGCCGGAGGCCACGACCTTGATCGCTGGCGCGCTGTTGGTTCTGCCCTTTGGCGCAAGCACGCTGCGGATTTTGCGCCGCCGTTACATCGCGTGACGTTCGTCATTTGATCTCTCAAAGTTTGGCTCAGGCCGGTCTTGATGATCGGCCTGTTTTTTTGGGGCCAGCAGGTCTGGAACGAGAGAGGTTTTGTATTTTAACGTTGGTTTGGCTGCCTGCGTGCTGCGGATTGAGACAATCCGCGCTCCCGGAACGCGAGTTGCCCCAACTCGCAGCATGACCGACTGCCGTAGCACCTGCGGATTTGAGGGTAATTGGCGCCCAGCAGGTCTGGAACGAGGAAGATGAGGTGGCCATTTCCGTTTCGCCCCCTCTTTTCAGATGGTTTCGTAGTCCGTGGTCCCATAGTCCGTGGTCTCGTAGTCCAGTCATTTCTTGGCATCGTCTCTGGCAATAAATGAGCGGCCCTAATGCGATTAAGGATGTCCCAAGATGGGATAGATGGATTATGCCCCTTGTGCAAGACTCTCAACGTGGTAAACAGCACGACAACATGATCACTTGCGTGACAGACCGGCTTGTGGCCAAGACGTCAGGCCAGAAGTCGCTTTCCCGCGAGGGTCACAACAGAAAGAATAACATGAAAAAACGCAGTTTGAAATTATTTGCTACAGCCTTATGCACTGTAGCTTTATCCACCGGCATAGTGAGTGTGGGGCACGCGAACATTGCTTTCAGTCCTACTGGTCTGACGTTGATTGGTGCAGATGAGGGGTATGGGAACGATGGGGAGTTCTTCACGCCGACCGAAAACATCTCGGTCACCGCGCTCGGGTACGTTGCGCCCGGGACTGGAGGGAATCTGGTCGGGATATTTGACGTCGCGAGCGATACTCTGCTCACGAGCACAACAGTCACAACCTCCGATCCGGTAGTTCCGCTAGTAAATGGTTTCTATTATCAATCAATTGCACCGCTTATGTTGACGGCTGGGGTTCAATATGCGGTCGTCGGCTTTTTTGCCGACAACGGTGCCCTTGGCTATGATGTTAATGGTTCAATGGATGCCGACCCTGCGATCACTTTTGATGGCTACAAGTACGACTACACTGCGGAGGCAGGCGGGTCAAGCGTCGGCCTCGACTTACCCACAATTGGATACAGCCCCCCAATCGAGGGCCCCAATTTTCAGTTTGACGTCGTGCCTGTTCCCGAGGCGAGCACGATGATCGCTGGCGCGCTGCTGATTCTGCCCTTTGGCGCGAGTGCGCTGCGGATTCTGCGTCGGCGCTACATTGCCTAACGGATTGGACGTGCAAAGTTGTGACGTGGTTTTTACAGTTCGTTAAGGGTCGGAGCCGACGCCAGTCGGCTCCCCCCCCATTTTAACGGGCTGCCAGGAAGACAAAACCACGAGACGACGGGACTACGAGACCACGGGACTACGGGACCACGAGACCATTGACTTTGAAAATGAGCGCATGAAAAGGTTCTGCATGGCTTTGGGGTTGGCGGGGGTGATGGCGGCGCGCGGCGCGCATGCCAGCCTCACCGTCACCCTCACTGAGGCGGGCGGCAACGCCAATGGCGGCGGCTTGTTCCAGGCCGTCACCTCGGGCAATGGCACGTTCGACACCTTTTGCCTCTCCATTGTGACGTCGTTCCAGCCTGGCACAAAATATACCTACGACTTCAGCTCCACGATTGACGCCGACACACCGCCCGCTGTGCCCACCTATATTGCCGAAGGAACGGCCTACATTTACAATCAGTTCCTGAATGGCAATGCCGCTTTCGGCGGCAATCTGAAAGCCAGCGGCGAAAGCGCCATGCTCGACGACGTCCAAGCGACGATCTGGTACCTCCAAGGCCTGCTCGTTGATAATCGCGGCAAATATGGCGACGGAGGAATGTATGACCCAAATAACGGCCTTTGCCTGCAGAACGATATTGACGCCATTCTGCCCACGCTGGAAACTGATACGCACATGACCCTGGCCCAATTGGAAGCCAATGGCAATGGCGCCTATGGAATCGAGGCCATGAACGTCTTCTCCGGGTGCCAGGTCAAGCAACCGCAATTGTGTCGTGTACCCGAGGCCCCCACCATCATCGCCGGTGCGCTGTTGCTGCTCCCCCTGGGCGCCGGTGCGTTGCGGATCCTGCGCAATAGCCGACGTGGCAAAGTGACGAGTGACGAATGACGGGGAGTGAGGAGAGCGCAGAGGGGAGAGCGGAGAGAGAAGAGAGAAGGCAGGGAAAACAGAAAACATTAACCGCAGAGAACGCAAAGAACGCAAAGAGATCTTGTGGTCTGTGGTCGCGTGGTCCCTCTTCAGCGTTCTCTACGGTTAAAAGCTTACTTGGTAACTGTGGCGCATAATCGCACGAATTCCGGCACCAGTCCCAAAAGTGATAGATGGAGTCCTCTTCATGTAACTGATCTCCGACCTCCGACCCCGGTTTTTCAGCGTTTCAGCATTTTAGCATTTTAGCGTTTTAGGCTATTTCTGCTTTCTGCTTTCCCAATTTGTGCTTTTCTCCAGTGTCCCACTTGTGACTACAGATGTCCCGGCGTTGGATAGACCGAAAGGCGACAAAGGCGTAAATTCTCGTTCGAAGCTTAGGGGAGCTTCAGCGCAAAAGGGCCAAATTTTAGATTGAAAAGCGGAATCGAATAAAACGAACACGCAAACAGGAAACAAATATGAATCTAAGAACTCCAATAAACTGGAAGTCTGTGCTAAAGCTAAACATGAAAAAAATACATGTTGGGATCGTGGTGTCCCTTTTCGCCGGGGCGATGGCTGCGAGAGCGAACCTTGTCATCAATGGGAATTTTGCTGCCGGAGACACTGGCTTTACTTCCGATTATGCAGATGGTACAGGAACACAAAACAGCCTCTTAACTTTTGGGTCGAATCAGGGGGCGGGTTATTATGCTGTTGGAACCGACCCTTCGTATTATAATCCGTATTGGACATATGGACCCACCAGTGTTCCAGGAGATTCGGCTGCCCAGATGCTCATTGTTAACGGATCCCCAACAGTTGGTAAGACCGTTTGGCAAGGCACCTTGAGTTCGCCTCTGATTGCGGGAGAATCTTACACCATGAGTGCTTTGGTAGCGAGCATTTATACCGTTTCTGAGCCTACATTGACATTCAATATTGGCGGCACTACGATTGGCAGCATTACTCTCTCCGGCACAGGGACTTGGGAGACATTCACCGCATCCTTCGTCGCAGGGAGCGGTTTACCGGCTTTTATAGATTTGGACACCGATTTAAACGGAAATGACTTCGTAGTGTCCGAAATTTCCATTACCCCCGTTCCCGAAACGACGACGATGATCGCCGGAGCGTTGCTGCTGCTGCCATTTGGCGCTAGCATGCTGCGGATTCTGCGCCGTAATCGCATGGCGTAACCGCCGGAGAAGTCAGCGTTTTTAATTGTCCTGTTTGGCGATCAGGCCGGTTTGCAAGACCGGCCTGATTCTTTTCCGGCACAAGTCCCAAAAGTGATAGGCGTAGTCCACTTCATGTAACTGATCTCCGACCTCGGTTTTTCAGCGTTTCAGCATTTTAGCATTTTAGCGTTTTAGACTATTTCTGCTTTCTGCTTTCCCAATTTGTGCTTTTCTCCAGTGTCCCACTTGTGACTACAGATGTCCCAGCGTGGGATAGACCAAAAGGCGACAAAGGCGTAACTTCTCATTCGAAGCATAGGGGAGCTTCAGCGCAAAAGGGCCAAAGAAAAGTTTAGATCAACAAAACGGAATCGAGAAAAACGAAGAGGCAAACAGGTGACACTGGTGCGAAGGATTGAGTTGCGGCTCGCTCAGCCGGAAGCCGCTTCGCGCAGCGGAAAAGAAAGGAACAATTGCGAAAATGAAAACAAGTGCGTTAATCGGATCGGCGGCCTTGCTGGCCGGCTTGCTTGCGGCATCGTCGGCCCAGGCAACAGTCACATTGACATTCACTGAGAGCGGCGGCACATCCGCAAGCGGCGGTAGCGATCCTTATTCGGCCATTGGTTCTCCGACAGCCATTTACGATGACTTGACAGCGAGTCAAGATGGGTACGGTACAATTCCTGGGCCAATTGGTCTTTCCACATTGGATTTTGGTGCGCCGACAAGTCTCTATGCAGGAGGGCCGAATGCTTATCCGGAATGGGGCTACGTTGCCATTTATGCCTACGGCACGCCAAATTCTGATTACGGAACCACAACTGGACTGCTCGATATCGTGCATTTCGATAACAGCGGCTCGTACAATGGCGTGCAAACTGGCCAGCAAATGTTTTGGTACTCTGGCGAAGGCAGTGGCCAACTCGCCAACACCAGTTGGACCAGTCTGCTGGGCAGCAGTGTCCTGACGAGCATCCTTAAGTTTGCGGGTACTGCGGATATTACCGAAGGTGCCGATGGGAGCGCCGCTTATACGCCGAGTTCCTCCAGTAGCCCCGGCGCGGTTCTGAACAGTTCGAAATCCTACAACTACTACACCTACGATTTCCAGTCGTCTGTCATTCCTGTGCCCGAGGCAAGCACGATAATTGCCGGCGCGCTGTTGGTTTTGCCCTTCGGCGCGGGCACGCTGCGGATTCTGCGCCGGCGCTGGATGGCGTAACGGATTGAACCTGCAAAGCGGGATTAAAAGCTATGAAAACAATCAACTTGATCGGATCGGCAGCCTTGGTGGCCGGTTTGCTTGCGGCATCTTCGGCCCAGGCAACCCTCGTCGAAACACTTACATTTAACGACGATGGAAGCGCAAGTGGTTCTCCTGATAGTTTGACCTACTCGGCGATACAGAGCGACGATAGTGCTGGAATAGGATCAGTTCCTGCGACGGACATATCTGCACTGGATTATGTTGTGACGCTTCCGCTTCCACTGACCGGTGGTTAT
>JBEKMW010000124.1:0-12743 GCA_049523455.1 Verrucomicrobiota bacterium | reverse complement strand
CGTTCTACACGCCCCGGCATCTTGCCGAAATGACGGTGGACCTGGCCACGGAAGGATGGAACACGCTGCTCGATAAAAAATGCCTCGACCCGTCAGTGGGGTCGGGAATATTTTTGGTCATCCTGTTCAACCGCATGGCCGAGGAGTGGCGGTTTGAAAACCCTCGCAAGTCCAACGTGGAACGCGCCCGCGCTCTGCGCGAACTGCTGTGCAAAAATTTCTGGGGCGTGGATTTGAACCCCACCGCCTGCCGCATCACTTGTTTCAGTTTATATCTCGCCTTGTTCGACCAGCTTAAACCGTCGGACATCTGGGAGTTGAAGAAGGTATTGGAGAGTGAAAACGAGCGCGTTCTGCCGCCTCTGCTGGCCTCGCCGGAGAAAGGTTTTAAGAACACAGAAACGCCTCGGGTGCTCGCGGATAATTTCTTCGCCAAGAATCTGCCGCTCCCGACCGATTTTCATTTGGTCATCGGCAACCCGCCGTGGATCGGCCGTGGGCAGGAGCGTGACGCCGTGATGGAGGACTGGCTTTGCTCGGACGCAAATCCTTATTTGGCTGGCGCTCCCAAATCCGGCGCAGCCCGCCGCGCCTACTTTTTCCCCGAACGGCAGAGTGCGCACGGCTACATGTGGAAAGTTTCGGCGCACCTGCGGGACGATGGCCGTGCCTGTCTGGTTCTGCCGACGAAGGTGTTCATGAATGAAAACACCAACGACTTCCAGGCGGGTTGGCTGGCGCGATTCTCAATAGATCATGTTATTCAGCTTTCAGATTATCGGAAGCTGATTTTTGAAGAGGCACGGTGTCCGGCTATTATTGCGCGGTTCGCTCCGCACAAACCGGCAGAACAGGCGGTTGTCCGTTACGACACGCCCAAAGTGGATCGCACCGATCCAAGACACGCGCTGATCACAGTTTTACCCGAGGACCAAAAAGGACTTCGACTGAACGATCTTCTTGCCGCAGCACGGGAAAATCGCGCTCCCGTGATTTGGAAACAGGTGCTTTGGGGCACTGGCCGCGACTTGGCGTTCTTGGAACGTCTCTCTCATTTGTCAAAGCTGGGCGACATCGCAGGTGGTCCTGATGACGGAACGAAGAGATGGGCGATTGGTGGCGGGTTTCAACCGTTCTCGGAGAAAAAGTTTAAGACGAATCCAGAATTATACCTTAGGGACATCCGCACCGTCGTCAAACCATGGTGGTCAGTGGGACAGAGATTTTTGGATACGAAGAATGTTTCGGTGTCATTGGTTGTTATTCCAGAGGATGCGCCACCTGTCACTGCCGTGCCTCGACGATTGCGGCGAACATTGGAAAAGCGACTCACGACGTCTCCGCTGGTTATTGTTTCACGGGTGTTCGGCAAATCCGGGTTCTGCGACTTCCCGGTAATTTTCGAGCATACACTTCAATCTGTTGCTGCAAAGCGAGCCGGGGATGAAAACCTGCTTCGCTTTTTGGCTGCCGTGATGACGCATCCGCTCACTGAGTATTTCCTTTTTCATACGAGCGCCAATTTGGGAACAGAGCGGGAGGTCGTAAACCCGAACGAACTCCGGCGCCTCCCGTTCCCTCTGCCCGAAGACTGCCGCGACAAGCTCAGCGCCGAGCGCATCGTGTCGGCGGTTGCCAAGCGCGTCCGCGAAGCCTACGGACGCATCGCCAAAGCTCCGCTCAATTTGACAGCGCGCGAACAAGAAGTCGCCGCCGCCAAGCATGACATTGCGCCGCTAGTCTTTGAGTATTACGGCGTTACGCAGACGGAGCGCATCCTCATCAAGGACACGCTGGATTTGTTCATCCCCAGTTCCACTCCCGGCACTCTCGACGGGGATATTCCTACGCTCGACGACTCAAGCCCCGGCGAGCGGGCTGACTACGCCAAACAACTTTGCCAGACGCTCAACAATTGGGGGCGTGGCAAAGGACTGCGTTTGATCGCGCGCGGCTGCATTGCCAAGAAATTTGGCTTGAGCCTGCTGATTCTCACCAAAGGCAAAACGACCTCGAATTATGATGAAAACGAAGCACCTGCTGAAGTCGCCGAGGCTATCGCGGGAATCACGAAAGCCATCGCGCTCGAACACCGGAAGCTCGCCTATGCGCGCGGCTTCACTCTGTTCGAGCCGAACCGGGCGCTGGTGCTCAAGCCGCTCGCCCACCGCCACTGGACACGCACCGCCGCGCTTAATGACGCTGACGTGATGTTCGCCGCCATGATTGAACCCGCGTCCCGCACCATATGAGACTCATCGGCACGACTCACCAATTTCTCGGCGATGTCCTGCCGTCGGATTTTCGTGCCGCGATTTTCAGTTTGGTGGAATCCGCGTGGCCAAATGTTCCCAGTCCGCGCGAGGCGTGGCTTGAGCCGAGAATTACAGGTTTGTTGCAGCAGGCGATGATTGCCGAACAGGAATCCCGCTACAAAGCCGACCCGCCATTTCACATTTCAGAAGATGTTAAGAAACGTGATCCGAGAACAGGGAAGGAAAAAGAACGCACCGACGTGGAGATTCACCTGCGTCATCATTATATCAATGGACAAAAGCCATACTTTGTTTTTGAATCCAAGCGGCTAAATATCACCTACGCCGGTGTGGTAAGCTCAAACGCTCATGAATATGTCGGTGAAGGCGGAATGGGATGTTTGCTCGCCGGTGGTTACGATACGGTTCCCGATTATAGTGGCATGTTGGCTTATGTGATGGATGGAAATATCGCGACGGCAAAACAATCTATCGAAGCCCAGATCGGAAGAAAATCCGAAGAATTACTGATTCATGGCGAAGCGAAGATTCATTCCTCCACGCTGATGCCCGAAGGCGGCTTGCACGGCGAAACCCATCACAAGACTGACGCGCAAAAGAGCGCTATTTTCCACATGTTCCTGCCTGCGACCCGCTCATGCCATTGAGTTTGCTAGAATTTATACCTCCGGTATGATTGACATCACCGCTACGAAACCCGACGGCGCGCAACTTGGGCGTGATTGTGCGGAGCATCGCCGATTTGCATATCAAGCCGCGCGTCGAAGTGGCAATGGCGTGAATCACGGCTATCAAATGGCAGTGACAGACACGCAGGTCCCGGCCACGAAGTAGGCCCACGCCTGCGTCCGCTCCACGCCGCGATAGCGGGTGCGCCGCAGTCCGCCCACCGTTTTGATCCAGCCAAAGATTTCCTCGACCCATTTGCGCAGGCGTTGACTGGTCCGGTAGCCGATAGGAACGCGGTCAGCATTCCAACCGCCGCAATCAGCACCACCGGCTAAATGCGGACAGACTTCGTGGGCAACAATATATGAATCAGCCCAAGGTCAGTTCCTGCTTGGCTTGGTCGCGAACGAACCCGATTGGCGTCTGATGAAATGCTCCCAGTTGCCGGCGCCTCGGCGGAAACCCCAAAACCTTGCCAAGCTCAAGGAGTCCAATCCCGGCAAGTTCGCTCAACAGGCCGAGGAGCTTCGAGCGAGACTTGCGGGAACAAACGGTGACGCCTCTGGTGTTCCGGGTTCTGGTGGAGTAGGCGGTAACGGGATACAAAGGATACAAAGGTGGGGGACACAGTTGACATGAAGTAAATTTTGGGCGTTGTATCCCGCATTGTATCCCGCAACGAATTTTCAAAGCATAATGGAATCAACGACAGCAAAAGGCGAAATGAAAAAAACCATTGTGAACATTGAGCGAATCAGTGATTGCATCTCCAAGCCAAGAGTAGCAAAAACTGCCTTCTTCAATTAAGAGTCAACTGCTCTACCAATTGAGCTACCGAGGCCCAAAGGCAAGGCCGGTATCCTGCCGGGGACACGACGGTTTGTCAATCAAACGCCCCGCGGCTGAACGGACGAACACCGCCAGCCAAAGCCCGGCAGGGTGAAAGAAAACAGCCCACGGTGAAACCGTGGGGACGCCGTCAAAAGCAGGTTGAGTACGCAGGGACGACAGAAAACCCCCGAAGATTCTCCAGCCGGATTTCTTTCGCCCTTCCAGGGCTTGGAAGATTGTGATCATCGAATTCCCACGGCTGAAGCCGTGGGCTATTGTCAGTCGCTGCTCCGCAGCTAAATGGCAGATTGCCGCTCCCGACCGCATTCCAGGATGGGTTTAACAGGATGGGTTTAACGTTGCGATTTTGGCGAAGTTACTGTAACCACCCCTCATCCGGTTGCGTCTGGCACAATAACCCACGGCAGCCCAGGCATATGCATAGACGGCGAGGGCAAGGTGGAAACAAGAAACAACAAGAGACAAAGCAGAAAATAGCAGACAAAACAAAGGAGTGCTGCATGAAACTAAATCGCATCATCACGATGTGCGCGGTGGCCGTGACCCTTGCGTTGGGCGTGGGCGACCTCTTGGCGCAGAATAACAACGGCGGTGGCGGCTTCGGTAATGGTGGTGGAGGCCGGAACCGCGGCAATTTTGACCCCGCGCAAATGCAGCAGCGCAGGCTGGATTCCATTCGGCAGCAGTTGGAATTTACGAACGACACGGACTGGAGCGCCGTTCAATCGCTCGTCCAGAAAGTCTTGGACGCGCAACAAGCGTTGCGCACCGGCGGCGGGCGGGGCATGTTTATGGGCGGGCGTCGCGGGGGCAACAATGGGAACAATAACAATGCCAACGCCAACGGCGGTGGGCGGGGTGGTTTTGGCCCGCAGCCCAGCCCGGAAGCTACGGCGCTGCAACAGGCCGTCCAAAACCACGCGTCGGCGGACCAGTTGAAGGATTTGCTCGCCAAATACAACGCCTCCCAGAAGGTCAAGCAGGCCAATCTCGCGACGGCGCAGGCCAACCTCCGGGCGGTGTTGACGGTGTGGCAGGAATCGCAGGCAACCCTGATGGGACTCTTGAACTGATCCGCAAAGTGAGAAGAACGGGTTGAGGGTTTGCCTGATCAGCCGGCTACGGGAACTTGGATTGACTCGAGGCCCGTTGTGGCTACGTTGCGCTGATACATGCAGAGCCTGAATCCCAATGAACCCGTTTTTTCCGGTCCGCCTTCGCCGCTACCGCTGTTGCTGCCACTGTTTTTTGGCGGCGGCTGCGCCGCGTTGATTTACGAGATTGTCTGGTTCCAAACGCTGCAACTGGTCATCGGTTCCACGGCCGTTTCACTCGGCGTCCTGCTCGGAACTTATATGGGCGGCATGGGCCTCGGCAGCCTCCTGCTGCCGCGCCTCGTCTCTGCACAATACCATCCGCTGCGGGTTTATGCGCTGCTGGAATTCGGCATCGGCGCCATCGGCATTCTAATCTGGTTTGCGCTGCCGCCCGCCGCGTGGATTTACGCAGCGCACACCGGCGGCGGGCTGCCGGGAATTCTGTTGCGCGGCGTGTTCGCCGCCATCTGGCTGCTGCCGCCGACGATCCTAATGGGTGCGACGCTCCCGGCCATCTCGCGCTGGATTGAAGCCACGCCGCGCGGCGTCTCATGGCTCGGTTTTTTTTACGGCAGCAACATCGCCGGCGGAGTTTTCGGCTCCTTGCTCGCGGGTTTTTATTTGCTGCGGGTTCGCGATTCCGAATTCACCACTTTTGTGGCCGCAGCCATCAACAGCACGGTGTCCCTGGCGGCATTCATTCTATCGGGCGTTTCCGGCCGGGAACCGCAAATTGAAACCAAACCGGCGGCGAAAACGAATCCGCCCGCTCCCGCCGGACCGGAAAAACCCGCGGCGCTGATTTATGTCGCCATCGCTTTGTCGGGCCTGACTGCGCTTGGCGCGGAAGTGGTCTGGACGCGCCTTCTCTCTTTGATGTTGGGCGGCACGGTTTATACTTTTTCAATCATCCTCGCGGTGTTTTTGTTCGGCCTGGGCATTGGCAGCGCGACCGGCTCGGCGCTGGCACGAAAGGGGACCGGCGCGTGGGCTCTGCTCGGCTGGTGCCAGTTTCTGCTGAGTGGAGCAATAGCTTGGACGGCTTACATGATTGCGAAATCTCTGCCGTATTGGCCGATTAATCCATCGCTGTCGAGTCCATGGTATAATTTCCAACTCGACCTGGCGCGTTCGCTGTGGACGCTGCTGCCGGCGACGCTGCTTTGGGGCGCGAGTTTTCCGCTGGCGCTGGCAGCCGCGGCCCGCGGAGGCGATTCTGCGCGGCTGGTGGGCGGAATTTATGCGGCCAACACCCTTGGCGGAATCCTCGGCGGCCTCGGCTTCAGCTTGTTTTTTATCCCATTTTGTGGAACGCAACAAAGCCAGCGGCTGCTGATTGGCCTGTCGGCTTTGTCTGCGATGCTGGTAATCGTGCCGCGGTTATTTGCGCGGCGAAAAATTTTTTCCCCCGCCGGCGCGTTGCGCGACACGGGCATTTGCGCCGCGTTGGTTTTAATTCCCCTTTTTCTGGCGCACGGGGTGGCCAAGGTTCCTGGCGAATTGATCGCCTACGGCCGCTACGTGGTGACTTGGATCGGCGAGACGGATGTGCTTTACACCGGCGAGGGCATGAACGCATCAGTGGCAGTCTCCCGCAAGCTGGCGGACGACACCATCAGCTTTCACGTCAGTGGCAAGGTGGAGGCGTCAAACGATCCGCAGGACATGCGGATGCAACGGATGCTGGGCCATTTGCCCGCGCTGGTGAATCCCAACCCACGATCGGTGCTCGTGGTCGGCTGTGGTGCGGGCGTGACAGCCGGTTCATTCACGGTTTATCCCAGCATCACCAACATCACGATTTGTGAAATGGAGCCGCTGGTGCAGCGCATTGCCTCCACTTATTTCGCCAAGGAAAACCACGGCGTCATTTCCGACCCGCGCACGCAATTGATTTTTGACGACGCGCGCCATTACATCCTCACCTCGCGCGACAAATTCGACATCATCACGTCCGACCCGATTCATCCGTGGGTCAAAGGCTCCGCGACGCTTTACACCAAGGAGTATTTCGATCTGGTCAAACAGCATTTGAACCCCGGCGGCATCGTCAGCCAATGGGTGCCGCTTTATGAAAGCGACGAAAATGCCGTGAAAAGCGAAATCGCCACTTTTTTCGCGGCGTTTCCCCACGGCAGCATCTGGAGCAACGGTGAAAACGGCGAGGGCTACGACGTCGTCCTGCTGGGCCAGGCGGTCGAAACCAAAATCAACCTCGACGAAATTGTCGCGCGCCTTGTCCGTCCGGAATACACCAATGCCGTAGGATCGCTGAAAGAAGTCGGCTTCAATAACGCCTTTAGCGTGTTTGCCACCTACGCGGGCCGCGCGGAAGACCTGGCGCCGTGGCTCAAGGGTGCGCCCATCAACCATGACCAGAATCTGCGGCTGCAGTATTTGGCCGGGTTGGGTTTGAATTTATACATCAGTGACCGCATTTACGAAGACATGCTTGTTTATCGCAAGTTCCCCGAATCATTATTTGCCGGCACGAGCGGCCAAAACATCGTGGCCATGAAGATCGCGCTGGCCCTGGCTCCGGCACCCAAAACGGAGCCTGCAGCCCAAAAATAGAAAGCGATGTCCTGCCGCAACAAGGGACATAAATGGCGCGCGTACCGGCTGGAGCGGTTACAGTAAAATGATACCTGTGACGCCGGGCAAAAACACTAATGGTTTTGCGGCTTTTAGCGCCCTTTAGCGCCCTTTAGCGCCCATGAAACAAATGAAAATGCTCTAAAATCACGCCTTGATTTGTTTTACCGCCTCCACGCAACTCCCGCATATGGTGGGATGCTCCGGGTTCATTCCGACATCGGTTTTCCAGTGCCAACAACGCCCGCATTTTTGGCCGTCGGCTTGGGAGACTTGCCAGGAAGCGGTTTCCCCGATGGAGATTTTTAAATCGGACACATTCACCAATTCGCGGAGCAGTTCCGCGTCCGCATACCGGCTTTGAATTTGAGGAATTACAATTTCCACCCCGGCTTCGAGCGCTTTGCCGATTTTTTTGTCCTGCCGTTCTTTTTCCAAGGCGGGAAGAAGATTTTCGCGCCAGAGCTTCAGCCAGTCCCATTTGCCAATCTCGTCCGGCTCCAGACTAAAGACACCTGGCTGGAATTTGCTTTCGTGAACGGAATTCTCCTTTTTCCCCGGCACAAATTCCCACGCTTCATCCGCCGTAAAGGCCAGAATGGGCGACATCATCGTGCACAGGCCGGTCACGAGCCGGTGCAGCGCGGTCTGCGTGGAGCGGCGGCGGTGCGAATTGGCCGGGTCGGTATAAAGCCGGTCCTTGATGGCATCGTGATAAATCGCCGACAGCTCGACGGCTACAAATTGGCTCACTTTTTGGTAAACCACGTGGAATTCGTAATGGTCGTAGGCCTGGACGACCTCCTGCCCCAATTTAGAAAATCCGCCGAGAATCCAGCGATCCAAGCCGGTGAGCTGGTCATCGGGAACCGAATGTTTCGACGGCTCGAAATCGTAAAGGTTGGAGAGCTGATAGCGCAGGGCATTGCGGATGACGCGGTAGGTCTCGCCGACTGTGTTGATGCGCTCGTCGCTCACGACGATGTCGTTGCGGTAATCCTGCGATGCCACCCACAGGCGCACGATGTCCGCGCCGTATTTCTTCACATACGCCTCGGCGGTCTGCGGCTTTTCGTAGCCGCCCTGGCCTTGTTTGCTCTTGGAGATCTTTTCGCGGTCGGCGTCCACCATGAAACCGTGGGTCAGGACGGTCTTGAACGGCGCCGCCCCGTTACCCGCCAGCGAGAGCAATAACGACGATTGAAACCAGCCGCGGTGCTGGTCGCTGCCTTCCAGATAAACATCCGCCTGCCAGTCCAGTGCGGAGTGCGGAGTGCGGAGTGCGGAATGCGAGAGTTCCGGCCGCCGCATGAGGACGGCGCGCGACGAACTGCCCGAATCAATCCACACGTCGAGCGTGTCGTTCGATTTAGCAACCGCTTCCGCGCCTTTCCAGCCGGTCGGCTTGACGAGCGACCAGAGGTCGGCGGCCGATTTCTCGAACCAGACGTTCGAGCCATTCCTTTCAATCAAATCAGCCACCTGGCGGACGATTTGTGCGTGGAGGATCGGTTCGCCCTTGGCGTCGTAAAAGGCCGGAATCGGCACGCCCCAGGAACGCTGGCGGCTGATGCACCAATCGGGGCGGGTTTGCACGGCGCTCTTGATGCGGTTGACGCCCCAATCGGGCACCCATTGGACGCGGTCAATTTCGGCGAGGGCGGCGGAGCGGAAAGTTTGGGGCGCGCGCGCACTCTCCAAAACGTGGTCAATCTCGATAAACCACTGGTCCATCGCCCGGAAGATGATGGGCGTCTTGCTACGCCAGCAATGCGGGTAGCTGTGCGAGTATTTTTCCTGGTGCAGCAGCGCATGGTTCTCGCGGAGCACGGCCAAAACCGCTTCGTTGGCTTCGCTTTTGCCGTGTTTTTCGAGAATGGGCTTGCCCACCATCGCGTCCGGCATCTGTTGCTCCACGGGCAAGTCGTTCGTACGGGCAAACCGGCCATCGTCGTCCACCGGCGAATATATCGGCAAACCCACCTTCATGCCCAGCCCGTAGTCCTCCAGTCCGTGTCCCGGCGCGATGTGGACGAAGCCCGTGCCGGTGTCGCTGGTGACAAATTCAGCCGGATAGAAGTTTCCGGTTCGACGGCAGAACGGATGTTGGTACTGGAGCTTCGCCAGTTCCCCGGTGGCAACGGGCGTTTCCTGATAATTCGTCCAACCGCATTTTTCCGCCACGGCAGGCAGCAAGCCCCGGAACAAAAGGTAGTTTTCCCCGCCGACCGCCACCTGGACGTATTGGAACTTGTCGTTAAAGGCGATGGCGAGATTGGCCGGCAGCGTCCAAGGCGTCGTCGTCCAGATCAAGGCATACGTATTGGGCCGGCCCACGACCGGGAATTTGACGTAAATGCTGGGACTTACGTGGTCTTTGTATTCCACTTCCGCCTCGGCCAGCGCCGTCCGGCAGGGAATGCTCCAGTAAACGGGCTTTTTGCCGCGGTAAACAAAGCCCTTCTCCACGATATCGGCAAACAGTCGCAATTCGTCGGCTTCATAGGCCTTGTTCAACGTGAGATAAGGATTTTCCCAATCGCCGAGCACGCCGAGGCGCTGGAATTGCGTGCGTTGGATGCCGATGAACTTGCGGGCATAGGCCTCGCAGGCTTTACGGATGTCAGCGGGCGACGAGGCGTCGCCACCGTTTTTGCGCATTTCCTGGGAAACCTTGAATTCAATGGGCAAGCCGTGGCAATCCCAGCCCGGCACGTAGGGCGCGCTGAAACCACGCAACGTCTTGTATTTGATAATGATATCCTTGAGGATTTTGTTCAGCGCCGTGCCAATGTGAACATCGCCGTTGGCGAATGGCGGGCCGTCGTGGAGGACAAATTTCCCCCCGCCGGCGCGGGCAGCCTGGATTTTTGCGTAGAGGCCCGCGGCCTCCCATTTCTTCAGCCGCTCCGGTTCATGACTCACCAAGTCGGCTTTCATGGGAAATCCGGTGCGCGGCAGGTTGAGCGTGTTTTTGTAATCTGTCGCCATTTTCAGGGAGGCGAACGGTAACAGTGGGAAAATGAGGTGTCAACGAAGGGTGTCAGGCCTGCAAAAAGAAAAACCGGGCCAAGCGGTCAGAAGATGACCGAGAGGCCCGGGGAATTTTCGAGTAAGCACATCAGTAGGATAACGCAAGAAATTCGATCCGGGTCTGTGCCGAACGCAGATCGAAAAGCTTCACAAAATTCAAAGAACCACGGGCAACGGCCGAAAATCCCCGTTACCCGCGTCCAATAAATCACAGTCTCTTATTAATGTCAAATCGCAGGCATAAAGTATTAGTGCAGATTCTGTATTGAGGATCCTTCATTAAAAACCGCCTGGAAATGGCTTTGAAATGGAGCGACGCCAGCCATGCACGCGGCCGGCAACCCTATCTGCGCACCAACTTACTTGGGAACCGGTTCAATGTCCAGTTCCGTCCGGTTCAGGAGTGCCCTAATTTGTGGCGGAGCGCGGCTTCAGTCCGCATCACGCTACGAAATGCTTTGGCAGATGAAGCGGCATAAATGCCGCGCTCCTGAATTTAGAGCACTACGCCGGTTCAGTGCAAATCAGTGCAGATTCCTGTTTACAGGACTGCGGTTCGTGGTAATATCCATCCACGACCCGATGAGGAGAAGAGGCTGGACGTGAAGAAAATTGAAGCGATAATCAAGCCGTTTAAACTGGAAGAAGTGAAAGCAGCGTTGTCGGCCCTGGGCGTGCAGGGCATGACGGTTTCCGAGGTAAAAGGTTTTGGACGTCAGAAGGGCCATACCGAAATTTATCGCGGAAGCGAATACACAGTGGATTTCCTCCCCAAGGTCAAGGTCGAGTTGGTATTGGCCGACGGCTTGGTACAGGCCGCCGTGGAAGCCATCCTGCAGGCGGCAAAGACCGGGAAGATCGGCGACGGTAAAATTTTCGTTACGCCGGTCGAAAACATCGTGCGCATTCGGACCGGTGAAACGGGCGAACAGGCCATATGAAAGGCGCGATTTTCGAAATTGGCATTGCTTTTATTTGCTATCTGGAAGGCTGAATCCGGTATGTGAATAACTCGTGAACAAGAGTTAATATGTTATCCTCGAAACTTTCGGAGTAATGCCATAAAAATGCACGCGTTGTTCACGATTTTTTCAGGACGTTTCAGCGGTATTTAATAATTGACGGACGATGGCGGCGCTTGGTGTCAGTAACTTGTTGAAAATCAAGCAGTTACGAGTGTGGTCAAAATGACTTTTGGAGCAAACAAAGTTGGGATACCGGCTGTCCTTGCAAAGCTAGAGCGCCCGGCCACAGGAAACACTGGCGAAAATCGGCCCGAAACGCCAGTTTCCCAGCGAGGTGAATAAAAGGCTTAAAATCGCGGGCTTTTTGAGGAACACATGCAAATTTCAGCGGAAAAAGTATGGAATTCGGCGCAGGAGCAACTGCGCTCCAGATTGACCCCGGACGTGTTCAACATGTGGTTTGCGCCGTTGCGGGTGTGTGCCTTGGACGCCAGCCGCATAACGCTCGAAACTCCCAACGAGTTTAGCGAATTGTGGCTAAAGGAAAATTACCTGAGCCTGTTACAGGACGCGGTGGGTACTGCCACTGGCCGACAATTGCAGGTGAAATTCAAGGCTGCGGCCGGCGGCGGACTCACGGCGCCAGCTTCCGCAACGGGGAAAGCCAGGGTGGTAGAACCGCTGCGCGAACGTTCCCTGGCCAACGGGGAGCAGCCGTTCAATCCCAAGAACACGTTCGATACGTTTGTCGTTGGCAACAACAACAATTTTGCCTACGCGGCCGCGCTGGCCGTGGCCCAAGTGCCGGGCAAGTCCTACAATCCGCTCTTTGTCTATGGCGGCGTGGGTTTGGGCAAGACCCACCTGCTCCATGCCATCGGCCAGTACGTGGTGGCCAGCAAAAAAGGCGCGCGGGTGGCGTATGTTTCGTCGGAAAAGTTTACCAACGAATACATTGATGGCATTCAAAACAATCGTCTGGCCGGATTCCGCAAGAAATACCGGCAGACGGATGTGCTGTTGATTGACGACATTCAATTTCTCGCGGGCAAGGAGCGTATCCAGGAGGAGTTCTTCCATACTTTCAACGCGCTCCACGAGTCGCGCCGACAGATAGTGCTGACCTGCGACCGCCCGGCCAGCGAGATTCAGAACTTGGAACACCGCCTGGTATCGCGTTTCGAATGGGGGCTGGTCACCGATTTGCAGCCGCCGGACGTGGAGATGCGCCTAGCCATTCTCCAGAAGAAGGCCCA
>JBEKMW010000123.1:0-12902 GCA_049523455.1 Verrucomicrobiota bacterium | reverse complement strand
CTGCTGCCCTTGAGCGAATTGCCGCAACGCTTCACCGAACTGGACCCGAACCAGCAATATTATCTGCACTGCAAGGGCGGCGTGCGTTCGATGAAGGCGGTAAATTTCCTGCGCCAGCAAGGGTTCAAATGCGCGGCCAGCTTGATCCCAGTTGTTGAGGCGCTGGCAATCAACCATAAATGTTCTTAGGATGCCGCTTGCGTCCGCCGAGCCGGTAAATCGTAAAATCACGCAACTCCACGAGTATCTGTCCCGCGATCCATAAGGGCCAACCTGTGATGGGCCGTGCTGCCTGCACGATTTTATTGGCGTACCCCGGATTGCCGTTTTGGCGGAACCGCTTGGCTTTTATCCCGGACCGGACGGCGAACAGTCCCCTCAATTTCAGCTTTCGGACAGGACCCGGTCGTTTTTCGCGCAATTCCTCATTCCGCATCATGGCCTTCCATTCGTCCAGGATCAGCGACTGGATGGTGGGTGCAAAGCTGGAAGTGGTGTTATTGCCGTGCCAACGGTATTGGGCCAGAAGGCGATTGATTTGAATCAACGCCTCACAATGCACCCCGTATTCGGCATAAAACACCACGTCGTTGACGATCAAAAAATCCGGATGGTACTGGCAGGGTGCCGGCTGGCGGGCCGTCTTGAACAAGGTCGCGCAAAAAGCTTGATTGCCAAACTCTGCCTTGGTCCGCAGAAACTCATCTTTGGAAAAGATCTTGACACGGCCATCGGATTCTCCCGAAACGCTCAACCGTTGATTGTTCTCGTCAATGCGTTCGTCCTGGCACCAAGCCATGCCCCGGCCCCGGCAGTCCGCCAGCAACTCGACCATGACGTGATAAAATTCCGGGGCAATCAGATCATCCGCGTGCAGGATTTGCAGGTATTCTCCCTCCTGCGCATAATCGAGCGCCCGATTGTAATTTTTAATCACGCCCAGGTTCGCAGGATTGCGAACATATTCGCAAGTCAACCCCCGGAAACTGCGGACTATATCCGGCGTAGAGTCCGTCGAACAGTCGTCAATGACAATGACGCGGTCGGGTCGCAATTTTTGCTGCGCCACGGACGCCAGTGTCTGGTCGATGAAGGCCTGACCGTTGTAAACCGGGATAACGGTGATAATGCTCGCGCGATTCAATTCTTGATAACTACCGTTGATGGCCCAAAATGGCGAGCCAATTTTGCAGCGTATCAACTTGAATGAAAACGGAACTTTTGATTCTCGGTGGCGGTCCCACCGGTCTTGGGGCAGCCTGGAGAATGCAGGAAGTTAAGCGCCAAAACTGGCTCATCGTGGAGGCTTCTGACGGCGTGGGAGGACTGGCGCGGTCGTTTGCTGATGAACAAGGGTTTACCTGGGACATCGGCGGGCACGTTCAATTCTCGCACTATGCCTATTTCGATCAGGTCATGGATCAACTCCTGGGCACGGATGGCTGGCTAAACCACCAAAGGGAATCCTGGATCTGGATCCGTGACAAGTTCATTCCGTACCCTTTCCAATACAATATCCACGAGCTCCCACGCCCCGACTTGGATCGTTGCCTGGCGGGGTTGGTAGATGCCGTCCGCGGCCCGGCCAAACCCGTGGCGAACTTCCGGGATTGGGTTCTGGCGAGTTTCGGCATCGGCATCGCCGAGGTCTTCATGCTGCCGTACAATTTCAAGGTGTGGGCCTACCCGCCTGAGTTATTGAGTGCGGACTGGATCGGCGACCGGGTCGCCGCCGTGGATTTAAAGAAAGTGCTGCACAATCTCGTTCATGGGAAGTCCGACATTTCGTGGGGGCCTAACCGCACCTTCCGGTTTCCCAAGCATGGCGGCACGGGAGCCATCTGGAAAAAGTGCGCCGAACGGTTGCCTCCAGATCGACTCGTGCTCAAGGACGAGGCGCTGGAAGTTGATTTGCCACGGCGAACAGTTCGAACTCGTTCTGGATTGACGATTGAGTACGATGCGTTGCTCAGCACCATTCCTCTGCCCCGTTTGCTGATCATTTCCGGGCAAAACCGCTTCGCGCCGCTGGTTGACCGCGGGTTGCTCTTTTCTACGTCCAACATCTTTGGGATTGGGTTGCGGGGCCGCCCGCCGGAACCGCTGAAGACCAAATGTTGGATGTACTTTCCGGAATCGAATTGCCCCTTCTACCGTGTCACGGTGTTCAGCAACTATTCTCCCAATAACGTTCCCCGGCCAGAATCCCAATGGTCATTGATGGCAGAAGTGTCTGAATCACCATACAAGCCCGAAGTACAGGCGACCATGGCCGAGTCAGTCATCACGGGGCTGTTGAACACCCGGTTGATTGAAAGGCGTTCGGACATCGTATCGGTTTGGAAATATCGCGCAGATTTGGGTTATCCGACGCCCAGTCTGCACCGTGACAAAGCGCTCAATGAGATCTTACCGTTCTTTGAACAAAACGGGGTGTTTCCTCGCGGACGTTTTGGCGCCTGGAAATATGAAGTCAGCAATCAAGACCATTGCTTCATGCAAGGCGTCGAATGCGTGGAACGGCTGCTTCATGGCCAGCCCGAAATCAGCATCGTCGATCCCAATCACGCCAATAGCAAATATCACCCGTGGCCTTTTGAGCGTTGGCACGTTCCGCCTAACGCCCGTTAAAAAAGCAGGAGCCGACGCAAGGAGGCTCCGGACCAACGACTATTTCCAAGGAAATTTGACCCTCGTGACCTCGGCTCCTACTGAACCCGGACCCCAGACGCCACCCCGCACCAAGCGCGTTGTGTTTGAATGAACTTATGAATTGATAATAAATCATAATTAAACCTCTTGTGCTAATGGGGTGGGTATTGTACAAATTTCATAGAAGAGGGACCTGAGAGAAGTTGCTGTACAGAGCTTGTCTGTGGCCAGGCTCCCTTTTACCGTTACGGCGAAGGGAGATTGCCTCCGTCCCGCCACCCCGTGGCGGGTCACGGTGGAATCCTGGCTCCGCTGCCAGGGCCTGATCGCCATTCGCCCAAACCAGAATGTGTCATCCACTTGTTAAAAAATGTGGTGTCACAATTATAAAGTGCACACAACAACACAAACCAACATGAAAACTACCAAAAGCCAACCAACCAAAACCACCCGGAACCCGATCAACCAACAACCGTCCGCACACTACGCGAGCCGCGCAAAGAATAGCGTTCGCCCGGGGGCGCTGCTGCTGGCGGTACTGACCGCCCAACCGCTCCTTTGCGGTGTTCTCAGCGCGCAGACGTTCATCAACCTCTCAACCGGCCTAAATGCAGCGGGCACGGTCCAGCAGGCTGGAGATTCGGTTGACGCCAACTGGATGGTCAGCGGCGTGTACGCGCGTGTGGTCGCCTCGACGAACGGTGACTGGTGGCCGGGCGACTCCATAAACCCCGCTTGGCCGGCGAACGACGCCAACTCGGTGTGGGTAGCGAAAGATCCAGACAACGAGGGTGACAACGGCCTCGGGACCTTCACCCGGACCTTCAACCTTACCGGGGTGAACCTGTCGGACGTCAGCATCTCCGGCAGTTGGGCGATTGACGATGAAGGCCTCCTCCTGTTGAATGGAAACACTATCGGATCACAGGCCTTTGAGGGTTGGGAGACTTGGCCGAACAATACCTTTTCGATTTCCGATGATCCCGGCCTCTTCGTGTCGGGAGAGAACACCATCTCCATGGAAATGACCTACACAGACAACTACTACGAGGGCGCCCGCATGGACGCGATGCTAGAGATTGTTCCCGAGCCAGCTTCGCTTGCGCTCCTCCCCCTGGCGTGCCTGGTGATCGGTATCGTCCGTTCCCGGCGCTGCCCCTCCACGCAGGGCTCAGCCCTAGAAAAGTGACAAAACGGTCTTGAGCGAGCGTTGCCGGGAAGGCGAACTTCGGGAAACCTAATCCGGCGCTTGCGAATCGAGTATCTTGGCGCGTTGCTGACGGCCGAACGGCGCGAACCGCATAGCGGGAGAGCACGGCGCGCAGACGGGCAGTCGTCAGCAGCGCAAATTTTGGGAGCGGTTGGGGCGGGCTGGGAATAGGCTGCGGGACCTCCTGGCGCTTCCGGATGGCTCTCTATTGGTACTGCAGCCGGTAAAAGGCCGCCGGCTGAATCGGGGAGAACGGATTGGTGAACGTGAAACTAACCTGGCCCGCCGCATTGAACTGGTTGGTCGCCACTGGCGTCCAACTGCTCATCGGCGCGGCAAGACTCGTCGCGGTCAGGACCACGCAATTCGTCTCCGGGGTGCCATAGACGCCGTTCAGGACCACATTGGTGGCCGTCGGCGCGAATCCGCTAATCACCGGCGGCATGGTGATGACCGGATAGAGCGCGAGGTCGCCCTGTTGCGCCGGCGAACCGTCGCTGTAGTGGGGCCGGGGATACGGATAAATCTGCCAGCCGCTGAACCAGTCCATCAAGTCCGTGGATATGTCATATTGGTCATCGCCAAACGTGTTGGTCTTGATCCACCACCATTGACCGTCAACGTTGATGACGACGGAGCCTTCCTCCGCACCATTGGCCGAAACGTTGGGGTTGGCGACAAAATCGGAATCTATGTTCGTGCTCGTGTATTCCTGCTCCGAAGTGAAGAGATAATAGATTCCGTTGCTATAAATCATATATGGATCGGAGCTGGAAGTGTTCTGGATTTGGCGCAGATTCGTCACATTGGTGATGTTTTCCGGATTGATGTCCGCGATAAAGGTGGCCGTTTCGTAGGCGTCGCCGACGGGGGGCAGATAAATGAGCATGTGCAGGCCGTTGGTCGGGTCCACAAACCATTCCGGCGCCCAGTCCTCGCTGCGTCCGTCGCCGACCATGGCAGCCACGTTCACATGGCCGGAAATCGTCCAGGTCAGACCGTCCGGCGAGGTGGCGAACCCCACGCCGGAGGATTCAAAACCGCCCGCCAGAACCTGGTTCCAGACGAGAATGTACCGTCCGCCGTAATAAATCACGCTGGGATCGCGGATGCCGGAGCCGGGGACATCCCATAAAATCGGGGTGAAGTTGACCACCAGGTTGCTCACCGTGCTTCCACGGGCGCAGAAGAGCTGGTCGTGGGTGTTATTATAGAAAAAATAGAAGCGGTATTCGTAACCGGAAATTTGCTGGCCGGACGCCTGGGCCACGATGCCCAGCGCCAGCAGAACCCCCAGAAGGAGGTTATGAAGCAGAACGGACGGTGTTTTAAGCGCTCCCATGGCAGTTATTGAGAGTTCGGATAAAATACCTTAATTTAATAACGACAGTCTATAATCGGTCAAAAGGTTCCCCGTTGAAAACGGGAATCAGGGTGACAATATGCGGACCCATGCTTCAGAAGAATAAAAACAAAAGCCCGCCGGATTTGCAACGCAAATTCGGATCGGGCGCAACTCGCCGCTGCCACCGGAGCGCGGCTTCCGCGGCGGCTGCGAGCCGCAGCACTCTGGCTGGCGCGTAAATCTTTGGAATTTCCGGGCATCCATCGCTGGCAGTTGTGCTGCGGGTCACAGACCCGCGCTCCGACAGAGTACGTGCGCAGGGGTCACGCCGTCTGCCTCGTGCGCAGAATCTGTCACATTTGGTTTTAGGTTTGCTTTTTTAAGGTGATTGCATGTCGGAAGACACGAACCAAGTTTCATTATGCACGCATCTGGGAAAAATGTCAAAAGTGAGAAGAAGTTATCGCCCATTTCTATTTCACTCTGCACATTTGTGGAACTGCGAAAGCCATTGAAAAACAGCAACTTCGCACAGTTCTTTCGGAAGAGTGGGTATGGTCCTCTAGTTGTCCACGCACGTGGCGGCGTATACGGCTTACCGGCCCGCACACAACCACCAGTCTAACCCGGGTAGGATTAATGAAAGCATGGCATAGCTCCGGCTGAGGCCGCCGACTTCCTTCTGGCATTCCAGGACTATGGCGCGCCGGTCAAGGAACGACGCCAGGGACAGTCCCGCGATGCCTCCGCCCAGAATGACAACCCCGGGCTTCATCAACCATAGATGTTTTTGGGATGCCGCGTGCGGCCGCCGAGCCGGTAAAGCATCAAATCACGGAGCTCGACCAAAACCCTGGCGGCAGCCGAAAGCCCCGTGCCGGTGATGGCCCGCGCGGCCTGCGCGACTTCGCGGGATTGCCTGGGATTTCCGTTTTGGCGGATTCTCTTGGACTTGATGTTGGCCCGCACGGCGAGCATCGCTTTCAACTTGAACTGCCGGTGGGGCTCCATGCCGCGGCCGCGAAATCCTTCCATCAATTGCATGGCGCGCCATTCATCCTGCACCAGGCACTCGGTTTTGGGCGCCAGCGCGCTGGTGCCAGTGGCGCCGTGCCAGCGGTACTTGCCCAGCGGAAGATTCACTTTGACGATTTTTTTGCAGTGGGTGGCCCATTCCGCCCAGAACACGGCGCCGGCCACGATCGGCAGGTCCAGCCGGAACTGACACGGCGCTTTTTGAAAATTGGTTTTCAGCAGCGACGACGCAAAGGCCTGGTTGCCAAAGCCGGCCTGGTGCTTCAAATAATCGTCCTTGTGCAGCACCGTGATTTTGCCGTCCGGCTTGCCGGACACGCTCAACCGGCGGTTCTGCTCGTCAATTCGTTCGTCCAGGCAGAAGGCCATGCCAAAACCATCGCAGTCTTCCAACTGCCTGCTCATGATTTCGTAGAACTTCGGTTCAATCCAATCGTCGGCATGGAGAATTTGCAGAAATTGCGCCTCCTTGGCGTAATCCAACCCGTGGTTCATGCTGCCAAAGGAGCCCAGCCGCTCTGTCTCCGGGGCCCACTCGCACGGAAGGCCCTTGAATGCCTTCACCGTCCGTTCCGTGTTATCGGTCGAGCCGCCGTCCATTACCACGACGCGGCTGGGCAGCAGCGTCTGCTTGGCCAACGATTCCAAGGTCTGAATGACAAAAGGTTCCCCGTTAAAAACGGGAATGACCGTGACGATGTGCGGACCCATAGTTCAGAAGAATAAAGAAACAAAAGCGCACCGAATTTGCAACGCAAATTCGGGCAGTGTCATCTAAATTCAGGAGCGCGGCTCTATGAGCCGCAGCACATCCCCATGCAATCCAGGCCGCTGCGGGTCGCAAGACCCGGGCTCCGAAAACAAATCGGGACACTGCTCAAATTCGGATTACAAGCCGGTGGGATGATCCAGAAATTGCCACGGCAGCTTGAATTTTTGGGCGAGATGCGACGCGAGCGCCTTCACCCCGAAGGTCTCTGTGGCGTAATGGCCGCCGTACAGGACGTTCAGCCCCAATTCCTCCGCCAGCGCGTAGGTCCAGTGCGGGCCTTCGCCGGTCACGAAAGTGTCCACGCCTTCGTCCGCGGCCCGTTTCAGGTCGTCGCCCGCGCCGCCGGTCACCACGCCGATGCGCTCGCAGAATTCCCTCCCGCCGGGAATGATGCGCGGCTTGACGCCGGTCGCGCGTTCCAATCGCCGGGCCAGTTCGGCACGGGAGATTTTTGTTCGTGCCTTGAACCCGATAATCTGGCCGTGGGTGAGAAAAAATGGATTCAATTTCTTCAAGCCCAGTGCCGCGCAAAGTTGCGCGCTGTTGCCCAGTTTGGGATGCGCGTCCAGCGGCAGGTGCGCGCTGTAAACCGCCAGATTATTTTCGACCAGACGACGCAGCAGTTCGTATCTCTTGCCCGTCCACGGATGCGACGGGGTCCAGAATAACCCGTGATGGACGATGAGCAGGTCGGCTCCGGCGGCAACGGCGAGCTTTACGGTAGCCAGGCTGGCGTCCACGGTGGCGGCCAGGCGCGTGACGCCGCGGGCGTTTTCCACCTGCAGTCCATTCGCGGCGCCGTCGTAGTCGCCGAATTCGCGCGTGCGAAGAAGCCGGTCGCAGTGGGCGACGATGGTTTTGAGCGGGACGCTTGGCATGGCGGGATGAAAGCAGATCGCCTCGGAATTGCAAAGCCTGAACCGGACGGACAATTGCCGGAATCAGTATGGTATCCATGAGGGTTCTTTAAAAGTATCTGGGGATGAAGTTGGGGACTCGCGCGGCTCGTCCGTCCGACCGGAAAGCGCCGCGAGGGGGTAATTGTTTGTTGCAAAGATTTTTCATGCGACGTGTTGATTTCCGCCGCAGGAATTTTATAGTTCGTTGGTTTGAAGCATTGAGATGAGCAATTCAACCGACGCCACGCCGCCTTGGGACATCGAGGCGGCGCGCAATCTGTACAACATTCATCGCTGGGGCGCGAAGTATTACGACATCAACGAGGCCGGGCACGTGGTGGCGATGCCGCAACAAAACGGCGGCGTGGCCGTGGATTTGACCGACGTGACCGAGGAGGCCAAGGCGCGCGGCTTGAAATTCCCGCTGCTCATCCGGTTTCAGGACATCCTGCGCCACCGGGTGGAGGCCATCAACCAGGCCTTCGGCGCGTCCATTGCCGAATACAATTACCACGGCAAATATCGCGGCGTGTTCCCCATCAAGGTGAACCAGCTTCGCGAAGTGGTGGAGGAAATCCTCGACGCGGGCAAGCCGTATGAATTTGGGCTGGAAGTGGGCAGCAAGCCGGAGCTGCTGGCCGGCCTGGCGCTGCAAAACCAGATTGGCAGCCTGATCATTTGCAATGGGTACAAGGACGCGGAATTCATCCGGATGGCCATGCTGGGCATCAAGCTGGGCAAGACGGTGATCCTGGTCGTGGAGAAGCTGGAGGAGTTGCGGCAGATCGTGACCATTTCCAAACAGGTGGGCGTGGAGCCGCTTCTGGGCGTGCGCGCGCGGCTGTTGAGCAAGGGGGCGGGCCGTTGGGCAGGCAGCGGCGGCGAAAACGCCAAGTTCGGCCTGAGCACGGCGGAGTTGCTGGCGGCCACCGAAATGTTGAAGGCGGAAAACCTCGGCCACTGCCTGAAACTGCTGCATTTTCACATCGGTTCCCAGGTCCCGGACATTCTCACCGTAAAAAAAGCCGTGCAGGAGGCGGCGCGGTTTTATGCCAAGCTGCACAAAATGGGTTTCCCCATCTCCTACCTTGACGTTGGCGGCGGGTTGGGGGTGGATTATGACGGCAGCCGGTCGGCATTTGACAGCTCCACCAATTATACGTTGCAGGAATACACCAACGACGTGGTCTATTACGTCGCCGACGTCTGCAACGCCGAAGACGTGCCGCATCCGGACATCATCAGCGAAAGCGGACGCGCGATCGTGGCGCATCATAGTGTGCTGATCGTGGAAGTGTTCGGCGCGATTGAAAAGGTCCGGCCCGGCGAGTTTTTGAAGTACGGCGACCACGAGCAGGCGCTGGTGAGGGAGTTGCTCGACATCCGGAAGAACCTTTGCAAGCTCAACAAGCTCGAGGCCTATCACGACGCTTTGGAACGGCGGGAGGACGCGCAGCACATGTTCACCCTCGGCATGATGGACTTGCCCGACAAGGCCAAGATCGAGGACCTTTACTGGCAAATCAGCCGCGCCGTGGTGGACAGTTACAAGGGCCAGGCGTACGTGCCGGAGGAAATCCGCCAGATCGAAGACAGCCTCGCCGATCAATACCTCTGCAATTTCTCCGTGTTCCAATCGCTCCTGGACCACTGGGCGCTGGACCAGTTGTTTCCCATCATGCCCATCGCGCGCCTGAATGAACGGCCCACTTGCGAAGGCACGCTGGTGGACATCACCTGCGACTCCGACGGCCAGGTGAGCAAGTTCATTGATTTCCAGGACGTGCGCGATACGCTGCCGTTGCACAAGCTCCATGCCAACGGCAACGGCCAGGTTGAGCCGTATTACATCGGCTTTTTCCTCATGGGCGCCTATCAGGACATCATGGGCGACCTGCACAACCTCTTCGGGCGCGTCAATGAGGTCCACGTCTTCCTCGAACCGGATGAGCCATCCGGCTATTACATCGAGGAAATTATCGAAGGCAACACCATCGTCCAATCGCTGGCGGCGGTGCAATACGATGAGAACGAACTCAAGCGCTTGATGAAAGCGCAGGTGGACGAAGCCATCAAATCCGACCGCATGAAACCGTCCGAGGCGATGCGCTTGTTGGATGATTACGAGCGCGGGCTGAAGGCCTATACGTACTTGAGCTTCTAACTCACGGCGATGAGCGACGCTTGCTCGTCCCGTTCGTCCCGGGCGATGCCCGCGACATGGGGTCCAAGCAATTGACAAGCTGGACATTAACGCGGCATGAAGAGGGAATTAAAAATTCATTGTGAAGAAAACCGTGAAACGCGATCCGAATGACGACCCGGTGGTCATGGCGGCGGTGGCGGTTCGCGCCGCCTATATTGTCACCACCGACAATGACTTGCTTTCGCTTGAAAAACCCCACGGTTCAGCCTGCATCCGGCCACGGGAATTTCTTGGAAGCATTCTGGGGCAGACCTGAACTCCGGCTTCCCCGGCTGCGCTTCACCAATTTCAGCAGCCCGTATGGAACGGATCCCCGGATGATTCAAGCAACGTGGTTCGCGCTGATCCGGTCCCTAACGCATTGATTTTTAGGGGATGGACGCTGGCGGCAAGGACGGCGCCATCCGGCACGTCATGTCAGGGGTCAATCCGCAAGGCTACGAGGTTTTCAGTTTCAAACAGCCGAGCGCCGAGGAGCTGGAACATGATTTTCTCTGGCGCACGACCCGTCATCTGCCGGAACGCGGGCGGATCGGCATCTTCAATCGTTCCTATTACGAGGAAGTGCTGGTCGTCCGGGTGCATCCGGAGAACCGGCGGCGGGAATTGAAATCCATCCGCAGACAGCTTTAAGGACGATAACATGATAACACGCTGAGACAGCGTTTCAAACCACAATACTGGTCATTCAAAGCCAGGATTCGGTCCGCGGAGTTATGACCGATGAACACCACCTGCCATTGCAGAAATACCAATAACGATGCGAGAATGATTGGACGTGAAGTTACAAACTAAAACACTTCCGATGGTCAGCGCGTTAACGCTGCTGATGGAATTCTTCGCCGTTGGTGCGGCCTGCCTGGCCGAAGATGGGCAACCAACCTTCAATCTGACCTCGACGAATGTGCGAGCTTCCGTTCAGGGCTGGCTGCCAAAATCTTGATGGACGGAGATACGCGACCGGCCCACCTTATTTACCAGTGCTATTTGAAACGGCTGGCCCAACAAACGGATTTTTTGCCCATACTCTCACATTTCTCTCCAGTTCACGCCACGGAATCAGATTGGCGGTTATGGCCCAAAGGCAGACACTTTTTTTCAAAACAAATAACCCGTCAAGACGATGAGCACGAAAAGCACTATAATAAAGAGCCACCAGGTTTGTTCGGCTTCGCTTAGACTTTGTCGATGCTTCTTCATTTGTGCTCATGTTTCGTGCCCTGAGGCGCCCGCACCAGTACAAGGACACCGATCAGTGTGTCCCGTCCCCTTTTGTGGGTTCGGCGTGCCATCCCACGGGATTGCCGTTGGGGAGGCTGACCAGTTCTGTCTTTGGCGTTTGAGCCGGAAGTTTCCAGTTGTCGTCCAGGTGGACTCTCGTTGTTTGACCGCGCTCGATTGTTACCGGCACTTCAACCCAGAAGTAATCGTTCGCTTGTGCCTTCACGAGATACCTTCCGGCCGGGAGAGTGACTCGGCGGGGAGCTTCCGCGTAATATCCGGTGGCGTTGTCCACGTGCTTCACCAGCTTCCCGTGCAGATCATAGACATAATAATCGGTGTGCTGATACCAGGTGGGATTGTCACCTTCACTCCGCCCGACCAGGCTGGAGAAGACCTGCAGCCCGCCCTCGGGAGCCATGCTTTCGCTGCCAACCGGATTGGGCCCGACGGGCGCAAGAGCAACCGGTGTTGAGGCGCATCCGATCAACAATGAAACCACGCCGGTGCCCAGAAAAATGTAGACACGTTTCATAATATTCCTTTTATCTTGGTAGAGGTGTCAAACGCGGGCTTTATCCGGCTCGCGCGCCTTCGGACGGAGACGGGCGCTTTGTCCGCAGCGTCTTGAGAAAAGGCCGCTTCAATTTGACCAACCCGGCGGCTTTTTCACACCTTTCCATCTATAGTCATTGACACCCCGGACATTAACCGTTTGTGAACACCAAATTAAAATTCATTCATAAACTTTACCTGGCTGCAGAACTGTGGCAGAAAATGATGGAAGCGATGAAAACGCTTTTTACTTTGATCGTAATTACGACGGGCGCTCTTTTGTCAGGCTGCGCTACTGGCAACGGACTCACTCTCGACACAGTAGGGCCGCCATTGCCTCAACCAACGGCGGCAAGTTCAACTTCAACCAATGGCACCTTGGTGGTTTATTCCGCTTTCAGGAGAAACGCTGATTTCAACAGCCGTGATCATTACCGCCAAGAGTATTCCGACTACAAAATCTTCAGCCCCAATGGGAAGCTGCTGCAAAGAGTCCACAATAATTCGGGAACCATTTTACAAGACGCGGTGCCGGTGGAACTTCCACCGGGAAAATATCAGGTCATTGCGCGTGCCAATGGTTATGGATTTGTGACCGTTCCGGTAATTATTGCGGCACGGCAAAACACCATTTTGCATCTTGAAGGCGGTGGTTCGTGGCCGGATGAATCAGCATTCAACCAAACCAACGCCGTGCGTTTGCCGGATGGCCTAATCATTGGCTGGAAAGCTGCGGCCAACTTGTAATCTGCGAACAATCACTGAGGCTCGCCGGACGACGGCTGTTGCTGATGAAGACGCTAAGCAGCATTCCTTGAACGGCTGCTATCCACCCCACCGCATGCAACGTGTGAGGCGAGAGGCTTGCTCCGATGACGCTATTCAAAACCGCTTCGTCATGGAAGGCCTCTGCGTCAACTTCGACAATATCCCAAAAACCGGGAGGCAGAAGCAGCGGTTGAGTTATTGTTCCACCTGGAGCCAATCGTTCAAGGCATTGCCTTGTG
>JBEKMW010000122.1:0-13046 GCA_049523455.1 Verrucomicrobiota bacterium | reverse complement strand
TGAGCGCTATCACGAGAGCGCCAGCAGTCTTAGGCCACCACCAAATCAGCCTTTTATCCAACACAGATGGATATATTGCCTCCAGTGCGACTATGCCTATAGCGATCAGAATAACGAAACAACCGTGTCCTTCGCACGAAACTCCTTGGCCGGCTTTGGTTGCGCCCCTGCCGCGCTGCGTCTTGGCGTCTTTGCGTTAAAAAAATCCGCGCCAATTCGCGGATGAACCGCACGCTCCAAATTTTCGTCTTTGCAAGTCATTGCTGATGAATGGCATTTTGTGCTTGAATCTTTTTAATGGCGTGAGAAAATGGCGCGCGTGAGTCAGATACTGCGCCACCCGCTGTCGTTGCTCGCGGCTTTGCTCGGGTTCGGATGCGGCACCGCCAGCGCGACGACTTTCCTGGAATTTCAAAGCACCTGCCTGGGCAGTGGATCGTTCCAATATTCGATGAAGGTGATGAAGGACCCGTACATCACGGAAGCAGGTTTCTACGGATTGTACCTCCCCTTCACCAACCTCGTTGACCAAAGCACCAGTTCGACCAATTGGAGTTGTGACGGCACGAATGGCGCTCCGCCCTGGGTGTCCTGGTCGTCTGATGGCGATCCTGTCATCCCCCCCTGCACGAACACCTTTCTGGCCCAGAGTTCGGAATCCTCCTACCGGCTGGCCAACGTGACCAATTGTGATGGCACGCCAACCGGTGATGGCGCGGTGGTAACTCTTGGTCTGACTGTCAATGCCTTGTTTCCGGGCAACTCGTTTGTCGGCTACGCCTGGATGCCCTGTCTGGTTCCGTGCAGCCCGGACCAGGCGGACAACTCGCCCACCAACTTCGTCTTTGACTTGGTCCTGGTGTCGGACATTCAAATCAACGGGTTGATCCAAACCAACGGCGTCGTGTGCGGGGTGGATTTCACCTACAATTATCAATCCACTCTTTTGCTGCAAGCTACGACTGATCTCATCAACTGGACCAACGTGGCCTATATCTGGACCACCCCGCCGGAGACAATCTGGACGACCAACGTATCGCTCGGTAATTACGGGCAATTCTTCCGTCTCGAACTGGTCGCCGGCGAATACACGACCAATTTGCCGCCGCTGAGTTCCGCGGTCACCCTCGCGCCCGGCACCGCCGCCAAGGCCGACGCTACCACAACCACAGCTAAAGTGACCAATGTGCATTTTGTCCAGGGTAAGGTCATGGTGACGGTTGCCGCCCAACCTGGCCAAACCCTCCAGGTGCAGGCTGCCGATTCGCAGGGCACGCTCCGGCAAACACAACAGACCACCGTCCAGGGAACCTCCGCGACGGTTGGTTTTGATGCCGCGAGCCTGCCGAATCTGGTCTATTTCCGGGTGGCACCCATTCAGTGAGATTGATTGGCATGTGATCACCGGCCGTTTGCCACCTTCCGGCCTTCCCGCTTTCCGCTTTGGCCTCGGATCGCCTTTCACCGATTCCACTCATTTAACCATTTAACTGATTCACCGCTTCCATTTGTCACGCCTTGTCACGCCTTTGTCACGGCTTTGTCACGGCTCCAAATTCAGGAAAGGCCCGTCTTTATTGACTTGTCACGGTGTCACGGCTCCAGGGGGGTAAATACACCCCCCCACCCCCACCCCCTTGCCGAGGAGCCGTCATTCCCGGATATTCCCGCATATTCCCGGATATTCCCGGATATACGCAGATGTACAGCGGAGTCTGACCAGCGCCGCGGGGGGGGGGAACGTTCGCGTTCATCCCTTTATCGTGCTGAATAAATAATTCATCTCTTCGCGCACCTCTTCCGGGGAACTCACGGTATTGGCAATCTCCGCCTGCAACAGGGCGCGATACCGTTTGCGCAGGCGATGGACGGCCACTGCAACCGCGCCCCCGGTCATGCCCAGTTCACCGGCCAGGCGGGTGTAAGGTTGCGCTTCGCGCGCACCGGCCAGCGTTTGCTTCAGCGCCTGGAATAATTCCGATTTCCCTTCGTGGCGATATTCGTTTTCCAATTGCCGCAGCACTTCGTCCAGCAAAGCCGTGGCCCATTGCCGGTCGAAGGCCCGCTCCGGGGTGGCCGGGTCCGCCGGCTCCAAATCGAACCGCCGTTCCGCCGCCGCCCAATCGAGTGACAGCAGCGGGCGCCCGCCGCCCCGGCGCCCGGTGCGCGCTTTTCTCCATTCGCTGATGAGAAAATAGTTCAAGGCCCCCAGCATGAAGGCGCGAAAGCGCCCCCGTTCGGGGTCCACTCTGGCCAGCGACCGTTGTTCGAGCAGCCGCAGAAAAAAGGCCTGGGTCAAATCCTGCGCGTCGGCGGGCGAGTGGCCGCGCCGCCGCACGTGGGCGTAAAGGGGATACCAGTAAGTCTGGCAAAGTTTTTCCAGGGCGGCGCGCGCGTGCGTGGTGTCATGGCCCGCCGTCAGCACCACTGACCAGTGCGTGGTGACGAAGGCTGATTGGCGGGCCCCGCTGCTTGACGGCGAGGGAGAGTAGCCGGCGGTCGCTTGACTGGTGCTCACGGCCCCCAAGGTAGCGGGCTGTGTTGGAAGCGCAAGCGCGGGAGGCGGGGCGGTGGTGTCCTAACTTCAGGAGCGCGGGTCTATGAGCCGCAGCGCTTCCCCGTGCAAACCAAGCCGCTGCGGGTCGCATCGCAGACCCGCGCTCCGCCTGCTCGTTCAAGTTACTGAGTCGCGGCAATGGTCACCGGCACCCGCAAGCGAATGTCGTCGGAGGCAGCACCGATCATGAGTTCGTAATCTCCCGGCTCGACCACATATTGTTTCCGCGTGGTATCCCAATAACGAAACCGATTCGCCGGAATGTCCAAGGCAACGCGCTCCGAACGGCCTTTTGCCAGATGGACCCGCGCGAACCCGCAGAGCGCCAGATTCGGTTGGGGCACGGCGGAGTGAACATGCCGGAAATAGACCTGTGCCACTTCTTGACCGTCCCGCTTGCCGGTATTCTTGAGCGTAAACGAAAGCTTGATCGTGCCATCGGGGTTGAAGTTGGCGGCGTTGAGCGCCGCGTTCTCGTACTTGAATTGGGTGTAACTCAAACCAAAACCAAAGGCGAACAGGGGCCGGCCGTTGAAGTAACGATACGTGCGATTGGTCATCGAGTAATCGTCAAACGCCGGCAGGTCGGCGGTGGAGGCGTAAAAGGTGACCGGCAATCGGCCCGCCGGATTTACCGCGCCAAACAATACCCCGGCCACGGCGTCTCCGCCTTCTTCGCCCGGATACCACGCCTGCAGGATGGCCGCCAAGTGCCCCGCTTCCCAAGGCATCGCCATGGCGCTGCCGCTGCAATTGACCAACACGACGGGCTTGCCGGTGGCGTAGAGTGCCTGGAGCAAATCCTCCTGCACCGACGGCAGCTCGATGCGCGTCCGGTCGCCGTCGAAGAATCCATCGTAGGCCGCCGCTTGCTCCTCATTTTCCAGTATGGAGTTGAGGCCGCCGATGAAGATGACGACGTCGGCCGATTTTGCCGCGGCTACCGCTTCCGCCGTTGCCTCGGGCGCGGGCTGGTTCGATTTATCGTTCCGCACCGCGAGCGGGCAGCCGACGACGTAAGTCACCTCGATGCCGGTTCCGGCCATTTGCCTGATTCCCGCCAGCAGCGTCACGCAACGGGATGGCGTGCCGTGGTAGTTGCCGTTTTGCATCATTTCCGAGTCGGCATTGGGTCCAATCACAGCGATGCGCTTGATTTTGCCGCGTTGGAGCGGCAGCACGCCGTCGTTTTTCAAGAGCACGATGGACTCTTGCGCCACTTTCAATGCCAGCGCCCGGTGGGCCGGCGTATCATTCTGGTCCAGCCCGATTTTTGAATAGGGCACCATGGCGGGCGGATCGAAAATGCCCACCCGGAACCGAAACGCGAGTTCACGCGCCACTGCGGTGTCCACGGCTTTTTCCGAAATCAATCCTTTCGCCACTGCGTCGGACAAAACCGAAAACGCCCGGCCACCTTTCAGGCCCTCGTTGATATCGCCGGATTTTGGCGCCGTCATTCCGCCGGAAGAAACATCGCAGCCGGCCTCGACGGCGGCAATGGCCGCCTGCTCCGGCGTGGGCACATAATGGTGCTCCGCCCAGATGTCGCCAATCGCGCCGCCATCGGAAAACACCACGCCGTCAAAGCCCCATTGTTTGCGGAGCACAGTGGTCAACAGGAAAGGATCGGCGCAGCAGGGATACCCATACAAAGAGTTATAGGCACCCATGCTGGAACCCACGTGGCCCTCGCGCACCGCCGCTTCGAAGGCCGGCAGATAGGTTTCGTAAAGGTCGCGTTCGGGCGGTGTGGCGTTGAAGTGGTGCCGCTCGCTTTCGGGTCCGCTGTGCACGGCATAATGTTTCGCGCAGGCCATCACCTTGAGGTATCGCGGATCGTCCCCTTGCAGACCGCGAATAAAGGCCACGGCGAATTGCGCGGTCAGAAACGGGTCCTCGCCGTAGGTCTCCTGGCCGCGTCCCCAGCGCGGATCGCGAAAGATGTTGATATTGGGCGAGTAAAAATTCAGTGCGAAGCGCTCGCCGGAGTTGCCGTCGTGATGGGCAACGTAATCGTTGTGCTTGGCGCGGCCTTCGGTGGCGATGGCATCGGCCTCGGCATGGATTAACGGCGTATCCCAGGTGGCCGCCATGCCGATAGCCTGGGGAAAAACCGTGGCGAACCCGGCGTCGGCCACCCCATGCAGACATTCAGCGCGATGGCTGTAAGCGGGAATGCCCAGCCGCGGGATGGCGGGCGGATTGGCCAAGAGTTGCGACACCTTTTCCTCCAGGGTCATGCGGCTGACCAAGTCCTGAACCCGGGCGTCCAACGGCTGCGACGGATCCCGCCAAATCCCGGCGGCGGCGTTGGTGCCGGAAGATTCCGCGGCAGGCGCAGAAAAGATGAAGATGGGGCAAACCACGGCGAAAACTGCCAAGATTCTGGCGAAGGGATTTCGATAGAATTTCATAACTGATGAATTTTCATTTTGCGGGTTGCGTGAGTTCACGCCACAGCAGCGCGCTCGTGCGCTGGCCGTTGGCGAAACAATCCAAGTCGAATTTCTCGTTGGGCGAATGCGCGTTGTCTTCGGGCAGCCCCAGACCGAGCAGCAGCGTATCCGCGCCCAGCACGCGTTTGAATTCATTGACGATGGGAATGGAACCGCCTTCGCGCAGCAAGACCGGCTCGCGCTGGAAGCCTTCCCGCAACGCCCGCAACGCCGCCTGTGCCTGCGGGCTTTGGGGAGAAACCAGATAGGCTTCGGCGCCGTGGCCGGCTTCGATTTCCAACCGCACGGTGGGCGGACAGATTTTCCTGAGATAATCGCACACCACTTTGCGGACGCGGGCCGGTTTTTGGTGCGGCACCAGCCGGCAGGTGATCTTCGCCCGTGCCCAGGCCGGCACAATGGTCTTGCTGCCCTCGCCCTGGTAGCCGCTCGTCAGGCCGTTAATTTCAAAAGTGGGACGGGCGCTGCGCTGTTCGGTGGGCGTGAAACCGCGTTCGCCAAACAACTTCTTTACGCCCAGCAATTGTTGCAGCTTCCGATCACTGAGGGGCAGGCGCTTGAGTTCGCGCCGTTCATAGGCCGACAGCGGCGCCACGCCGTCGTAAAAACCGGGAATGACGATGCGGCCGTTCTTGCCGCGGACCCTGGCCAGCAACTGGCTCAGCGCCATGGCGGGATTGTCCACCGCGCCGCCGAAGATGCCTGAATGCAAATCGCGTGAGGGGCCGTGCAACGCAAGTTCAAACGCGATGATGCCGCGCAACGAATAGGTCAGCGCCGGATGATCCGCGTCCGGCATGCCGGTGTCGGAGACGACAACCGCGTCGCAGGATAATTCGGCGCGGCGCTGCTGGAGAAAGGATTCCAGGCTGGCGCTGCCCACTTCCTCCTCGCCTTCGATGACAAAAGTCAAATCGCAGGGCAAGGGAGTGCCCGTTTTCAGATAGGCTTCGGCGGCCTTGAGATGAGCAAAGACTTGCCCTTTATTATCAGTGGAACCGCGGGCGAACAGCGACCGTCCCTGGACGCGCGGTTCAAACGGCGGCGACTTCCACAAATCCAGCGGCTCCGGCGGCTGCACGTCGTAGTGGCCATAAACCATGAAATGCGGTTTGGCCGGCGAGCCGGCGCGCAACGTCCTGGCCAGCACAATGGGATGTCCTTTGGTGGGGCAGACCTGGGCATCGAGGCCAATCTGGCGGCAATGCTCCGCGAGCCAGTCGGCACAGGCGCGCAAGTCGGCCTTGTATTCCACTTGCGCGGATACGCTGGGAAAGCGCAGGAATTGGCACAGTTCGGCAACGAAGCGGTCCTGGTTGCTTTGGAGGTAATCGAGCACGGTTTGCATGGCGTCTAGCTAATCCTCGAAATGCCCGTTTGCCAAGCATAACCGGCGATTCCCCGAGACTGGCTTGACACCGCCGAAACGCTTGCCTTTTAATGCCTGCCATCAATGACGGCGCAATGTCGGCCAATACCATGAAAATAGCGATCAAACCATTCCGGGTTCGCGAAGGGGACAGGGTAGAACTCAAAGTGTGGCCCACCCGGGTGAAACCCTTCTACCAATCGGATGCACACTACAAGGAGCTGCTCAATGACCACGTCAAGGGGCTGCGCCAGTTGCAGGCCCTGCTCTACGCGGGCAATCGTCATGCGTTGCTGCTGATATTTCAGGCCATGGATGCGGCCGGCAAGGACGGCGCCATCAAGCATGTCATGTCCGGCGTCAACCCGCAGGGCTGCCAGGTCTTCAGCTTCAAGCATCCCAGCGCCACCGAGTTGGCGCATGATTTTCTTTGGCGCACCACCTGTTGTCTGCCGGAGCGTGGCCGCATTGGCATCTTCAACCGCTCTTACTACGAGGAAGTGCTCATCCTGCGCGTCCATCCCGAACTCCTCCGCGCCCAGAACCTGCCGGCGGATTGCCCGCACGGCGATAAATTCTGGCAGAAGCGTTACCGTTCCATCGCGGATTTGGAAAAGCATTTGCATCGCAACGGAACAATGGTGGTGAAGTTTTTTCTGCATCTCTCCAAGGAGGAGCAGCGCCGGCGCTTTCTCGCCCGCATTGATGACCCGGAGAAGAACTGGAAATTCAGCCACGACGACATCAAGGAGCGCGGGTTTTGGAAGGAGTACATGCGGGTTTACGAGGCCTGCTTGAGCGCCACCAGCACCGACCACTCGCCCTGGTACATCGTTCCCGCCGACGACAAGGAGAATGCCCACCTCATTATCTCGCAAATCGTCCTGGACACGCTCGCGGACTTGAAGGAGAGCTATCCGAAGGCGGACCAAGACCGCCGGAAGGAATTGCAATCGCTCCGCAAGCTGCTGGCCAAATAAAATTACCGGCCTGCCAAGCCGCACGCCATGCCCATCCTCCTTGCCGCCGCCCCCGCCGAACGACCGGCGATTCTCGCCATTTTTGCCGCCACCTATATCGGCCTGGCCATGGGGCACGTGCCGGGATTGAAGCTTAACCGCGCCGGCATCGCGTTGCTGGGCGCCATTGCGATGATGATTTTCGGCGGCATTTCCACCGCCGACGCGGTCGCTTCCATCAATTGGCCGACCATCTGCCTGCTGTTCGGGTTTTTTGTCATCTCGGCGCAGTTGCGCCTGTCGGGGTTCTACGACCGAGTGGCCGGCAGCATTTCCGCCCGACTCGGCCATCCGGCGCGCTTTCTACTGGTTTTGATGACTGTCACGGCCGGCCTCTCCGCCGTGCTCAATCACGACATCGTCTGCTACGTCTTCACCCCCGTCGTAGGCGCGGCGCTGTTGCACCGCCAGATTAATCCCGTGCCGTTCCTGATAGCGTTGGCGATTGCCAGCAACCTTGGCGCGGCGGCCACGTTGATCGGCAACGGCCAAAACATGATGATCGGCGAAGTGGCGCATCTCACCTTTGGACGCTATTTGCTGTGGAGCGCCGTGCCGGTGCTGGCCGCCATGGCCGCCGGCTACGGAATCATCTGGTTCCTGTCCGCCAGAAATCTCCAATGCCCCGCGGAACTGGCCGGAGTGGGCGGCGAAGGTCCACCGGGGCCAAGCGCGGCTGCGACGCCCTTCAACCGGCCGCATACCCTCAAAGGTTTGATTATCCTGGTGGTCGTAATCGCGCTGTTTTTCTCGCCGGTGCCCAAGGAAGTCGTCGCCCTGGCCGCCGCCGCCATCCACCTGGCCAGTCCCAAGTTCCGCTCCGAGGATTTGTTGGGCCTGGTGGAGTGGCCCATCCTGATTTTGTTCATGGGCTTGTTCGTGGTGGCCGGCGCCTTCCAGTCCACCGGTTGCGGCACTCAAGCCGTCGAATGGCTGGCCCATAGCGGCTTCAACCTTCAAGCTCCGCAAAATCTGGTCCTGGCGACCGCGGCGCTTTCCAACCTCATCAACAACTCGGCGGCGGTCATGCTCCTGCTCAAGGTTGTCCCGCCCTCCACCGCCGTCACCGGCTACGTGCTCGCCCTGGCCAACAGCTTTGGGGGGAGCCTCATCATTATTGGCAGCGTGTCGAACATCATCGTGGTCCAACAAGCCCGCGATATGGGAATCAATATTTCCTTCCGGGATTTCGCACGGCTCGGCATTCCCGTAACCCTGGCCGCCCTAGCCGGGTTGCTGGTGTGGGTGAAGCTGGCAGGAACCGGCTGAAGCGTTAAAGCGTGAAGCGTCGAAGCGTGCCACTTGCGCTCCGCGCTTCAATGCTTCGACGCTTCACCCACCTTATCTCCAATACCCCGGCGCGTGGTGCCAGCCGCGATAATCGCGCCACCAATAGCCTCCCACCCACACGGCGCGCGGATATGGCGGATACGCCCAATGGCCACCCACCCATACCCAACTGACCCCGTTCCAGCTCCATTCGCCCCCAATCCAAACATAGCCCGGCCCCGGTGCGACCACTGTCACGTCAGCGGGCGCTGGCGGCGGCTGATTCACCACCGTCATGGTGTCAGCCGGCGCCGGTGTGGCCGTGTTCGGCGTGTTCATCATGTAATTGACCACCTTGTCGCTCACGCCCGAGCTGTGCAAAGCAATGATGTCCGACGAAGTCAGATGGTACACCGTGTGCGAGGCCACGATCTGGCTGATAATCGCGTCGTCGCTCACGCCGGCTTTGGCCAGCGCCTGGACGTCCGCCACGGTGAGCGGCTGGTTCTGTTGGACACGCACGTACGTTTGCGGCGCCTCGGCGCGCAATTGCGCGTCCTGCGCCTCGTCCATGGAATGGCCGATGAGGCTGCCGGCCAGCAATCCGGCCCCCGCGCCAATCAAGGCGCCGACGCCGGCGTTTCGCGGCCCGGCCGCGACTGCGCCCAAAAATGCCCCGCTTCCGGCGCCTACCAGGGCGCCCGTGCCCGTGTTATTCGGCGTGCCATTCGGGTTTACGCAGCCCGCCAGCACCACCGCCGAACCTGCAATTGCCAGAGTCAAAATATGTCGTTTCATATCAAAAACACCCTTTCGCACCCATTAAGGTGACACACAACAATGCCAGAAAATTCAAAAAAAATCAATCCAGACAAGAACCCGGCAGTGTCCTAAATTCAGGAGCGCGGCTCTATGAGCCGCAGCACATCCCCATGCAATCCAAGCCGCTGCAGGTCGCAGACCCGCGCTCCGAAAACAAATCGGGACACTACCAGGAATTCGGTAGCGCTCCAGGAAACCGCGTTTTCACGCTTTACGCTTTACGCCTGGCGTTTTGCGTCTATTTCCAATAGCTCCAGTCCACCTCGGGAAAGATATTGTCGCGCGACTCGATTACGTGCAGCCATGGTTCGTCCACTGCGCCGGCGATGAGTTGATCGTGCAACGCGATAAAGCGGAGCAAATGGTCCGTCACGCGGCGGCGCGCGTAATCGGGGCTGGTGCCGGTGCGCAGAATAAAGGGCCAGTCGCTGGCCTGCGCCAGCAGCAATTCGCGCGCGGCCTGCCGCAACGCCCGCGCCACCAGGCCGCTGGGCCGCTTGAACCGCCGGGCCAGTCGCGTCATGCGCTCCTGCGCCACCTGGAGGTGGGGCAGAATCCATTCGTTCTTCTCGTTCAACCACGTCCGCAGGTGGCCTTCTTCACCCCAGGTGGAGGCGCTGGGCGTCGCGATTTGGTGGGTGGGATGGGCCGCCAGATACCCGCTGGGCGTGATGAGTTTGATCGCCTTCTGATCGTAACAGGCCTTGCGCGCAAAATAATCCAAGAACTCCGGCCCTTCGTACCACCAATGGCCGAACAGTTCGGCATCGTAAGGCGCCACCACCATCGGCGGATGGCCCAGCAGCGAAACGACCTTCCCGGCCTGCGCCATCCGTTCGCCCAAAAAATGCCCGGCGTGCTCGGCCGCCGCCTGCAACGCCAGGTCGCGCTGGTAAATCTCCTTTTGCGCGCCGCCGGTGATGCGGTAGTACTTGATGCCGGTGAACCCGCGAATTTCCGGCGTGGGCAGGTACGGTTTCACGTAGTCAAAATCCAGGTCGAAGCCGATGTCGCGGTAAAAATCCCGGTAGCGTCCATCGCCTGGATAACCTTCGTGCCGGCTCCAAACCTGGCGGGAGGAATCAAGGTCGCGCCCAAAGGCGGCCAGGCCGTTTGGGGTAAAAATCGGATCAAAAATGCCGAACCGCGGGCGCGGCCTGGCGAACAGCACCCCGTGCGTGTCGAGAATGAACCAGCGGAGGTTCGCCTCCTGCAGGAACCTCTCCAAGCCCTCCACGTAGGCGCATTCCGGCAGCCAGATGCCATGCGGATCGCGGCCAAAACATTCCCGGTAGTGATCGCGCGCCGTCAGGATTTGGGCGCGCAGGGAGGGCGGATGGCTGGCGAGCAACGGTAGCAGCGCGTGGGTGGCCGCGGTCGTGATGATTTCCAGCCGGTTTTCGTCCTGAAAACGGCGAAACGCGCCCACGAGATCGCGCTGGCAGGCGCGCCAGGTCTCCAGCGCCGCCGTGAACCGGCTATGGTACATCCAAGCCAGTTCGCGGAAGGCCCGGTCCCAATGCGTGCGATGGATTTCCTTGTCGGCCAGCTCGATGAGGCCCTGCAAATGCCGTTCGTAGCGTTCGCGCAGCAACGGGTCCCGCAACATGGCGCACAACGGCGGCGAGAGCGACAGGGTCAAGGGCGCGGTCATCCCATCACGCCGCCAGCCTTCCATGATTTGTATCAGCGGAAGGTACGTTTCGGTGACGGCTTCAAACAGCCAGCTTTCCTCCAGAAATTTGCCATGTTCCGGATGGCGCACGAAGGGCAGGTGCGCGTGCAGCACGAGCGAGAAATAGCCTTGCATGGCCCTATGGTATTATTCGTCGAGCTTTTCGGAAAGCCATTCGGCGACAGCCTGGGAGCGGGCCAAAAGCACGAGGCCGGCCAGCAAGGGAATCAACAGCAAGGCGCAATGGACTTTGCCCACGATCATGTGATGGGCCAGGCATTCGGCCACGTACAAGCCTTCCGTGAGCAGGCTCAGGCCAATAATTGCAACGGAAACGAATCGAACCAGCATCAAGGCACCGCGTTGGGGCGCATTCATGCGGCATTCAGATTCTCTGCCAGTGGCGGCTTCAACGCCGGGTCTTGCGGATGCGCCCCCACCTCGCCCCGATACTCGGTGGAGCGGCTGAACTTCAAATCCGCCGTGCGCGATTCCACGCCGTCCCCCGAAACGGCCACGGCGGGCAGGTGGTATTGGCCGTCCGGCAGCGCAAAGCGAAAACTGAACGAGCCGTCGGGCCGCAATTTGATTTCGCGCCCGTCCAGGGTCACCTTCGCCGTCGGTTCGGTGGCGCCATAGATGATCAATTCCGCGTTGACGTTGAACCAGAATCCTCCCGGCTGGGCGGCGCCGCCATAGGGGCTGGAGAGACTCGAAATGCCGAGCGAGGAAATCCCCAACGACGAAATTTCCCGGGCCAGTTTGCGGCGGATAAGTTCGGTAATTTCGAGCGAACCCATCCATACCCGGCGGACTTCGTCAATGCTCACAATCCGCGCCAGCGCCTGTTCCTGCTGCGGCGTCCAACTTCCCATCGGCGTCCCATTGGCCCGCGGCAGTTCCGCATGTCCATGCCGCCGCAACTCTTCGACCGCCTGCGCCAGTGGCAGATTTTCACCGACGGCCTGCTTGACCATCTGGAGGAGTTGACTGAAGGGAAGTTCAAAGGGAATCGTGGCGAATTCCACGGCCGCATCCTCGCACGCCAAGTCCGGGGGCGTCACCGTTACGCTGGAGGCCGCGATGCGCACCCAGCGGCCGACCGGCGAGTAATAACCCAGTTCCGCCGCGTACGGACTGGCCGCGCGCTCGACGTGGGCAAACCAACTGCGCGATTCGGGATGCACGTGGAGTTCATACGCCGGGTGGCCTTCGACTTTGCCGGCATACACGCGGAGTACCAGATGTCCCTCTGATGACTTCGCATTGAGCTTGAACTGCTGCTCGCGGGTCAGGTCCCAGTTCGCATAAAGCCAGTGCGGGTCCCGCGCGGTCAAAAACAGTCTTTTGGTGCCGTAAGCGTCCGGCAGCTCGCCGTTTTCCGGCTCAAAATGCGGTTCCGGCGGGGTGGGACCCAGCGCATATTTTTCACCCGGACCACCCGCCGCAGGCGGCCTCACCTCATCCCCTTCGAGAAGGATGGCTGGCGCCTCGATTTTCTTTCGGCGGGTGTAGCTCCGGCGGACGACCGTGGCTCCCGTCCCCTTGGTCTTGGCGGCAGCGGCGCCACGGGTGTGCGTGGCCCGGCCGGTAGTTTTAGTTCGCGTTGACCTCATATCATATCCATGGCCCAATCCTTGTTCCACCACCCGGCAACCTTGCGGCGCCGGCGCCCTTCCGTCAACCTTACGGCGTAAACTCACCGGGTGCAATGTGAATTTTCTTTCATATCGGGGGGTCTCGATAGGGGGACAATGGGTGCGTTGCAAAAATGTCCAGGGACTAGGGTTTGCAGATTTTTTTGACATTCTATATCTAGTAGTATAGATATTAGCCATGACACCACAGCAACGCCGTCAGGAAATCCTCCAGGAAA
>JBEKMW010000121.1:0-20837 GCA_049523455.1 Verrucomicrobiota bacterium | reverse complement strand
CGCTAAAATTTGACCCCCAATGGCCGGAAAATTCAAATTGGATTATGTCAACCGTCCATCCGAGGCTGTGTCACCTCTATGCGGCAAGGGAAACTCCACAGTCAACGCCATGTAGCTTGGCGCATTTCCGCACCCCTGTCAAGGAGTCAAATGGCATTTTCCCCGTGCGTTTTTTCGGTTGGCGGGTGCTATATGGTAATCAATACGGCAGCGGAAACTTCGCCGTTAATTCGCGTACGCGCCCGCGCACCTTGTGCGCCGCCTCCACGTTTTTGCTGTCCATCAGCACCTCCGCAATCATGTCGGCGATGGCGGCCATTTCCGCTTCCGTCATCCCGCGCGTGGTGACCGCGGGCGTTCCCAGGCGGATGCCGCTGGCTTGGAACGGCGAGCGCGTTTCAAACGGAATCGTGTTTTTGTTGACGGTAATGCCCGCCTCATCGAGCGCGGCCTGACACTCCTTGCCCGTCAGGTTCTTCACGCCCACGTCCACCAGCATCAAATGATTGTCCGTGCCGCCGCTGACCAGGCGGTAGCCGTTGCGTTTCATGCCGTCGGCCAGGGCGGCGGCGTTTTTCACGATCTGTTGTTGATAGGTTTTGAAGGCCGGCTGCAACGCTTCGTGGAAACACACGGCCTTGGCGGCGATGACGTGCTCCAGCGGTCCGCCCTGAATGCCGGGGAAAACAGTGGAATCAATGTCCTTGGCGAATTTCTCGCGGCACAAAACCAAACCGCCACGCGGCCCCCGCAACGTCTTGTGCGTGGTGGTGGTGACGAAATCCGCGTGTGGAATCGGGCTGGGGTGGAGTCCGGCAGCCACGAGTCCGGCGATGTGCGCGATGTCCGCCAGCAGGTAGGCGCCGGTTTCGCGGGCAATTTCGCCCATGCGCTTGAAATCAATGATGCGCGGATAGGCGCTCGCGCCCACCGTAATCATCTTCGGCTTGTGCTCGCGGGCCAGCGCAGCGAGTTGATCGTAATCAATCCGCTCGTCGTCCTTGCGCACGCCGTAGTGGACGATCTCAAAAAATTTGCCGGAGAAATTGACCTTGTTGCCGTGGGTCAGGTGCCCGCCGTGGCTCAGGTCCATGGTGAGCATCTTGTCGCCCGGCTTGAGCACGGCGAAATAGACGGCCATGTTCGCCTGGCTGCCGGAATGCGGCTGCACGTTGGCGTGTTCCGCGTCGAACAGCCGTTTCACCCGGTCAATGGCGAGCTGTTCGATGGTATCAATGTGTTCGCAGCCGCCATACCAGCGCTTTTTCGGCAGGCCCTCGGCGTATTTGTTGGTGAGCACCGAACCCTGGGCCTCCAGCACCGCCGGGCTGACAAAATTTTCGCTGGCAATCAATTCGATGTTCTCCTGCTGGCGCAAGCGTTCCTGCTCGATGGCGCTAGCCACGACCGGGTCCACGTGGCGCAAGCGGAGGTCGGGCGAAACCACGCCGGCATCCATCTTGTTGACTCGCCGTTCATGGCGGCCACCCTCGAATTTGGCGCCCAGAAACGCGTCCACGATTTTCTGCGCGGCCTCCGGCGCCGTATTTTTGCCGCTGAGACAAAGGACGTTGGCGTCGTTGTGCCGGCGTGCCATGACGGCGGCCTTTTCATCGGCCACGAGCGCGGCTCGCGCGCCCGGCACCTTGTTGGCGCTAATACTCATGCCGACGCCACTGGTGCAAATCAGCAGGCCGGAATCGGCGCGGCCCGCGGCCACGGCTTGGGCCACCGGACGGGCGAAATCGGGATAATCGTCGCCCGGCTCCTTGGATAGCGCGCCAAAATCGGTCACGGTGAAGCCGCGCTGCTGCAAATGCCGTTTCAAGGTTTCTTTCAATTCAAAGCCGCCGTGGTCGGCGCCCAGCGCGATGTGCGCCGCAGTCGTTTTGGCGGCCGGCTGGACCGCCGTCAGTGGTTCGCGTTGTTCCATAAAATTCAAGAGGGACGCCACCCCTTTTTCAATCTGGTCGCGGCAGCTCTCGTACACTTCGTAGGAGCCGCCAATCGGGTCGGCGATGTCTTTTTCAAAAGGGTCAACCGTGCCGTCGAATTCGCGCAGCAGAAAGATTTTCTCGGCCGCCGGCGGATACAGCAGGGTAATCGTGTCCACGTGGCTGCGGGTCATGCCGAAAATGTAATCGGCGTCCTGCACCAGTTCCGCCGTGAGCATCCGGCTGCGCTGGTTTGAAATATCAATCCCCAGTTCGCGCATGGCCGTCACGGAATGCGGCGTGGGCGGCTGGCCATCCACCGCGCCCAGCCCCGCCGAGAGCACACGAAAATCCCCGCGTCCGGCCGCCGCCCGCCGAAACAAACCTTCGGCCATCGGACTGCGACAGACGTTGCCAGTACAAACGAATAACACCGTTTTCATGCGCTTTTTGCTGCTGCCCAAAGGTTCAAAGTGGGTTGCGGATGGCCAATCGTCAACCGGAAATCCGGAAATCAGGAATGCGATTTCCGCATCACGGCCAGTCCCTCGATCAAATCCACCGCGCGCGCCAGCACCGGGTCACGGATGACGTGCCGGGGCGGCGCCGTAGCGCGCGCCAGCGGGAAGTCTTCGCCCTCCTCGCCGTCCTTGATTTTTGCGCGCACGAGGTCCGCCTCGCTCGTGTGGTCCACGTATGGCAGGAAATGGTTCGTGTCCGGCGGCGCAATGGCTTCGTTGGTCGAGGCATACGGGTTGTTCCAAAATACCTTTTCATCGTCGGGTCTCATGGTAACGACGATATCCGGTTTCACGTCCGCCGCGGCGCTCCCGAAAATCAGGCCCGCCCGCTCCGACCGCAAGGCGGCAGCCAGCTCCGCCGCCGCCCCGTGCGTATCGGCATTCACCAGAATGGCCAGCGGCAGTTTCCCGGCGCTGAACCAGTGCGCGGTGGCCTCCACCGCCCCCGAATCGTCGCCGCCCGCATAACGCAGGTCCAAAACCGTGCCGGCGCACTTGTTGGTGGCCGAAAGCGAATTGACGGCCGCCCCAATTTCATCCGGCAGTTGGGCCGTTACCTCGCTCACCCGGAGGTAAACCACGTTGCTTTCCAGCAACCCTGACTTCACCGGCGACACCCCGGCCAGCGGGAGTGTGTCCGCGGCCGGCAAGGCACGCGCTGCCAGCAATCCCGCCAGCGCCAGACTGAAACGACCCAGGAAAAACCGCGTCATGCTCGCTCAAATTGCTTGAGCGGCGGGCGAAAGTAAAGCCGCGGGTAGTGCCTTAATTTCCGGCGCGCGGCATTTATGCCGCTTCAACGTCCAAAGCATTTCGCCCCTGGAATCGTACCGAGTCCCACGCTTCACTGCAAATTAAGGCACCACCGACAAGGGGCGCAACTCGACACCACCACCAACGAACCGGCCTGCCGGCGGAGCGCGGATTGCCTCAATCCGCAGCGCGTTGATAGCCAAACCAGCGTGGGAGTCGGCCACCTCCCTCGTTCCAGACTCGCTGGGCACTAATCGCCCGCGAAAATGGGCGCCGTCAAAGCGGATTTTCTCCACCATCTCCACCACACCACGGCTTGCGGGTTGACAGATGGCCATGATTGTCTTACTCTGTCTTACATGAGAACGACCTTGACCATCAGCCTGCCACCGATGTTGCGCCGCGATGTTTCCCGCGCCGCCAAGGCCAGGCGCATGAGTGAGAGCGAATTTGTGCGTGGCGCCGTCCAACGGCAGCTCTGGGCGGAGGCCTTTGAGCAGACGCGCCGCCAGGCCGTTCCGCGGGCGCGCACCGCCGGTATCTATACCGATGAGGACGTGTTCAAAATCATCTCGTGAGAGTTGTCATCGACACGAACGTCATCATCGCCGGCCTGGTGGCGGAAGGCCTCTGTCGGGACATCTTGAAGCACCGCCTGCTCGGGTGTGAACTCTTCACCTCCCCGGTCTTGCTGGAGGAACTGGCAGGGAAAATGCGCGAAAAATTCGGCCTCGACCCCGACAGTTTGCCGCTGCTGACGGTTTACGCGGAAGTGGCAACGCTGGTGAAAGCCAAACCCCTCCCCCAACCGGTCTGCCGTGACGAAGACGATGACGAAGTTCTCGCCGTCGCGCTGGCGGCCAAAGCAGAAATCATTCTCACGGGCGACCAGGATTTGCTGGCATTGAAGGAATTTCGCGGAATACAAATCGTGTCGCCGCGCCAGTTCGTCGGATTGATGGACACGTGAAAGTCAACCAAGTGCCTTCACCGCGATGTCCCGGCGGAAATGGGCGCCGTCAAAGTGAATTCTCTCCACGGCGGCGTAGGCGCCAGCTTGGGCGGCTTTCAAATCCCTGCCCAGTGCCGTGACGCCGAGGACGCGCCCGCCATTGGTCACCACTTGTCCGTCTTTCAGCGCCGTGCCGGCGTGGAAGATTTTGGTGTCCGGCAACCTGGCCGCTTCGGCCAGGCCGGCGATCGGTTTGCCTTTTGGATAGCTGCCGGGATAACCGCCGCTAGCCATCACCACGCACACACTCGCCAGCGGGCCCCATTTCAACTCCATTTTATCCAGTGTCCCGCTGACGCTGGCGTCGAGCAGTTCCACCAAATCGTTTTCCAGGCGCGTCAGATAAACCTGCGTCTCCGGATCGCCGAACCGGGCGTTGAACTCCAGAACCTTGGGGCCGGTTTTGGTGAGCATGATGCCGGGATACAAAATTCCGCGATAATCAATCCCCTCGGCCGCGCAGCCGCGCATGAAGGGCTCCATAATCCCGCGCGCCGCCTCGGCGAGCTGGGCGTCGGTTAAAAACGGCGTCGGGCAATAGGTTCCCATGCCGCCGGTGTTCAGGCCGCGGTCGCCGTCCAGCGCGCGCTTATGGTCCTGCGAGGTGGGAAACAGCCTGGCCGTCCGGCCGTCGCAAAGCGCGTGGAGCGAAATCTCCATGCCTTCCAAAAATTCCTGAATGACGATGTTTGCGCCCGCCGCGCCAAAGGCCTTGCCCACCAGAATCTCGTCAATCGCCTTGTCCGCCTCGGCTGCGCCGGCGCAAATCAAAACGCCCTTGCCCAGCGCCAGACCGTCGGCCTTTACCGCGCATTTGCCGCCCAGCGACGCGGCAAATTTTTTTGCCGCCTGGGCATCGGAAAACGTCCCGGCGCGCGCCGTGGGGATGCCGTATTTTTCCATGAACCGTTGCGAGAAGACCTTCGACGATTCGAATTGCGCGGCTTTCCGGTTCGGTCCCCAGATGCGCAGGCCATTTTTTTGGAACAAATCCACGATGCCCAGCGCGAGCGGATTGTCCGGCCCCACCACGGTAAGGTCGGTCCGTTTTTCCCGCGCGAAAGCCAGCAAGCCGGGCAGGTCTTCCGCGGCAAGGTTGACGCACTCAACCGGCGAGCCGTTGCCGGCGAGCCGTTCCTGCGCAATGCCGGCGTTGCCGGGAGCGCACCACATTCGTGTGGCGTGAGCCGACTGCGCCAGCTTCCAAACCAACGCATGCTCGCGTCCACCGGAGCCGATGACCAGTAGTTTCATCGAGTCAGTGCCGTACTTTTAATCCTTCCAGCCCGGCCAATCTTGATGTCCTGTCATCAAAGCTCCAGAAGGAATCGCATTTCAGCATGAGCGCCGAAGCGACGTGTAGCAGGTCGTAGGTGCGAAAGCCATGAAGGGCGGTGTGCCGAAGTGAAAGTTCTTCAAATTGATGTTCCAATTCCGTCACCGCAATCGCCACCGGATTCAGAAACGTCGCCCGCTGCAGGTCCTCCCGGTAGTTCGCCAGCGCCAGCGCCGCCTGCTCCAGGGTCACACGCGGCTGACCGGACGCCCGGGAAAAAAACACGTGCAATTGAAAGGCGTTGACGGTTTCGACACGATGAAGCCAGGTGACGGGCAGCGGCTGCGCCCGGCCTTCCACGGCCGTTGCCAGCAAACGGTCGGCTTCCCCGCTTTCAGGCAGATTCAGATAAGCGCGGGTGAAAAAGTTGGTATCGGCGTACGGGATCATTCGCCGGCGATGGCCTGGTCCACCCGACGCGCTTGAGACGCCGGTAAAGTGCGGGGAAAAATGGCCCTTCGCCGCGCGGAAAAATCCGGCAAGGCGATGATCCGCTTGGCGCGTCCCTCAGGTTGAATTGAATAAACACGCCCGTTGCGCCGTTTGACTTGCACGATGCCCTCTCTGTCCGCCGCGTCCAGCACGACGGCCGGTTCGCGGTCAAGCTGCCTGACCGTGAATGTCTTCATGCCCGACATTATGTCGGCGTTCGGAGATTTGTCAAGACAAGCCGACGGAAAAATCTGCCATCTTGACCGTTTTCCGTAATCCCCTCAAAATCCGCCCATGGACGTCGTAACACTTGCGCGCATCCAGTTTGGCGCCACGATCGCCTTTCACTATCTCTATCCGCCGTTAAGCATCGGCTTGGGCGTGATGCTGGTCTGTATGGAGGGACTCTGGCTTACGACCGGCAAGGCGGTCTATCACCAGATGGCGCGGTTCTGGACCAAGGTCTTCGCGCTTACCTTCGCCATTGGCGTGGCCACGGGCATTGTGATGGAATTCGAGTTCGGCACGAACTGGGCCACTTACTCGCGCTTCGTTGGAGACGTGTTTGGCAGCGCGCTCGCGGCGGAAGGCATTTTCGCCTTTTTCCTGGAATCCGGTTTCCTGGCGGTGCTGTTGTTCGGTTGGGACAAGGTCAGCCGCAAATTGCATTTCTTCTCCACCTGCATGGTGTGCCTGGGCGCGCATTTCAGCGCGGTATGGATTGTCGTCGCCAATTCCTGGATGCAAACGCCCGCCGGCTATCATCTGGTGGATCACAACGGCGTGCAGCGCGCGGAGATTACGGATTTTTGGCAGCTCGTGTTCAATCCATCCACGGTGAACCGCCTTTTCCACGTGCTGTGCGGCGCGTGGCAGGCCGGCGCGTTTCTCGTGGTGAGCGTCAGCGCCTGGTATCTGCTTAAAAAGCGGCACCTGGATTTTGCCCGCGCGTCGCTGCGGGTTGGCTTGTCCGTGGCCCTGGTCGCGTCGTTATTGCAACTGGTCAGCGGCCACAGCAGCGCCCGCGAAGTGGCGCAATATCAGAAAGCCAAACTCGCTGCGTTTGAAGGGCTTTACGAAACGTGTTCCAACGCGCCATTGACGCTCGTGGGATATGTGGACGAAAAGAACCAAAAAGTCGTCGGCCTGCAATGGCCCGGAATGTTGAGCTGGCTGGTGGCCTACCATACGCAGGCGGCGGTGACCGGCTTGGACGCCTTTCCGCCGGCGGACCGGCCGCCTGTGGAGGCATCGTTCCTGTTCTTTCACGGCATGGTGGGAATCGGTTTTGCGATGATTGCGATTGCGGCGCTGGGCTTTCTTTATTTCCAGCACGGCTCGCTGCACGAACGGCGCTGGCTGCTGTGGCTGCTGGTGTTCTCCGTACTCGGCCCGCAAATGGCCAATCAACTCGGCTGGTTTGCCGCCGAGGTCGGCCGCCAGCCGTGGATTGTGTATGGCGTGATGCGCACGCCGGAAGGGCTCTCCAAAATCGTGGCGGCCAACGTGATCCTCACGTCACTGATTCTGTTTACCTTCATCTATTTCCTGCTGTTCGCCCTGTTCATTTACCTGCTCAACGACAAAATCCAGCACGGGCCGGATGAGACCGACCTGACACCGCACGGCAAACTGGCCCTGCCCGAAGAATTAACCGACCGCCGCCCCGCGTCCACGCCATGAATTCCGATCTCAACACCGTCTGGTTCTTCCTCGTAGGCGTGCTGTTCACCGGCTACGCGATGCTCGATGGCTTCGACCTGGGCCCTGCTCCTCAATTCCATCGGGCCGGTTTGGGATGGCAACGAAGTCTGGCTGGTCACCGGCGGCGGCGCTCTCTTCGCCGCGTTTCCCAACGTCTATGCCACCGTGTTCTCCGGCTTTTACCTCGCGTTCGTCCTCTTGCTGGTCGCCTTGATTTTTCGCGCCGTGGCCATCGAATTCCGGAGCAAACAGCCCATGCGCTGGTGGCGGCAAATGTGGGACATCGGTTTTTCCGTCGGCAGCCTGGTGTCGGCCCTCCTCATCGGCGTGGCCATGGGCAACATCGCGTGGGGCGTGCCGATTGGGCCGGACGGCGAGTTTGCCGGCACGTTCCTGGGTCTGCTCAAGCCCTATCCGCTGCTGCTGGGCGTCACCACCGTGGCTTTGTTCATGATGCACGGCGCGATTTACGGACTGATGAAAACCGAGGGCGCCTTGCACGACAAACTGCGCGGTTGGGCGATGAACAGCATCATCTTCTTCGTCATTTGCGCCGCGATTACCACCATGGCCACGCTGCTGTACGTGCCGCATATGGCGGCGCGGGTGCGGGAGGATCCCTGGCTGTTCAGCATCGCCCTGGTGAACATGCTGGCCATCGCCAACATCCCGCGCGAATTCTATCATGGCCGCGACCGGCTCGCGTTTCTCTCGTCGTGCGCCACGATGATTACGCTGATGGCGCTGTTTGGCCTGGACCAGTATCCCTACCTGGTTTACAGCCCGCACGGCCCGCTCGACCCGGATTACAGCCTGACCATCTACAACGCCGCCTCATCGCCCAAAACGCTGCGCATCATGCTCGTCATCGCCGACATCGGCGTTCCGCTGGTGCTCGCCTACACGGCCTGCATCTACTGGATCTTCCGAGGGAAGGTGAAACTGGACCGGACCAGCTATTAAGGATTGCCGATTGCCGATTGACGCGGCGTCCGTGGATTGGTGAGCGGTTATTTTGGACTGCGCCGGCAGAGCGCAGCGGCGACGGCGCTTTCGTGTCGGGTAAAACGTTCCCAAAAAAAGCGGTGTCGCGCTGCGCTTGCCACCGCAGTCCAAAAATCTATTGCACCCGCGTAATCCCTTGACCTTTGACGACTTCCCCGATGAGCCAGGCGTTGTGTTTTTGCGCGCGGATGAATCTTAAAATCGCTTCGGCCTTGTCCGCCGACACGATGGCCACCATTCCGATGCCCATGTTGAAGACCTGGTAAAGCTCGGCGTCCGGCACGCCACCCTTGGCCGCGATCAATTTGAAAATGGGCAGCACCTCCCACGAGCCCTTGCGAATGACCACGTCGCACTTCCCGGGCAGCACGCGGGGAATGTTGTCCACAAATCCGCCGCCGGTGATGTGGGCGAAGGCTTTGATTGAGCGTTGAGCGTTGAATGTTGAATGTTGAATGTTGAATTTCTTCAACAGCCTCTGCACCAGCGGGCCGTAGCTCACGTGCACCTTCAGCAATTCGTCGCCGATGGTGTTGTTCAATTCCGGCACGCGGCTCGCCGGTGTCAGGCCGAGTTGCTCGAAGAAGATTTTGCGCGCGAGCGAATAACCGTTGGTGTGCAGGCCGCTGGAGGCAATGCCAATGACCGCGTCCCCGGCCCGGATGGTTTTCTGGCCGTTGAGCATTTTGCTCTTTTCCACCACACCCACAATCGTGCCGCTCACATCGTACTCGCCCGCCTGGTAAAAGCCCGGCATCTGCGCCGTCTCCCCGCCGATGAGCGCGCAGTGGTTCTCCGCGCAGGCGCGGGCGAAACCCCTGATGATTTCGATGAAAACGTGCGGCTCCAGTTTGCCCGTACCCAGGTAATCGAGGAAAAACAACGGCTCCGCTCCAAGCACCGCAATGTCGTTCACGCAATGATTCACCAGGTCGGCGCCGATGGTGTCGTGCCGGTCCATGGCGAAGGCAATTTTGAGCTTGGTGCCCACGCCATCCACGGACGACACGAGGACGGGCTCGCGGTATTTTTTGAGGTCCAGCGCGAACAAGCCGCCGAACCCGCCCACCTTGCCGAGCACCTCGCGGCGGCGCGTGGCGGCGAGCAATTGCGGCAGCGTGGCCTTGACCCGGTTGCCCAGGTCAATGTCCACCCCGGCGGAGGCGTAGGCTGTTTGTTTCATCGGGCGGAAATTGAACCGCAAAAACGACGCCGGCACGAGAAAATTTCGGCGGAGGCGAAGGGAACTGCGCCGAGCGCTGTGAAACAGGCTCCGGCGTATCGTCGTTTAGTATTGCGGCCGGTGCTGCGTGGTAGCGCAGCGAAAACCGGATCCTCCTTGCGCGGAGCGCCGGGGTCTGCGACCGTTCAGCAGCGCGGGCGATGCAACAGCAAAACTATCCCAAACATTATTGCGGCGTGTTCGGCATTTTCGGCCATCCGAATGCCGCCGAACTCACTTACTACGGCCTCTACGCGCTCCAGCACCGCGGCCAGGAGAGCGCGGGCATCGTCACCTGCCACGACGGCAAGTTTTTCAAACACCACGGCATGGGCCTCGTGTCGCAGGTGTTCAATCCGAAGATCCTGCACGATCTGGTGGGCAGCATGGCGGTGGGTCACACGCGGTATTCAACCACCGGCACCTCGAACCTTCGCAACGCCCAGCCCCTCACCGTGGATTGCACGCGCGGCCAGATCGCCGTGGCCCACAACGGGAACCTCACTAACGCCGCCCAACTCCGCGACGAACTCGAAGAACATGGTCTGGTCTTCCAGACCAGCGTGGACAGCGAGATCATCATCATGATGTTCGCGCAGCCTTCGCTCAATGGCATGGAGAACACGCTCGTCCAGACGCTGCGCCGCATTGAAGGCGCGTATTCGCTGGTGATCATGACGGAGAAGGAATTGATCGGCGCGCGCGACCCGTTTGGCTTCCGTCCGCTGGTCATCGGCCGGGTGGACGGCGGATGGGTATTGGCGAGCGAATCCGTCGCCCTCGACCAAATACACGCCAAGTTTGTCCGCGAGGTGGCCCCGGGCGAAATCGTCATCATCAACGACCAGGGTCTGGTGAGCCTGCAGGCATTCCCGGAGCATACCCGGCGCGCGTTTTGCATTTTTGAATACGTCTATTTTGCCCGGCCCGACAGCAGCATTTCCGGCCGCAGTGTCTATGAAGTCCGCAAGGAAATGGGCCGGCAACTGGCGCGTGAATATCCGGTCAAGGCCGACCTGGTGGTGCCCGTGCCCGACAGCGGTGTGTGCGCGGCGCTGGGCTATTCGGAGCAATCCCATATCCCGTTCGAGATGGCGTTCATCCGCAACCACTACGTGGGGCGCAGCTTTTTGCAGCCCTCGCAACTCATCCGCGATTTCGACGTGCGCGTGAAGCTGAACTTGATTGCATCGCTGGTGAAGGACAAGCGCGTCGTCATTGTGGACGATTCCATCGTGCGCGGCACCACGTGCAAAACCCGCGTCAAGACGCTCAAGGAAGCCGGCGCCAGGGAAGTGCACGTGATGGTAAGCTGTCCGCCGCACATGAATCCGTGCGTGTACGGCATTGATTTCCCCGACCGCAGCAAATTGATGGCCGCCAACTATAGCCTTGACGAAATCCGCAAATACCTGAACGCCGACTCGCTGCATTACCTGTCGCAGGTCGGCATGGTCAAAGCCACCGGTCTGCCCGCCGATTCCTTTTGCATGGCCTGTTACGACGGCAATTATCCGGTGCCTTACGATCCGGTGCTGGACAAGCACATCATCGAACGCCGCCGCCGCCAGGCGCAAACGCTGGGCGAAGCCGTCGCCAAGGACAGCGAACAAATCAGGCTGCTGCAGGTTTAGACGCCGGGAATCGAGCGCATGCGAACGGCATTGACTGCGCCCCGTCGCGGCCTCAGATTTAAACGGATGAAAGCCGTGGCCTTGAAGAAAACCGCTGAGCGCATTGTCCCGGTCCGCATTCCGCACTCTCCACTCCGCGATCCCCCGGTGCCCACGGTTGATGCGGTGATGGTCGAGGAGCGCGCGGCTTCGTTCACCAAGCGCAGCATCAAAACGACCGCGAAGCTCGCCGGCCTTAAGATGGCTGTTGCCATGTGCGACCTGTCCACGCTGGAAGGCAAGGACACGCCGGGCAAGGTGGCCTATCTCTGCCGCAAAGCGCTCCGGCCCGCCGACCCGAAATACGGCGTGCCGCCGTGCGCCGCCGTTTGCATTTACCCCAGCATGGTGAAATACGCGCGCAAATTTCTCGGCGACCAATCTCCCGTCAAAATCGCGTCGGTCGCCACCGGTTTTCCGAGCGGCCAATATCCCCTCCGCACCCGGTTGGAGGAAGCCCGCCGCGCCGTGGCCGATGGCGCGGACGAAGTGGACATGGTGATCAATCGCGGCGCGTTTCTGGACGGCGACCACGCGCTGGTGTTCGACGAAATCGCCGCGGTCAAGGAGGCTTGCGCCCCGGCGCATTTGAAGGTGATCCTCGAAACCGGCGAACTGGTGACCTACGACAACGTGCGCCTGGCCAGCGAAATCGCCATGCAGGCGGGCGCCGATTTTATCAAGACCAGCACCGGCAAGGTGAATCCCGCCGCCACGCTGCCGGTCACGCTGGTGATGCTCGAAGCCATCCGCGATTATTTCTTCGCCACCGGCCTTCGCATCGGCATGAAGCCCGCCGGCGGCATCCGCAACGCCAAGCAGGCCTTGCACTATCTCGTGATGGTCAAGGAAACGCTCGGCGACGACTGGCTCACGCCGGATTTGTTCCGCTTCGGCGTCAGCTCGCTGGTGAACGACTTGCTCATGCAAATCGCCAAAGTCGTGGATGGGAATTACCAGGGCGCGGATTATTTCTCGTTGCCGTAAGCAAGGAGATTGAAGCCGCGCCAAATCAAAAATCCTGAGTGATGAAAACGAAATTGAAGCCCGCAAAACTTTCCGCCGGCCGCGGCCTGGCGACCAACTCAGATCGCGCCGTGGTTCCCTTGCGCGAACGGCGGCTCACGTTCGGCGACAAATGGGACTATGCGCCCGCGCCGGAAGAATCGAAGCATTATGTCATCCCCCCGCGACATGAGCTGTTCATCAACGGCCGGTTCGTGGAACCGCACTCCGGGCAGCATTTCCCCTCCATCAACCCGGCCACGGAGGACGCCCTCACCGAAATAGCCCTGGGCGATGAAGCGGACGTGGACCGGGCCGTGGCGGCGGCGCGACGCGCCTATGAAAAGGTCTGGAGCAGGATGCCCGGGCGCGAGCGCGGCAAATTTCTTTATCGCATCGCGCGCCTTATCCAGGAGAAGTCGCGCGAATTGGCCGTGCTCGAAAGCATGGACGGGGGCAAGCCGATCAAGGAGACGCGCGACGTGGACTTGCCGCTGGTGGCCGCGCATTTCTTCTATCATGCCGGCTGGGCCGACAAGCTGGAATACGCCTTTCCGGGCCGTCATCCGCGGCCACTGGGGGTGGCGGGCCAGATTATTCCGTGGAATTTCCCGCTGCTCATGGCGGCGTGGAAAATCGCCCCGGCCATTGCCTGCGGCAACACCGTGGTCATCAAACCGTCCAAAACCACGAGCCTTACCCTGCTCCGGCTGGCGCAGATTTTCCAGGAAGCGGAATTACCCGAAGGCGTCGTCAACGTGGTCACCGGCACCGGCGATACCGGCACCGCCATCGTCCAGCATCCGGACGTGAACAAAATCGCCTTCACCGGCTCCACGGAAGTGGGCAAGCAGCTCGCGCAGATGGTCGTGGGCACCGGCAAGCGCATCACCCTCGAACTCGGCGGCAAGGCGGCGAACATCATTTTTGAGGATGCGGCCATTGACCAGGCCATCGAAGGCATCATCGCCGGAATTTATTTCAACATGGGCCACGTCTGTTGCGCCGGCTCGCGGCTGCTCGTGCAGGAAAGCATCTTCCCGAAGGTCGTCCACAAACTGCGCGACCGCATCCAGACCCTGCGCATTGGCAATCCGCTCGACAAAAACACCGACATCGGCGCCATCAACAACCGGCCGCAACTGGAAAAAATCCGCGAACTGGTGCAAAGCGGCGCGGACGAAGGAGCGCAAGTGGTGCAGCCGCGCTGCACCCTGCCCGAACGCGGCTACTGGTATCCGCCGACCTTCCTGACCGGTGTAACCGCCTCGCATCGCGTGGCCCAGGAAGAGATTTTTGGGCCGGTGCTGGCCGTCATGACCTTCCGCACGCCCGAGGAAGCCGTCGAGCGCGCCAACAACACCCCTTACGGCCTGAGCGCCGGCGTCTGGACCGACAAGGGCAGCAAGATTTTCAAGATCGTCAACCAGCTCCGCGCCGGCGTCGTGTGGGCGAACACCTTCAACAAGTTCGACCCCGCCAGCCCCTTCGGCGGCTACAAGGAAAGCGGTTTTGGCCGCGAAGGCGGCTTGCAAGGGTTGGCGGCCTATTGCCGGTTGGATTGAGCTGCGCGCGGGGAATTGAATCATGAAAACAAGTGCTGCGAGAAGAATTGACAGCGATACACAATCGGTCGGCGAAGTGCTTCGAAAACCATTTTTTTACCGCGTCCCCCCGAACCAACGCGATTTCGCGTGGACTTTGGAAGAAATTGATGTTTTGTGGGAAGACATCACTACAGCATTGGAAGATGACCGCAGCGAGTATTTTTTAGGTGCGATTGTTTTGAGCCAATGCAACGACGAAAAAATCCGCGAAATCGTTGATGGTCAACAGAGGTTGGCCGCACTTTCAATGATGTTTGCGGCGATTGTTAGCCAATGGAAAGAAAACGAAGATGAAAAGCGGGCGCTCGGTGTTTTCAGGGACTATTTGGGAACAGAAGACCGGCGAACGGCAGACGTTTTGCCGAAACTACGGCTCAATGAATTAAACGATCCGGTGTTTCAATCGTTGGTGTTGAAAAATGAAAGCGTCACGGCGAGCGCAAGAAAAACCTGGCCGTATTCAAATAAGCTGCTTGAGGCCGCATTCGTTCAAATCAAAGAAAAATTAAAAGTTTGGCTGAAGAAGTTCGACGATACCGAGGCTGCACTCATCGACCTCGAAGAATTCCTGTCCAACAAGGCTAATCTGATCATAATTGAGGTTGGCGATGAATCTGACGCCTATGTCATTTTTGAAACACTGAACGATAGAGGCTTGGAATTGGCGGTATCGGACTTAGTGAAAAATTACTTGTTTTCGTTAGCTGGCAACCATCTCGATAATTTTAAGCGGACATGGGCAGAACTTTCACTGTTGGTTGGCAGCGAAACATTGACAAGTTTCTTGCGCCATTACTGGTTGTCTCAACATTCACTCGTCCGCGAACGGGAACTTTACAGAACGCTGCGAAGCAATGTCAAAAGTGCGACGACAGGCAGACAATTCATGGAGCGGATTCGGAAAGTAGCAGATTTTTATGCAGCGTTGATGAATCCAGAACACGTTTATTGGTCAGATTTTCCGCCCGAAACACGACCTTACCTCGATGCTCTTCTTCTGTTCAAGGTGACACAGTTCCGGCCCGTGATGCTTGCTGCGATGGAGAGCCAAGACCCGAATGATGTAAGCAAACTGTTGAAAATGCTGATGGTAATATCATTCCGCTACACCGTAGTTTCAGCGCTCGGGACAGGCAACTTGGAGAAGATTTACACTGACACGGCGCTCGCTATTCGCAAGGGCCAAGCGAAAGGACTGAAAAGTATTTTTGGATTTCTCAAGCCGGCATACGTTGATGATTCGAAATTCGAGGAGGACTTTGCTACAAAACCGTTCACAAAGGCCGGCGTGACGCGTTATGCACTCGCGCAACTAAACGACTTCATCGAAAGTGATCCTGAAAAAATGGTTGCAGAATCCTCTGGCCGAATAACGCTTGAGCATATTTTGCCCCGTAATCCTAGCCGAGATTGGTCGGGTGCAATCCCGAGCGTTGAGGATGTTGAGGACTGGGTTCATTTGATTGGTAATCTCACACTCCTTGAAAAAGGCCGTAATCGCGGGATCGCAACTGCGAGGTTCGGTGAGAAAAAGGCAAAGGCTTTCAGCCAGTCATCGCTCGCATTAAACAAGGAAATCGCCAGTCATTCGACATGGACATCAAAAGAAATTCGTTCCCGTTGTCAAAGTTTAGCGAAGAATGCAAAACAGGTTTGGCGGGTTGATTATTAAAAAACTTCAAAACTATGAGCACGCGTCTGGACATCAAAAAAACCTACAAGCTCTTCGTGGGCGGAAAATTTCCGCGCAGCGAGAGCGGGCGGTATCTGCCAGCCAAATCCGCGAACGGCGCGCATCTCGACAATTTTGCCCACGCCTCGCGCAAGGATTTTCGCGACGCGGTGGTCGCCGCGCGCGCGGCGGTCGCGGGCTGGGGCAAGGCGACCGCTTACAATCGCGGCCAGATCCTGTATCGCGCCGCGGAGATGCTGCAAAACCGGGCGGGCGAATTGGTGGCCGAGATTGCTCGTTCGACCAATGTCAGCGCCGCCAAGGCCAGGCGCGAAGTGGCGCTGGCGATTGACCGGCTGGTGTATTTCGCAGGCTGGACGGATAAGTTTCAGCAAGTGTTCGGGACGGTGAATCCCGTCGCCACGCCGCACTTCAACTTCGCCACGCCGGAGCCAACCGGGGTGGTCGTGGTGCTGGCGCCGGATGAGCCGACGTTGCTCGCGCTGGTGTCCCTCGTGGCACCGGTGATTTTGAGCGGCAACACGGCGATTGTCATCCCATCTGAAAAATACCCATTGCCGGCGGTGACCTTCGCCGAGATCCTGGCCACCAGCGATCTGCCCGCCGGCGTGGTCAACCTGCTCACCGGCAAACGCGCCGAGCTGGTCCCGCATATCGCCGGCCATATGGATGTGAATGCGATTGTGGACGGCGCCGGGGCGGGCGAATCAAGCGCGAAACTGCAAGCGGGCACGGCCCTCAACCTGAAACGCTATGCCCGGCGCGCGCCGGCGGCGGCGGACTGGTTCACGACCAAAGTGGAGGACCCGTATTGGATACTCGACACCGTGGAATTCAAAGCCGCATGGCATCCCATCGGAGTCTGAAGGCAAGGATCGCCGCCCGCCGCCCCTGCCAGGCCGCCTTGGCGTAACGCTCCATCCGGGTATCGTATATTTGCCCCCTGGACCCTGAACTCTCAACCGTCAATCCAGTGCCGTCCTTTCCAGTCGCGCCTTGCGTTGTTCCCAATCCGGCATGACGCGCCGCAGCAAATTGTAAAACCTTTTCCCGTGATGCCCATGCACCGCATGACACAGCTCGTGCGTCACCACGTAATCAATGCACGATCCCGGTGCCTTGACCAATTCCGGGCTCAGCCACACTCCACCATGCCGCGTCCAACTACCCCAGCGCTTGCTCATCCGTCGCACTTGCATCCGGGGTGGATTCGCCAGCCGTAATCCCATCCGCGCCGCGCATTCCGCATAACTTCGCGTCAGCCGATCTTTCGCATGCGCCAAATACCAGCTTTCCACCAATTTCCGCACCCGCGCCGTATCCCCTTTGTGCGGCGTATGCACCCATATAAATGGGCCCTTCGATTTCACTTCCGTGGCCTTCGCCTCGACGACCTTTATCCGGTATTGGCGCCCGAGATAACGGTGCGTCTCGCCGCTCACATACCGGCGCGGCGGCATCTGTGGCAGGAATTCCCAAAAGAATCTTTGTTGCCGTCTTATCCAGCGCGCCCGCTTCCGCACTCTGGCCAGCACGGTTTCCATGGCCGCTTTTCTCGGCGCTGTTACCAAAACTCTTAAATCCGGTTGCACCGTGATGGCCAGCGTCCGGCGGTTGCTATGCCGCAATCGGAATTCAATTTTGGCGTTGCCCCACGTCACCGTATGCAACTCATGACCGTTAATTTTCATCGCGGATACCGGGCTTTTGCAATCTCCAGCGCCTGTTCGATGATGGCATCCATGTCTTGCGCCGTTAATGGCACCCCCTTTTTCTCCCGCGCCTCATATAATAGGTCGTCTATCGCGTTCCGCATCTCGTTTTGCACATCCGGATTCGACCGCCAATCCACCACCAACCGCTTCTGGATGGCCGCATCAATCTCCATCGCCATTTCTGCCGACTCGTTTGAGGTTCTATACGGAACCGGATCCTCTTTCAGCGTCAAACCCTCGATTACCTCGTTGACCACGCCGTAAAACGCCTTCGCCACGTCATGATTGCGCAGAATTTCCGGCAGTTTGTCACCCGTCCGGCTCAACACGGATTTCATAACTTCCTTCACCCGGTTCAGATATTCCTTTTCGTTGATGCGTTCTGCCCGGTAGGCGTCAATCGCCTCTTGCAGGATTTTCCCGAAGCGCCGGTAAAACACCGGGTCCTCATCCATCTTCTCCGTAATCGTCCGCGCTGTCCGGTGCGCAATGGTGTCCGCCTTCGACGCCGCGCTCTCCAGCTTTTCCACTTCCGACTTGAACGCTTCCTGCTCGAAGATGTTCACCGGCGGCGTGACCTGTTGGATGCCTTCAGACCGCACGTGCGTATCAATCAACTTCTGCACCCTCTTTTCATATTCGCTGTAATCCACTTCGTCGGCGTAACGCTGCTTCACCGACACGCGCAGCTTGAGGAAGAACGCCAGGTCATCTTTATACCGCTGAATCGTATGCTCCGGCGTCTCGCGCAGGAATTGCATGGTCGAGAGTGCAATGCTGAGTGTGCGGTGATACGCATTCAATTTTTCGTAAAACTGCGCCCGCAACTCCTCGTCGCCCAGCAGACGTTCGTATTTCTCCTTGTCCCTGGAACTTCTGACCGTCTTGAACACGTCCCACAATTCGGAATGTTTCTGCGGCAGGCGCTTGATTTCCTCCGTCACCTCCGTCACCGTGCCTGCCAATTCCTCCTTTTCGAAATCCGGCAACGCGCTGTAAATGTCCATCGCCTCCCCCAGCTTTTGCAGCACGCCGTAGTAATCCATGATAAACCCATAATCCTTGCCTTCCCGCACCCGGTTCACCCGTGCGATGGCTTGCAACAGGTTGTGCCCCTCAAACGACCGGCACAGATACAGCACCGTGTTCTTCGGCGCGTCGAAGCCCGTCAACAACTTGCTCACCACAATCAGGATTTCCGGCTCCGGTCCGTGTTTGAAACCGTTGATGATTTGTTCGAGGTATTTCTTTTCCGAACCGTATTTCGCCATCATCTTTTTCCAGAAGGCGCGCACTTCTTCCGTATCCACTTCATACACGTCCTCCTGTTCATCGCGCGTATCCGGCGCGGAAATGATCACTTCGCTCGTCACCTTGCCGAACTCATCCAGGTATTTTTTGTATTTTAACGCCGTGGCCTTGTTGGGCGCCGCCAGTTGCGCCTTGAACTCCGTGCCCTGCCAGTTCTGGCAGTAATGCTCGGTGATGTCGAAAGCCGCCTCATATACTTTCCGGTCGGCCTTGTTTAACTGGTCCGCCGAGGCGAACTTCCGTTTCAAGTCCGCCCGCTGCGCTTCGGTCAACGGCTTTGTCACCACCTCAAACCATTTGTCTATGGCCTCCTGGTCCACTTGCTGCAACACCAACCGTCCCTCGTAGAGCAGCGGCACCACGGCCTTGTCCCTCACCGCCTGGTCAATTGTGTACACCGGTTGAATCAACCCGCCGAATTTCCGCGCCGTGTTTTTCTCCTTCTTCATCAGCGGCGTGCCGGTGAACCCGATGAAGCACGCATTCGGCAACACCTTCCCCATCAAACCCCACGTGTCGCCATACACGCTCCGGTGGCTTTCATCCACCAGCACAAAAATATTCGCCGACTCGTTCTTGAACTTCCCGGCGCTCAATGCCGAATCGAACTTGTCTATCACCGTCGTAATCACGCTTTCCTTGCCAGCTTGGATAAGTTCCGCGAGGTGTTTGCCCGTCTGCGCCTGCACCGGCTCCAGCCCGCAGTGATGAAATGTCTTTTTGATCTGCAGATCCAAATCCACACGGTCGGTTACCAGCACAATGATCGGATTCGGAATCTCCCGCTCCCGCGCCAGCGACTGCGCCAGCATCACCATCGTCAGCGACTTGCCCGACCCTTGCGTGTGCCATACCACGCCGCCCAAACGCCGGCCATCCGGCCCCGGCTTGCGCACCCGGTCGAGGATGCTTTTCACCGTGAAGTATTGCTGGTAACGGGCAATCTTCTTCTCGCCCGCGTCATACACAATGAATCGCCACGCCAGTTCCAGCAGCCGTTCCGGGCGGCACAGGCTGTAAAGTGCCTTGTCCTGTTCCGTCACCTCGCGCCCTTCCGCCTCCAGCTCGTCAAAATACGCCCGCACATAACCGAACCGGTCGGCGAACAACCTGTCCTTTTGTGCCTTCGATAATGGGCGATTGATCAGCATCCCCACCTCCTTGCTGATGTCTTTTGTCCCGCCGTCCTCCAGCTCTCTCCATTTCGACCAAAACGCCGCCGCCGTCCCGGTGGTCGCGTAGGCGGCGTCATTCGCCGATATGGCCAGTAACAGTTGCGAGAAAACAAACAACTTCGGGATGTAATCGTCGGCTTGGTTGCGGATGTGCTGCGAAATCGCCTGCTCCAAAGGCTCCTTCATGTCCGACCGCTTGCACTCAATGACGCACAGCGGTATCCCGTTTACGAACAGCACCACGTCGGGACGCCGCAGTTGCTTGCTCGCCGTCTGCTCCACCTCAAATTCCTCGACGACGTGAAACACATTGTTTGCCGGATTGCGCCAGTCAATGAAGTTGAGTGTAAAACTTTTCGTATCGCCCTCCACCGTCTGCTCCATCGCCTTGCCCAGCACCAGCAGGTCGTAAATCTGCTCGCTCGTCCGCACCAGCCCATCGAACGGCACGTCTTTGAGCGCCTGGATGGCGGCTTGGATGTTCGCCTCCGTAAAATCGTATTGCCCGCCGCGATAATTGATCCGGTTCAACCGCTTCAGTTGCTCCGCCAAAATGCCCTCCAGCAGCACGTTCCCCAGCTTGCCCTTGCGTTCCAGGAACGCCTCCTGCGGGCGGAGGTAGAGGAAGCCCAGGTTTTGCAGTAGTTGCAACGCCGGCACCTGCGAAACGTGGTCTTCCTGGAAGGATGGCTTGTTCATACTCCCGCTCCCTCCGGTCGAATATCTTTCATCAAATTGT
>JBEKMW010000120.1:0-13090 GCA_049523455.1 Verrucomicrobiota bacterium | reverse complement strand
TGGAAACCGTGGCTAAAATCCAAGAAATGACCCTCCGGCAAATCCTCAAGAAAGTGCCGGGGGTCACAAAACGCAAATGACTCCGATTACGAAAGATGCACCTTGTTTTAGCGCCATTCGGTATCAGCCGTCTGACCCGAAAACGGAAACATCGAACATCGAACATCGAACACCGAACATCGAACATCCAATAACCAACATCCAAGGAAGGCAGAACCCTCACCTCACCCTGACCCTCTCCCCTCCCATCCGATGGGAGCGGAGAGGGGACAGCAGGCGGGCATCCAGCTTTCTTGGACTCGGTATTGGCATCGGCAGGTTCAGACGATGACTTTGTGGCGGAATCCCTTTGGGATTCTCAAACGGCGCGTTGACGCCATAAATGGATCTCTCGCTCATCTACCCGACGGACCCGACGCAATGGCCCAAGGAGCTCGCCGGCGTGGCATGGCCGCCAAAGACAGGAGGCGCAGTGCGTGTCGGCGAGACAAGGTCAGGCCCAATCAGCAAGAATCTTCTCCGCCGTCACGACTTGCTCCGCCGCACCGGTAAAACTGTATTGGTATTTTCCGGCCCTGCGGGTGACATGAACCTGGATGGTTTCCAGGCCGCGGTTCTTCATCCGCAAGCGGAGTTGTTTGTAGATTTCCTTGATGCTGTGTTGTTGGAGGCTGTTGCTCATGCTTTATCTTCAACGCGCGACGGGCGCATAGCAATGTAATTCGCATGTTGTGCATTAATTCTTGTCTTAAGTTAATATTCTGTGGTATGCTTGGCTTCGGGAGTTTTGGACGCGGATACCGAGCCTTTGGCCTCCGCCGGGGAACCGGTTTCGTGCGGTGGTGGTGAGCGCCGGTCGGGTGGGCATAAGGGCTTTCAGGTTCCGCCCGCAGTGTCATCCGCGAGCGGGCAAAAAATGTTGAAATGCCATGCCACTGATTGGCCTGAACTCGAAAGGCTTGCCGGCTGCGAGTGTGCTGGTGCTGGCGTGGTTCGTCGGTTCGGACTTCGCCGGGGCCCAAACCAACCGGACCTGGAACGGGTCCATTAGCAGCGATTGGTTTAATGCCACGAACTGGATTCCGGCCGGTGTTCCCGCGCCCGACGACATCGTCAATTTCACCAACGCCAATGGTACCATCACCCTCACGGCGCCGGTGACGATCAACGGCCAATTCAACTGGTCTGGGGGAACCTTGAGCGGAAGTCCACTGACCATCGCGACCAATGGGCTGCTGACCATAAGTGGCACTGCCACTCTGTTCCTGGAGAATTCACTGACCAACGAGGGAACCGTGGTCATGACCAACAGCGGCGGCTTCATCGTGAGCTACTCCACCGTTTTCGGCTATTCCGGGCTGGTTGAAAACCTGCCGGGCGCGCTGTGGAACATCCAGAACGATCAGAGTATTTCGCCTTACTACGTCGGTCCGGCCTATTTCCACAACGCCGGCACTCTCGTGAAATCCGGCCAGACGGGCGCGACCACAATTTACGTTCCCTTCAACAACTGCGGCAGCGCGACGGCGCTGCAAGGCACGCTGAATTTCGGTGGCGGCGGAACGCTGGCCGGAACCTTTACTGCCACCAATGCGGGCTCGATCCTTTTTTCCGGAGGCGATTTCACGAACTCGGTGCCTACGACGGTGAACGGTCCGGGTGTGGTGGAATTGACGGGGGGCAACCTGACACTGTTGACAGATGTGATTACGAATCTGCCGCTGACAGGCGGCAATCTTATTTTAGGCCCAAGCTTTCAAGGCGGCACGATTACCAATTTGACGCTCTCCGGGGCCATGCTCTTGAGTACCAACACCGTCACGGGCAACTTCAATTGGTCCGCAGGCATGCTGTCCGCGCCGTTGACCATTGCGCCTAATGGACTCCTGACCCTCGTTGGCGGTGCCACCCATTATCTTCAGAATGCGCTGACCAACGCCGGGACGGTGGTGATGACCAACAGCGGCAGCTTGGTCGTGAGCTACTCCAGTGGTGTAGGCTATTTCGGGCTGATCGAAAACCTGCCCGGCGCGTTGTGGGACATCCAGAACGATCAGACTATTTCCCCCAACTACCTCGGTCCGGCCTATTTTCAGAATGCCGGCACCGTTCGCAAATCGGGCGGGACGGGAACAACCACGGTCTCCATCCCCTTTTACAACTCGGGTATGGTGACCGTCCAATCAGGGACGTTGGCGTTGAACGACGGCTTCACGCCCACCGGCGGCGAACTCCAGTTTGGCCTGAGCAGCCCGACCAGCTATGGCACGATGAGCATCTCCGGCAATGCCACGCTCGGCGGCACGGTCGGCGTGATCTGGCTCAATGGATTTGTGCCGCTAAGCGGCAATGCCTTCACCGTGCTCAACTACGGTTCGTTCACCGGGCTGTTTACCAATACCGACTTTCCCACCGCGGTGCTTTGGCAAATCAATTATGGCCCCACGTCCTTCAGTGTCTCCGTCGCCAGCACCAACCAGCTCGTGTTCAGCGTTGAACCGGCGGGAGGCAAGGTGGCGGGCGCAATTTTGGCGCCGGTGGTGGTGCAGGTGGAAGACTCCGGCGGGAACCCGATCGCTGCCAGTGGCGTGCCGGTGACGCTTTCGTTGAACAGCGGCGGCGGCATATTGAGCGGGACGCTCACCCAGAACACGGACCCCACCGGCAAGGCGACCTTCAGCGATCTGAGCATCAACCTCACCGGCACGAAAACCCTGCTTGCCACGTCGCCCGGGTTGACCGCGGCCCAGAGCATCGGGTTTGCGATCGTGCCGCTGATTCAAACGCAATGGTCCAACAGCGGTTTCGTGCTGCTTTTAAACGGGACGAATAGTCTGGGCCCCACCATCATCTCCGCTTCCACGAACCTGATGTCCTGGACCCCCATCTACACCAATGCGCCGACCAACGGCGCCATCATTTTTCTCGATCCCGCTTCGACGAATTTTCCGCACCGGTTTTACCAAGCGGTTGGTCAGTGATCCGGCGATGGCAGTTGGAATTAGCTTGCCTCAAAAGCAATTGTTGGATAACCTAATGGTAATGAGGGGCCGGTATTCCGTTAAAATCGTTAACATTGCTTCGGCACTGGGCGTCGCGCTGTTGTCCGCGCTGGCGCCAAGGTTAAACGCGCAGACGATCCAAAACCCGAGTTTCGAAACACCGGTGGTAGGGCCGGTCGGAAACTTCGCCAGTTTTCAACTTGACCCGACGGGAGCGGTGTGGACGTTTAGCGGCAGGGCCGGTATTGCCGCGAACGGCAGCACACTTGCACACAGCCCATTTAGCACCAACGGCAATCAAATTGCCTTTCTTGGACAGTTGAGCGCCTCCGGCGCATCCATGGCTCAAACGATATCAAATTTCCCGGCAGGCCTTCACAAGTATTCTGTCACGTTCATGGCTTCCGCCTTGCAATCACAGAGCCCGACGGTGAGAGTCCTGATGGACGGCACGAATGTCGGTTCGTTCAGCCCGCAAGGTGGCAATTGGAGTTCCTTCCAGACCATGCCGATACCGCTTGGCGGAGGAGCCCATGTTCTGAGTTTTACGAATGTGCCGTCCGCGCCGGAAGTGATGCTGGACACGATCGGGCTGCTCGCCGAGCTGCCGGTCAAGATTGCGGCCGGAAGCACTCATAGCCTGTTTGTCACCAGTGATGGCAGCTTGTGGGGGATGGGCGCGAATCGATCAGGCCAGTTGGGTAACGGTACTACTCAGGACCAGGAGGTTCCGGAGCAAATCGTCGCCAGCAATGTCATGGCGATTGCTGCGGGCAACCTGCACAGCCTGTTCCTCAAGAACGACGGCAGTCTGTGGGCCATGGGCTATGACCTCCTTGGTCAACTCGGTGACGGTACTAACAGCACTGAGGTAAGTGTCCCGGAGCAAATTGTAGCCAGCAACGTCACGGCTATCGCGGGCGGGGGTGCCCACAGCTTGTTTCTGCAGAACGATGGCAGCTTATGGGCCATGGGGAACGATCAGTCCGGCCAGTTGGGTGACGGCATTGTTAACAGTATCTACAATCCCGCCGAAACCAACCTGCCTGAAATGATTGTGGCGAGCAACGTTACCGCTATCGCCGCAGGATTTAATCATAGTCTATTTCTCAAGAGTGACGGCAGTTTATGGGGAATGGGCGCCAACAATTACGGCCAGTTAGGCGACGGGACTTATAATAGTACCAACCGGCCCGAGCTGATTGTGGCCGGAGGGGTCACGGCAATTGCCGCCGGCTCTTTTCATAGCTTGTTTCTCAAGAGTGACGGCAGCCTCTGGGCCATGGGTTCGGACGTTTTTGGCCTGTTGGGCGACGGTATCTATAACGGCATCAATAACGACACCAACAGCACCAACGAACCGGAGCTGATTGTGCCTGGACCGCCGGGCTATGATCAAATCTCCATTCAGCCTTTGACTGGTGGCACTGTCCTTTTGTCTTTTCTTGGCATGGCCGGAGCCAACTACGCGCTGGACTATACGCCCAACCTGGCCCCCCCGTGCTGGATGCCGGTGGCCACCAACCCGGCTGGCGGCGGTGGGCTGCTGATGCTCACCAACACGCCGGATCCGACTACGAACACGTTCTGGCGCATCCGCTCCGTGCCATAATGGCCGCGGATTCTTGGTGCAACCGTGTGTTTTCTTTCGCCCCCTCACGGGGCTTGCTCCCATTTTGCCTTTTTCCCACGGCTGACGCCGTGGGCTATTATCTTGCGCCTCGCCGAGGCTTGCTCCCGTTTTGCCTGTTTCCCACTATTATCTTGCGCCTCTCCGAGGCTTGAAAGTTTTTTGGAATCGAGGCGGAGCGAGGGCGGCGCGGCAGCGCCGCCCTACCGGCTTCCACGACTTACGAGGCGGCGTCGAGGGCGCGTTTGATGGCGGCGATGACCTTGCGCTGCACGGAAAGGGGTTTGCCGGGGATTCTCGCGCCCGCCGCCGCCGAGTGGCCGCCGCCGCCGAATTGGGCGGCGATTTCGTTCACATTCACCCGGTCACTCTTCGAGCGCAGGCTCACGCGGGTCAGTTCCGGTCCGAGTTCCTCAAAGACACAGGCCACCACGACCGGCTCGATGGCGCGAATGTGGTCTATCAAACCTTCCGTGTCCGTGCTATCGGCGCCGGTGCGGGTAAAATCGGCCTTCTTCAACCAGAACCACGCGATGCGGTCGCCCGCGGTGAGGCGGAAGCGGGAGTAAATGTATTTGAGCAGCCGCGCGCGCGGCACCGGGTAGGACTGATAGACCTCGTTGCAAATCTTTCCGAGGTCCGCCCCGTGGGCGAGCAGCTCGGCGGCGGTGTGCAAGGTGCCGGGCCGCGTGGTGGAGTACTGGAAGGAGCCGGTGTCGGTGGAAACCGCGGTGAACAAGCAGTCGGCAATCGGCCGGGTGACCGGCCAGCGCGCCACTTTGAGCAGCCGGTAAATCAATTCTCCGCACGACGGTTCGCGCGCCGATACCCAGTTCACGTCCGCATAGCGGGTATTGCTTTCGTGATGATCTATGTTGATCAAAATCTTTCGATGGTTAACGCATTCGCCCACCTTGCCCAGCCGCTCGAAGCTCGCGCAGTCGGCAGCCACCACGCAATCAAATTTCAAACCGTGGCGCGGTTTTTGGAAGAGCCCGTCGCGGTCGAGAAAGCGGTATTTTTGGGGGATGGCATCCTCGTTCCAGCAAGTCACTTGTTTGCCCTCATTTTGCAGGGCCAAAGCGAGGCTGAGTTGCGAACCCACACAGTCGCCGTCCGGCCGGACGTGGCCGGCAATACAGACGGTCTTGCTTTCGCGGAGCGCGTCCAAGACGCGGTCAATGATTTTGGGATAGCTTTTCACGGTTTAATCAGCCTCGCCATCGGCTTGAGGCGCAGCGGGCGCCGACTTTTCCAATTCCTCGATAATTTGGAGCACGCGGTTGCCGCGCACGATGGAGTCGTCAACGACAAATTTGAGCGTGGGGGTGTATTTCAAGACGACGGCGCGGCCGACCAGGCCCTGGAGGCGCACCCGATGGAGGTCGAGCATTTGGAAGCCGCGCTTTTGCTGGTCGGGATTGCCGAGAATGCTCACGAAAACGATGGCCGACTTGAGGTCGCCGGCCACGTCCACGTCGTTGACCGAAATCAAACCGCACTCGCTCACCTCGAATTCGCGACGAATGGCTTCGCCGATTTCCCGCTTGAGGAGTTCACGCACGCGTTGGAGACGGAGGGAAGGCATGGGGCAAAACAGGGTGGTGGATTAATGGAGTAATGGAGTAGTGGGGTGATCGCTGGCGGCGCAGCGATTCATCACTCCAACACTCCAAGACTCCATCATCGCGTGGTTCATAATTCGGCCGCGACTTTTTCGATCTGGTAACATTCCAGGGCGTCGCCGACCTGGAATTCGCTGTAGCCCTCGATGCGCACGCCGCATTCCATGCCGGCGCGGACTTCGTTGACCTCATCCTGGAACCGGCGCAAAGACTGGATGATTCCCTCGTAGATGACGTCCTTGCGCCGGCGGACGCGCACTTTGCCTTTGACGATGCGGCCGCTGGTCACCATGCAGCCGGCCACCGGCATGCCTTTGGACAATTCAAAAATCTGGCGCACTTCCGCCGAACCGATGACGTTTTCCTTGACCACCGGCTCGAGCAGGCCGGCCATGGAATCCTTCACCTGGTCAATCAGTTCGTAAATGATGGCGTACAGCTTGATCTGCACGCCCTCCCGCTTGGCCTTTTCCGCGGCGGTGGTGTCCAACCGGGTGTGAAACCCGAGGATGACGGCGTTGGATGCCGAAGCCAGCGCCACGTCGTTTTCGGTAATGGCACCGACATCGCTGTGAATGATTTCCAGCGAGACTTTATCCGACTCGATCTTCTGGAGCGCTTCGACAATGGCCTCGACCGAGCCCTGGGCGTCGGCCTTGACCACGACTTTGAGGGCCTTGCTTTGCGCCGCTTCCAGCGAAGCGAACAGATTTTCGAGCGTGACCTTGCGGTCCTCCTGTCCCTGGGCATTGAGTTCGAACTGGCGTTGTTCGGCCGCTGCCCGGGCGTCCTTCTCGTCCTCCACCACGCTGAATTCCAGGCCGGCATCGGGCACGCCGTTCAGGCCCAACACCTTGACGGCGACGGAGGGACCGGCTTCCTTGAGCCGATTGCCCTCCTCGTTGATGAGGGCGCGGACGCGACCGTAAAATTGGCCACACAAAAGGACGTCGCCCAGGTGGAGCGTACCCTTGCGGACGAGCACCGTGGCGGTGGGGCCGCCCGGCTCAACGCCCGACTCGATGACGTTGCCCTTGGCGCGGCGGTCGGGATTGGCCTTCAATTCGAGCAATTCAGCCTGGAGCAAAATCATTTCCAGCAGCTTGTCCACGCCTTGCTTGGTGAGCGCCGAAACGTCCACGAAAATCGTGTCGCCGCCCCAATCGTCGGGCACCAGTCCTTTGTCCTGCAATTGCTGGCGGACCTTCATGGGATTGGCGTTGGGGTGGTCGCACTTGTTGACGGCGACCAAGAGCGGGACCTTGGCCGCGCGGGCGTGGTTGAGCGCCTCCATGGTTTGCGGCATCACGCCATCGTTGGCGGCGACGACGAGCACCACCAGGTCGGTGACGTTCGCTCCGCGGGCCCGCATGGAACTGAAAGCCGCGTGGCCCGGCGTGTCCAGGAAGGTAATTTGCGCCAGTCCCTTCTTGCGTTCGGGATGGGGCACCGAAATGGTGTAGGCGCCGATATGCTGGGTAATGCCGCCCGCCTCGCCCGCCGCCACGTTCGATTTGCGGATGACGTCGAGCAATGTCGTCTTGCCGTGGTCCACGTGGCCCATGATAGTGACGACCGGAGCGCGCGGCTTGAGGTCTTGCGGCCGGTCTTCCACGTCGAGTTCCACCTTTTTGACCGGCGCGTGGACCATGCCGCCGCCACGCTCGCGTTTTTCCACTTCAAACCGGAACCCGTATTTGGCGCAGAGCTGCTGGGCGATTTTTTCGTCAATGGCCTGGTTGACGTTGGCAAAGACACCCAACTCCATGAGGTCGGCGATGATCTTGAACGGTTTTTGCTTAACCTGCGCCGCCAGGTCGCGCACCACAATGGGCGGTTTGATGATGATGACCTCGCCGGTGGCGGGCGCCACGAATTTGGGCGCCGCCGGCGCTGCCTTGGCTGGTTCGCGCGGCGCCGGCGCCGGATGCGGCCGGCCGCCCGGTCTTCCCCGCTCCGCAGGGCGTGAATGCGGCCTGGCAGCGTCGGGGCGTTCGCCCCCGCGCGCTGGCGGACGCGTCGGCAACTGGATGAAGCCAACCTTTTCGCCAATACGCGGGACGGCCGGTTTGGGCGGAGGCGGAGGCGGCGGTGGAGGCGGAGGCGGCGGTGCTGGTTTGGCCGGCTCAACCACGACAGGCGGAGCAGGCGTCGGTTCAACCTTGGGCGGTTCCGCCGGGACCGCCGGCTTGGGCGGTTCGGGCGGCGGCGCGGTGATGATGACAACCTTCTCCTCGACCGGCGGCGGTTTGGGCGCCGGCGGCGGCGCGGCGAGTTTGGCGGTGAGTTCGGGGTGATCCTGGCAGAGGTGTTCTTCCAGCCACTCGGCGGTGATTTTATCCAGCGAGCTGGAAGGTACTTTGGCGGCGGCAATGCCCAGCGCTTTGGCCTTGGTGAGAATCTCCTTGTTCTCGAGGCCATACTTCTTGGCAATGTCGTAAATACGAACGGGCATAAATCTTTCGCGCCGCCGACCGGAATGTGCGAATGGCCGTCATGGCTAACCCGCGTTTTCCAACGCTGTTTCGGTCCGCGTCATAAATCTTAACTGCCAGCCCCAACCGGCGTGTCGGGGGCGGACGGCGTCTCACCGACCTTCAAGGTGCGGCGCCCGGCTTCCGCCCGCGCCGCCTGCAAAATATCCGCCGCCTGCGCGCCGATTTGCGGGATGCTGCTCAAATCACTCTCGTCGGCTGACAACAAATCCTCGATACGCGGCAAGCCCGCGTGCACCAGCGCATCGGCCTGTTCGCGCGTGATGCCCGGAATGTGCGCCAGCGACTCGACGGCCTCGGCTACTTTCTCCTCGAAGCCTTTGGTGACCACCTGTTCGGCGTCAATGTCCACTTCCCAGCCGGTGAGCTTGGCTGTCAGGCGCGCGTTTTGGCCGCGCTTGCCGATGGCCAGGGACAATTGGTCCTCGGCCACCAAAATCTTCACGCGCTTGCCCGCCTCATCCACTTCAAAGCTCTTTAATTTGGCCGGCGCCAGGGCATTGGTAATGAACGCCCGGACGTCCGGCGACCAGGGAATGACGTCCACCTTTTCGTTGTTCAGTTCGCGGACAATGTTTTTGACGCGCTGACCGCGCATCCCCACGCAAGCCCCCACCGGATCCACCTTGTTGTCCCGCGAATAGACGGCCATTTTGGTGCGGAAACCCGGTTCGCGGGCGATGCCCTTGATTTCGATCGTGCCGTCGTTGATCTCCGACACTTCGAGCTGAAACAGCTTGATGACGAACCGTGGGTCGGCCCGCGACAGAATAATCTCCGGCCCGTGCGCACCTTGCTCCACCGCCTTTACGTAGCAACGGATGCGTTCACCCACCTGGTATTCTTCGGTCGGCACCCGTTCGCGATTAGGCAGCAGCGCCTCGTACTTGCCCAAATCCAGGATCACGTCTGACCGCTCGAAGCGCCGCACCGAGCCGCTCACGATGTCACCCACGCGGTCTTTGAATTCCGTGAAAATCAGCGCCTTTTCCGCCTGCCGGATTTTTTGCATCAGCGCCTGCTTGGCGTATTGCGAGGCGATGCGGCCGAAGCCCGTCGGCGTGACTTCCTTTTCGATCTCATCGCCAATCTGGGCGTCCGGCTTGAGGCGGCGGGCATCGAAGACGGTAATTTGGTCGTGTTTGGAAATGGCCTTTTCCGAGACGATGAGCTTGGCAAAGGCCTTGATGTCGCCGTTTTTCTGGTCAATCTCCACGCGCAATTCGCGCGCCGGGCCGACCGCTTTCTTGGCGGCGGACAGCAAGGCGTCCTGGACGGCGCCGATCAGGACATCACGGTTGATGCCCTTTTCGCGCTCCCAGAACTCCAGGACGGCCAAAAAATCAGCGTTCATATCACTCGACACGGCGACACCCATTCAGCGAACAAAAAAGTCGGTAGATTGGGTATCTCCGACTTTCGCGCTGGCTGAATCAGCAAACTTTACCGTTCTTGATTAAGAGAATAAATATTTTACCGGCCAGCGTCAAGCCCAAACAGAGCCGCGCCAATCGGGCAGAAAACAAGTTTGTCTCCGATAGGTTTACCCGGCATAAACTGCCTGTTGACATGGATTTATGATGTCCGACCACCGAAGCTGGACGATTTTGTTCCTGAGTTTATGGAGAGCCAGGGAACCACCACGAACGAAACGGGTTCGAAGCAACGACTAAAAAAGTTTGGGCTGATTGCCAGTCGTCTTCAATCCGAGTTTCTTAAAACTTAGCTCGGTGGCCACGCGGCCCTGGGGCGTGCGCTTGAGGTAGCCTTCCATGATGAGATACGGCTCATAGACTTCCTCGATGGTGTCGGGTTCTTCGCCGACGGCGACCGCCAGCGAGTTTACGCCCACCGGTCCGCCACCGAATTTCACGATAACGGCTTCGAGGATGCGTTTGTCCATTTCATCCAGGCCGTTCTGATCAATTTCCAGCATCGCCAGCCCACGGTCGGCGACGGCGGCGGTGATGCGGCCATCGTGGCGGACTTGGGCATAATCGCGGACGCGGCGCAAGAGATTGTTCGCAATGCGCGGCGTGCCACGGCTGCGTTTGGCGATTTCGTGGGCGCCGGCGGGTTCTATTTCCACGGCCAGCAGATTGGCCGAGCGCAGGACGATTTTCTCCAAATCGGCCGCGGCGTAATAATCCAGCCGCTCGCGCATGGCGAAGCGGGTGAGCAACGGCGCGGTGAGCAGGCCGCTGCGCGTGGTGGCGCCGATGAGCGTGAAACGCGGCAGGTTCAGCCGCACGCTGCGCGCGTTCGGCCCCTGGTCAATGATGATGTCCAGTTTGAAATCCTCCATCGCGGGGTAGAGGTATTCCTCGATGGTTTTTTGCAGGCGGTGGATTTCGTCAATGAACAGGACGTCGCCTTCCTCCAGATTGGTGAGCAGCCCGGCGAGGTCGCCGGCCTTTTCGATGGTGGGGCCGCTGGTGCTTTTGAGATTGGCGCCCATGGCCTTGGCCAGAATATAGGCCAGGGTGGTCTTGCCCAGGCCGGGCGGGCCTGACAGCAGGATATGATCAAGCGCTTCCTTGCGTTTTTTTGCGGCGGTGATGGCGATTTCCAGCCGCTCTTTGACCTTGGGCTGGCCGGTGAATTCGGAAAAGAGGGATGGACGCAGCGTCAATTCCAACGCCACGTCGGGCTTATTCAAGGTTTTGGCCGGGTGTTCAAGCATCCGCGTGAGCATGAAACAAGCGTCGCGCTGCGGCAAGGCAGATCGGCGCCGACATTATAACGTTCCGGCAGACGCGCGTGCCAATCCCGGTTGTGTTTCCGAATCATCGCGCAGAGCCAGTGGCGGATGAAAATCCACAGAAAATCCCGGCCCGCGTTGCCAGGCCTGCGAATGGACTGCCGGAAACGCGGGTTGTGCGCGTAAATGAAGTTGGCGCGGACGACGAGTTTCTTTACCCATTCACGCGGCAATTCTTCGTCCAGCCAAACTCACGCCTCCTCCCATACGCCCATGGCCACGGCCTGCGGCACAATGGGCGTGTCCGCCTCAATGCGCGGACGTTGCTTCCATTCGCGACCGGTTGGCGGTGTAGCATGCAGGGGTGCCGGATGATCGAGGTCAAATATCAGTCCCATGATTCACACAGGATACGTCCGCGGGCGGACAAAGGCTGTCCAACCCGAAATTATTTTTCGCGGCATTTTGGGAGTGCGCGGGCATGACCGCGCCTCGTTCGACGCGACATGTCGCGTCGAAATAGTGATGGCGTGTCACCGCGCTCCAAAATGTTTTATCCGGCGCCTTCCACGATTTTGATTACATCTTCAGTGAGGCCATAGATCTGATAAACTAGCCCTCCGTGTTGGCCACGTCCCAACCGAGCGCTTTGAAAAAGGGGTCAAGAAATTCGAGGCGAAGCTGGGATTCGTTATAGCCGCCGGATTTATAAGCGTCGAGTTGTTGTTCGAACCGGGTAACAAGATCAATGATTTCGCGAGGCGCGGGCATGGCTGACCTTAGCAAAAAACCGGCGAACGGCGCAAGAAACCGAAAGGCTCGGCAGTGTCCTAAATTCAGGAGCGCGGCTCTATGAGCCGCAGAACATCCCCATGCAATCCAAGCCGCTGCGGGTCGCAGACCCGCGCTCCGATAACAAATCGGGACACTACCAAAGGCTCCCCTCTTGTAGATGTCCAAGGTGGTGGGAGGCTTTTCGGCATTCGTACCTGCTGCGGGTTGGGACCGGCCTTCGCTCCAGCCTGCGCTCCCGCCTTCGCTCAGCAGCTATGGCGGGCAGGCAGCAGCTATGGCGCGGCAGGCAACCCGCGCTCCCAGGACGCCTGGAAACGCTTAAATGCAGGCGATAGAGTGCAATTTTCGATGAAGTCTTTGCCAAAATATGGTTGGCCGGAAAAACCGCATCCGGTAGCTTGTTCGGACTTATGTTGAAAACCAAATCGTTCATGCGTAGCGCTATGTTGTTGGCGCTGATGACTTTAGGAAGCAACGCTTTTGCAGGTGACGCTGATATTAACCTGCCGGACCTGACGCAAGTGACGTTCACTGGGATAGGCAGCGGCCCTGTCCTCTTGTATCTGGGATTGGCCGCCTGCGTGATTGGTGCGCTGTTCGGAGGTTGGGAGTTCATGCGCTGCCGGGCGCTGCCGGTTCACAAGGCGATGAGCAGCGTTTCCAACATGATTTGGGAGACGTGCAAAACCTACCTGGCGCAACAGGGAAAATTCCTCTCGCTGCTCTGGTTGTTGATTGCCGTGTGTATCGTTTACTATTTCGTGGGGTTGCCATGGAATGATCCAGCCAAGACCCATGGGGAACTGATTTTCAATGGCATTGTGATTCTTGGCTGCTCCGTG
>JBEKMW010000119.1:0-13282 GCA_049523455.1 Verrucomicrobiota bacterium | reverse complement strand
TGCCACCGGCACGGAATGAAGCGATATGGCGGGCGACCATTTCTCCCATTCATCTTCGGATTTTTCATTGAGGATGAAAACCGCGCCATTGGTCGCGGCGTTTTGAAAATCGGGTGGTGTCGCAAATTCAATGCCGCCGCTGATGAGGGTTTGGGCGGATTCGGCGCTGATATTCGCGCCACTGAACAGGCCGATGTGGATATTGATGCCGCCCACATTCCAAAATTTTGAATTCATGCATACCAGCGGTGCGTATTCTTCCCGAATGCGGGCGTGGATGACAACGTCGCGGGCGTCGTCGCTGAGCCGGCAATCCAGCACTTCGCCAACCTGAATGTCCCGATAGAAAACCGGCGATTGCGGCTGCAAGGAACCGAGTTTCGGCGCGAGCAACAGGATGTCCAACGCCTGAACCGGTTTAATTGGGGCCGCTTCCGCGCCGATGAACTGGTTGGTGCGCTCGCCGTTGCCAGGCTCGACGGTGATGTAATTTCCCGAAACGATGGTCTGTAGTCCGCTCAAAGCCCCCAGCTTGACTTGGGGCCGGACGATCCAAAAAACCGAGCCTTTGGCCACCGCGAATCAACTCTTTCTCGACGGTAATGAACTGGTCGTCAAAATGGTCCCCTTGGTGGACGACCGCCGTGAGCATTTCGTTGAATTGAAAGTCTGGAGTCCAGTGAGCGCCCCCGAAAACCGGAGCGTTCATCTGAAAAATGCCAATGGCCCAGTTTCCCGACAACCGGTCAGTGCAGCAGGTCAGTGCCAGTGAAAAGGCAGGATAATCTGTGAGGAAAGGCCGGAGTAGTCTTCGCCCTTTTTTTATAACCGTAACCCCACCATTGCCGCTCAAATAAATCCCGATCAATCCGCACCGGCCTAGCGACTCCCGGCCAGTCCGGCTTATTGCAAATGCTAAAGCTGCCCAAGGGAGCTTCAATATCGGATAAATTAACCACCCCCTATTCCATTGTCGCAGTTGAGGCTGATGAAACGTGGTCTGAAAATCAAACTGATGGTTTGAAATGGCGTCGGTCTTTTACAATCTGAAACCGGTGCTCGTGCAAATGCTCGCCTAATTAGCAGCGGAGGCTTTGTCAGTTTTCCAAACCAAATCGTTTGTTGCCTCCAATGCTTTAACGATCGAGAGGCCTTCAATACCGCTTTCTCCAAGCTCATTGAGCCGGTGCAAGATATTCAGTCTTTCCTGCAAAACACCCCGAATGCCTATGGCATTACTTGGTTCGTTGAGCAGGACATGCCACCGTGTTAACAGTTTCTCTTTTTCCATTTGATTTAATTCACGCCATTCAGGGGTTTATCGAGAAAGTGCTGTCAGCAAACCGTGCCGACTGGCTGATCCGGTTAGCTTTTTGTGCGGAATCTGCCCATGATAAAGACGATCATGCATATCAACAGAATCAGGCCAATCCCGCCGCCGCCGATGGCGGGACCACCAAATCGAAATATATTCAAGGCGCCAAAATAGCATGTCGCTGCAACAGTTCCTATGGGGTCTTCACCCCACGGAGAAGGAGAGTTTTCTGCGCCCCACCAAAGAACCTGCGGCTTTTCTGTTTCTGATGGTCTCTCGGGTGGCCGAAAGACGGCCACCCAAAAGACGAATTATAACGGATGTCCGTCAAACCAAGGAGCTCGCGTGGTCCATGCGGGTTCTCTCTTTCTTGTCCGCACATTCATCGTCCTTTTCAGAATCACAGCAGCATGCCTTCTTGCTTGAAACTTCGCGGCCCATCCGCACCTTTCCGGTTTTCTTGGTTTTGTCTGAGCATTTATCGTCCTGTAATGTTTTCATACTATTTTTTGTTTGGTTGATGTTTGTTGTTTACTAAAAGTATATGCCCGGTGACTTCTACAAATGAGATGGGTTTCCGGTGCTATTGTCCGCTTCCGAAGGCGGCGCGGGCTGTGGCGGGTTGCCTGCTTCCACCGGTTTCGGATTGGTGTCATGTTCGCCGTTGGCTGCCAACCATACGCTGATTTCTTCAAGCCTTGTTAGGTCAGATCGTTTGATGTTTTGCATTGGCGCCACACTAACCTGTGAAACGGCCTCTTGCCATTAGGTGAACGCCCAATCCGCCGACTCACTGAAAAACGTGTGGCTGGATAATCTGCTAGGTTTTCGAGCCGCGAAATCCGCCCATGAAATAGATGACGAGGCAGATCAGCAAAATCAGGCCAAGGCCGCCGCCGCCGATGACGGGACCGCCAAAGTAAAACCCGCCGCCGCCGAATAAGAGAAGCAGGACAACCATGAGTAATAATATATTCATGACGCCAATATAACATATCACTGCACGGTTTCTATGGGGTCTTCACCCCATGGAGAAGCCGGCAACTTGAATCGCTCCAGCCAACAGCAACCATCGAACAAGCTCAAACCGTTCGCCAGCCCCAAATGGTGGGGCAGGCGAGGAAATGTGTCCGCGAACAACCTCAATCACAAATCCCACAGTAGAGGCATTGGAGTATGAAATAGGAAGCGTGGTAGAGACGAATGCCGCGACGCAAGCTATCTGCCGGACGGTTAGATGCTGTGCATCGAGGCGAGGCCAGATCGCGTTCGGATGCTGATGAAAGCATCAGGCAAACCTGGGAGCAGGTCGGCACATCATCTGAATACGAGACGCCTCGGCTCCAGCGCATCCTCGTGGTGGAGGATGACCGCGTCCTCTGCCATATCAACGCCATGGTTCTGTCCTGCGCCTGATCAAATTCCCAATCCATCTGGAAATTGTCCATCAAGTCCTGCCAGCCGTCGCTGTGACCGACGTAGCCGACGGAGCGTCGTGTGAAATCGGGCGCGCAACCAAAGACCATGTGAACGTCCTCGCGTTCGGCCCGGAAGAACTTTCGACCTCCTCGGTTGCACCATCGCGCCGAATTGTTTTGTCCCGTGCCGTTGAGATGCGGGGCGAGCAACGCGTAGAGACGCAGCTTGCCACGCAGTTTCGGGTCCAGAACTTCCAACCGGGTATGCATCAATAAAATCGAAGAGTGGGGCTCGCCGATGACTTCTTTGACGATGCGATAGCGGCCTTTGCGATCCGAATTCATAAGCCGGTAAAGCAACACGTTTTTCTCCGGGTATTCGGTCAGGTGGTCGAGGTCACGCCGTTCCTCGTGGCAAAAAGTATCGCCGTCGCTGATGAGGAATTGCAGGTCACGCGTATTGGGCTTGTCCACGTGGGGATAATAAACCTCGTTGACGATGCCATGGCTCAAGGTGAACCAGAGCCTGGAACTGGTATGATAGGCGGTGCCGATGCCGTCCTTGGCGCTGGACGTCCAGCGTGGTTTGGTGCCGGGAGCGCCCGGCGCGATATTATTTGATGTTGGCATAATATATCTTCTTGGTTGGTTCTGGGATCAGCCGCCGTGCGCGAAATCGGGATAATCCGTCATGCCGCCGTCCACGAAGATCGTGCATCCGGTCACATAGGAAGCCGCGTCCGAGACGAGCACCACCACCATGCGGGCAATTTCGTCCGGCTCGCCAATCCGCTTCAATGGGATTTTCTCCAGCAAATCTTTCATGCGCTTGGGACTGCTCCAGACGGAGCGGTTGATCCTCGTTTTGATTGCCCCAGGACCGACCGCCAGCACGCGCACCCCGTGAGGCGCGGCTTCCTGCGCCAGAGTCTTGGTCAGCATGCTGACGGCCGCCTTGCTCGCCGTGTAGGCGCTGTATCCGGTCCAGGCGATTTCTTCATGCACCGAAGTGGTGCTCAATACGACGCCGCTTTTCTGCGGCACCATTCGCTTCAAGGCTTCGTGGGCGCAGTAGAAGGCTCCAAACAAATTAATCTCGATCACTTCTCGCCACGCAGCCGGATCAGCTTCCCAGCCAAAAGCGCGAGCGCCATCAATGCCCGCATTGTTGATGAGGATGTCTATGCCACCCCAGGTTTTGTCGAGCTGGCCAAACATCTCGGCAACCGACTTGGCATCGGAAACATCGGCCTGAATAGAGCTCGCTTCGCCGTGCTTCTGCCGGATGGTTTGCACCATGGAATCAGCGGCTTCGGGATGCGTGACATAGTTGATTGCCACCTTAGCGCCGGCCTCGGCCAGCGCCATCGCGATCGCCGCACCAATTCCGGAATTGCCGCCCGTGACGAGGGCGCGTTTGCCTTGAAGCTTGATGTTCATTGTTTCCCCTCTTTTTGGTTGTTGGCGTTGTTTGGTCGCGAATTTTCAGCGCCAAGGCGTCGGGCGGTCTCTGGTGAACCGGCGACTTTCAGAATAGAGTTTCTTCCGCCGAACGGATTGGCCACGGATTCCGTCGCGAGCGGATCGGGCATCCATTGGCCGTCCACCACCAGGCAGTATTCGTAGGTGCCGGGAGCCAAAGCCGACTGCTTCAGCCAGTAACCCGCCCCCATGGACTGCATGGGCTCAAGCCGTATGCATCGCCGGAACATTCAACCACTGGCAGCCCGAAGCCACGGCCTCACGCGCTACGCCATCAGCGCGGGCATCATCGAGAGCAGCGTGCAGTTGACCATTGTTTAGGATTTTTTCCGCACCCGGATTGGCCGGAAACAAATTCACGGTAGGGTAACACCCCATAGCCCTTACGCCTCCTACCGCGTAGCTTCACAACATGAATAACGAACTCATTCAAAATGGAGGTGGCACATGTCACTAATTTCTCTTGTCGTCACCCTGATCGTGGTCGGGGTATTACTCTGGCTCGTCAACGCCTACATCCCGATGGACGGGAAGATCAAAAAAATCCTCAACATCGTCGTCGTGATCTGCGTCGTCGTATGGCTCCTGTATGCCTTCGGCATCATCCACCACAGTGGCGATATCAAAGTCCCGCAGGTCCGCTAACTCACAGCCATGAAACACAATCATAACCACGACAACGCCCCCGGTCCGCATATGGTGCCGGTCTATTTTGAATTCACTCATCCGACCGCCGCGAGCAGGTTCACCAAGAAAGCCGCCCCATTGACTTCGCGCGAGATGGAAGTGCTCCAGCTCATTGCCGAAGGCAAGGCCAACAAGGAAACCGCGAACGAGCTTGGCATCGGCATCAAGACCGTCGAGAAGCATCGCGAGCACGTCATGCAGAAGCTCGACATCCACGACACCGCGCGGTCCGGCGACAGCGGATGGATGCGGTCCTGACGCCGGGAAATAATGGAACAGAAATACTTTTTCCCCTTTTGAACCTGCCGGATCGCCTCACACACCACATGGGCGGAGGTTTGCTTCAGGAGAAATCCCACCGCGCCGGACTCGGTTGCTTTGGCGACATAGGCGTCGTCGCTGTGCGCGGAGAGCATGAGCACCTTGGTGCCGGGCAAATCCTTGTAAATTTGCCGCGTGGCTTCCAAACCATTGAGCAGCGGCATGGCAATGTCCATCAACACCACGTCGGGTCGAAATTTTTTGGCCAGCGCAACCGCCTGGCGGCCGTCCTGCGCTTCGCCGACGATATCAAAATCGTTTTCGAGTTCGAGCATCTTGCGAAATCCCTCGCGCACGACCATGTGATCCTCCGCCAACAGAACTGTGATTCGTTTCATAAAAATTCAAGGCTTGGTTTCAGCGGGCCTTGTCAGCGATTTCCCCCCCCCGTATTTGCGCGTAGGGATTTTTGCCGTGATGGTGGTGCCATTGCCGGCGACAGAGGCGATGTCAAAACAGCCGCCAATCATTTCCAGCCGCTCCCTCATGCCGAGCAGCCCCAGGCGTTTGCTGCCGTTCCCGAGCAAAACGCGGTCCACCTAGAAGGATTTGCCGTCGTCTTTTATTCTCATGCAAATGCAGTCCGGCAGTTTCAGGATGCTCAATTCCACCCGGCTGGCCTGCGCGTGCCGGGACACATTGGTGAGCGCCTCCTGCGCCACGCGGTAAAGGGTCGTGCGCTTGTTGATGTCCAATTGTTCCACCCCCGCGAAGGCTTTCAAGTGAACGTGGATGTTCGTCCGTTTGGAAAAGAGTTTCGCAAACGAATGCAGCGCCGGAATCAGGCCGAGATCGTCCAGCACCGCCGGGCGCAGTTCGCGGGCGAATTCATGCACGATGTTCACCGATTTTTCGACCAGCTTTTGCGTGAGGGCGATGTTGCGGTCGAGACCCTTGGTCGTGACCGCCGCCTCTTTCTTCAAGGTCGCCAGCCGGATGTTGATGCCCGTCAAAGTCTGGGCGATGACACCGTGCAGTTCGCGGCTGATTCTTCTGCGCTCATCCTCTTGCGCCGAGAGAATCTGGCGGGACAACCGCCGCAATTGTTCCTGCAAGCGGTCCGACTGCCGCAAGAGCTCCGAGTAATGATGCTCGCTTTTTTGGAGGGCCGCTTCCGCCGCCTTGCGCTGGGTGATCTCCACGCTCAATTCCAGGTTCGAGGCTGCCAGTTCCACTGTGCGCTGGCTCAAGGTCTCGATGAATTTTTTCAACAGGACGGCCGCGTCCCGAGCGCTGCGATGCGTCTTTTCAATCGGCGTTATGGCCACGGCAAAGAATATCACCGCCTGTTTGATAAACGCGGAGCGTTTGCCTTTCGGGCAGCCCGGCAACACTTCCGTGACCAGAATCTGTTCATGCAGCTTGGCCAGGTCCAGCGTCTGCAATCCGGCAGCCAGCGCCAGGCCGCCCAGCCCGCGCGCCGCCTCCAGCCCGGCCGACCGGCCCTGTTCCAAATGGGTTCGCAAGGCCGCCCGATAGCGCTGTGATAATTTGAGAAGCTGGCGTTTCATAAACTGCCGATCTTGCGGCCGGCCTGCCGCACCGACCTGGCCGATTTTGCCACCAACCGCTGCGTGCTGGCGATTTCATTTTTGAGGCCCTTGGTGTTTTTCCGGGCCTCATGTTTCAGCGAGAGCAGCCGGACATTGATGCCCAACAGGGTCTGCGCAATCTCATCCTGAAGTTTAAGGCTGATTTTTTTCCGCTCATCTTCCTGCGCCGCGATGACCTGATGCGTCAGTTGGCGCAAACGCTTTTGCAGTTCGAGCGATTCCTCCAGACATTTCTGGTGGTGCCGCCCGCGCCGGGCGAAGTCATCTTCCATGAGCTTGCGCCGGGAGACGCCCTTTGCCAATTGCCGGTTGGAAGCGGCCAGTTCCGCCGTGCGCCGGCCCAATGTGGCCATTACGCGGCTCAAGTGAGCCTTGGTCTGCCGCGCGGCGTGGTGCGTTTCCTCGATCAACGTGTTGGCCTCGGTAAAAAATATCCCGGCCAGCTTGGTGAACCCGTTTTTGATGTTGGATAATCCCAAGGAGGCAAGCGCCTGCTCGTGTATCCGGGCCAGGTCCAGCGTCTCCAATCCGAGCGCGACCGCCTCGCGTCCCAGCCCCAGCGCCGGCCGCAAGCTCGCCAGCGGGCCTTGCTTCAATTGTTTTCGCAAGGCCGCCACATATCGCTCCGACAAGCCGGTTAGATTTTGTTTCATGTTGTCATGCTGCCTTCGACGGAACTCTCCGGGATGCTTGAACGCTCAACGGCATTCCGGGAATCCAAAACAAATGTCGGACAATTGTTTGGATTTATATGCGGTGAACACCTTATAGCGAAAGGCGGTCGGTTGGCGTAAGTATGCCCGGTGAGCAAACGGACAAATTGACATGCCGGGCGCGGGCGGCGCCGCCCCAAAGATAATGAGCGACCACCAAAAACATACGGAGTTTTTAAGGGAGTGCATTCGTTACGACGAAAGCGCCCGGCGTCAGGAACTCATGGAAGAGATCGTTCAAATTCAGCGGGACGCACGCTGTGTGCGCCGCGCGGTGTGGCTGATGGCCATTTTGATTACGCTGGTTGTGTTTGGCCTGGGCTACGGAATGGCTCTGGTGGACAACTTTCCCTACAACATTCCGCAATTCATCATCAACACTTTTTGCGCGCTGGGTGCGGGCGCGCTGATCAGCCTCCTGGCTTTTGCCGGCCTCTGGGTGGTCTATCGCTGGAAATTGGACACGCGGCGGGAGGAATGTCGTCAGATCGTTAAAAGACTGTTGGAGTCCCGCTTGGGCAAGACGGCCTCGACACCCTCGCAAGGCAACGGGACAATTACGCCGGCGAGTTCGCGAGCCGAGCACTTGGACTAAGTCAGCGTAGAGACGCGGGGCAATCCGGGCGCGCGCCAAGTCGAAGCTGCCTTGGGCGGGCGGGCCGAGGATTCTCCAAAGCCCTGACTAAATCGGCTCGACGAAGTCTTGCCTCGCCAATTAAATTAAAAATGGAAGCGCGATAATCGCGTATGAAATCATTTCGGCTCATTCTCGTGTTGTTGCTGGCAGTTCCGCTGGTTGCGCGCGCGCAGAACGACACTGTTACGTTCCCGGACATCATCCAGGGCGCGCAACAATGGGCGCAGGAAAATCTCGACACCAATGTTCTCAACGCGCTTCCCGAAGTGGACGACCCGGCGGTTCAGCAATTTTTCCGCGACATCCAGCAGCGTTTTCAAGGCGACTACGTGGTGAATCTGGCGGCGTTGCGGCAAACCGCCCAAACCGTCCTGCCGTTGTTGGAAAACAGCGATGCAACCCAGCCGTATGCCGCATGGCTCAAAGCGCAGATGGATTATCTCGATGTCGCGGACGAAATCCAGCTCACGATCCCGCCGCCGACCGTTCAAACCAACCAGCCGCCGCAGCCGATTCCCAATCCGCCATCGGAAAAGGAACGCGAACTTTGGGAGAAAAAAGTTTCCGTTTCTCCCTGGCCGCCCTTGGCCAACGAATATGTGCCGGAGTTGAAACCCATTTTTGCCGAGCAAAAGATTCCGCCGGACCTGGTCTGGGTGGCGGAAGTGGAATCGGGATTTGACCCGCGCGCCTTGAGTCCGGCGGGAGCGGCGGGAATGTTTCAGTTGATGCCGGACACGGCCAAACGGTTTGGCCTTTCCCTGTGGCCGCGCGACCAGCGTTATCAGCCCGAACCAAGCGCGACCGCCTCCGCCCAGTATCTGAAATATCTTCACGACCGTTTCAAGGATTGGCGGCTGGCCCTGGCCGCTTACAACGCTGGTGAAGGCACCGTGCAGAAACTTCTGGACCGCTATAAAACGGACAGCTATGACGCCATCGCCGAACATCTCCCGGCGGAAACGCAAATGTATGTTCCCCGGATCGAGGCCGTCCTCCAACAGCGTGAAGGCGCGAATCTCGAAAAACTTTCCGCGCCGCAAGGTTGACAGTCCTTTAAAGAAGCGGCAGGCGACGTAAGGAGGCTCGAATCAAATGGTGGTTTCCAACGAATTTCGATTTCTGCTTTCAGAATTTCAGTTTTTCTTCCCGTCTTTGAGGCTTCGCCGATCGGCATCCAAAATCCACGGTAGGGTTACACCTGATGGCGAATGGCCGGCGGTCGGCATAACGTGTTGCCTGCGATAAACCAAAAATATAGAACGGAAATAAAAAATATGATGACCAAAAACAATTCAGTCGTGGCGATTTTCAAATCCCACATCGAAGCCGAAACCGCCGTCAAAGAACTCCAGCAAGCTGGATTTGACATGAAAAAACTCTCAATTGTCGGACGTGACTATCACACGGATGAACACGTGGTCGGCTATTACAACACGGGCGACCGCATGAAACACTGGGGAAAACTGGGGGCCTTCTGGGGTGGTTTTTGGGGCTTGCTGTTTGGTTCCGCGTTCTTTCTGATTCCTGGCGTCGGGCCGTTGCTCGTCGCGGGGCCGCTCGTCGGCTGGATTGTCGGAGCTTTGGAAGGCGCTGTAGTGGTGGGCGGCTTGAGCGCTCTCGGTGCCGGGCTTTATAGCATGGGGATCCCCAAGGACAGTATTCTGCAATACGAGACGGCCCTAAAAAGCGGCAAGTATGTCGTGATCGCCCACGGCTCCGATGCGGAAACGGCCCACGCCCGCGAGATCATCAACCGCACCAATCCGGAGGCGTTGGAAGAACATAAATCTTCATCCGCCAGCCCGAAACCAAGCCTCGTGGCGGCATAATTTGAACGCGGGACAAAATCACTCAATCAAACAAATCAAAACATAACATGAAAAACAAAACATTGGTCATCACCGTTCTTGCCATCGCCGTAGTTGCGGTGGGCTGCAATAAAGAGCAGTCCACCTCGCAGCAGATGGACAAGGTCCAAACTGAAACGAAGCAGGCCGCCGTGGAAATGAAGGATTACACTTACGCGCAGAAGGATGAATTCGTCAAAGACATGCAGACCCAGTTGGACGCGCTCAACAAGGACTTGGATGCGCTCTCCGCCAAAATTGACAGCTCCAGCGACGCCGTCAAGGCCGAGGCCAAACCCAAACTCCAGGCATTGCGCGACCAGGCGGCGCAGTTGAACAAGCAGCTTGACAAGGCCAAGAACGCCACCGATTCCACCTGGGACAGTGTCAAGGCCGGTTGCCGGCGTCGTATCCCATTGCGTCCAAATCCATTCGCCCAATCTGCCCGCCAGCCGCATGAAGGGAATTTCCCATACATATGGTGCTTTAGTTGACCTAGTGAACATGGTGCGCTTCTCATTTCATAAATACATGAATGGCGCGGGGAATGACCTCGGGCTAAAATCGCGGCAATCATCTGGAGGAATTGAGATGAACCCGTCATCCGGCAGAAAAACATCATCAACGCCAGTCAAAATTTGAATCATAAATTTGCAATGGTTGCCCGGCGGCGGCATATGTTGGCGCGCCGCTGCCGGGCCCGAACAAAACTCGTATCAAGGCGCGATTTTGTCGCTGACCCACAGGCGTGCCGAGTTGATTCCGTCCTTCGTTGAGTTGCGACACGCGGCGGCGGTGATTGGAACCGTGCTCTGCGTCTGCGTTCAACCAAGCTATTGGACGCGCGCTGCGCGAAAGGCTCTTGCCTTGCAAATACTATCCATCGGCGTCGAACCGCTCTGGTTTAAAAAACGAACCGTTGAGTGCAATCGCATGGCGCATGATGTCAATATACCGGTCGCGGTCGCGGTAAAACAGCGGAACAATCACCTGCTCCAGCTTGTCGTAAAGCGACGCCGCATCGCGTTGTGACTGATCCGCTCCGTCAATGGCGGTGCCCGACAACTCGCCGATGGCCCAGCCGGTAACGCCTTCAATACAGCCTTCAATCCACCAGCCATCGAGGATGCTGAGGCTGGGCACGCCGTTGAGGGCGGCCTTCATACCGCTGGTGCCGGACGCCTCGAGCGGAGGCTGCGGGGTATTGAGCCAGACATCCCCCGATGAAGGCAGCCGCATCGGCTGAGACACGCACCGGTCAGGGCCAGGACCGTGTAAAAACTAATCCAGTTTTTGGAAGTGCAAACACCTTTCGGCTCGCTTCCTCTCCTTCATACCCGTTTACAGCGTGGCAACCCAAACTCGCTCGCAAGGCACAGCTTTGTGGGAGTCTGGGCCAAAATTAATGTCCGCTTTACTGAGTTCGTTTTGCATCGCCGACATTCTGCTGGCACTTCTGCTGGATGCGACATGAGGTCGCTCGAACAGTCGTTTGTTATGGATACATCATAAACAAACCTGCGGTTCCGTCCGCAGAGTGGCCGCTGTTTTTAGCATCGGGACCGAGTCAGCGGCAGGTTTGATGATTGATTGGATTTGTGAGGGCAACCCGCCCGGAAGAAGCGGTTTTTCGCAGAAGCAGTTGGCTACATTGGTAAAACAATACCCACACGTGCGTGCCGATCTCTTGAACCGTTACGCATCCCTGCCGCCCGCCAGACCACACTCATTATTGGAGGCGGTTCTGAGAGAAATTGCAGATGCAGAAATTGTCGTGGCGTTCGTTCGCGATTACGCGCGGCATAAAAGACCTTTCGACGGGAATCTAGCCTATGCAATTCGCGAAACCGCAATCAGCAAGCGTCCCATTGCGGACTGGCCAAACGCCTATAATGAGTTCAGCGTTTCGCTGACTGCCCTCAGAAAGCAGCTTTTCGCAATGGTATTAGAAAACAGTGCTGAGTCCACGGTGGCCAAGGCATGTTTGAATGAAATTGAAGAATTACGCGATGAGTACGGTCGTATAACTGATGAACCGCGCCATCCAGATATTGCGTCAGGACATGCATGGCCATTGGAGCGGTTTGAGGGGGCAGGAGTTTGACGCCTCCTTTAATTCTCCGCAGACGATGAATCCAGCTGTCGCGCGTGGGAGGCGCCTGGTGGTCACACCAAAACAGGCGTTTATCGACGAGATGGTCAAAATCGTTCTGCGAGGCGTCTCGTGACTAACTGGATCGCGTAAAGTCAAAGGCACGGCGTCCTCTTCCGCTGTCCAGGCGCCGAAACTGGGCCAGTCACCAGTTTGATGCGGTGGCGTTCGCGTTCGGCGACGGTTTCCCCAATGGTGCGCCCGATGCGTCGGGCCAGCACCGAATCGGGCCGTTTTGCCGAGCCGCTTCAATTCGGCCAGCGTCCACGGGGTTCCTTTTCGCCTTTTCATGTCCAATTTCCAGACTGGTTCCGGAGAGCCTACGCCCGCCCAACTATGGAGGCAATGGGTCACATCCAGCCGAGGCTCACCAACCGAAAAAGCATAGGCCCGGGAGCTGCATTTTGGGCCGGTTTAAAGGTGCGACCGGAGTCTCCCAGTTACAGCGGCCGGTTCAAAGAAAACTTTGAGTCTGAAAGTTTTTGGCGTCCGTCTCAAAGTTGTTTTGTATCCCGTGGTCCCGTGGTAAATGGTTTTCAGTCCGGCGGTGCCAACTTTGCGGCACCGGCGGGACACGAAAAAGGCGCGGCAGGCAATCACCCGCCGCGCCTTGTGGCGCTACGATGGCGCTACCAAGTGACCGTTGGCGCAATGCCCTTGCTGCCCACTTCGCGCCGGAAACTGGCCGCCACCCGTTGCGACCCGACCACCCGAACACCCACCCGCCGCAACGCTTGGCAAAGCCTGTCCCCCGCCGACGTGCCGCCGCCACGCCCGCCACGCTTGGCGCTGGCCTTGAAACCCGCCGCCGCCGCCGCCGCGTCCAAAGTCTCGCCCGCCAGCAGCAGCGCCGCCGCTTGGCCTATCTTGTCGGCCAAACCCCGCAACCCCTTGCCATTTGCTTTGATGGCCGCAATCCGACGAACCAGCAACCCCGAACGCCGCGCCGCCATGCGCTCGACTTGCAACCGTGCCAACCGCTCCGCGCGTGACTCGCTCGGCATGGGAATCGCCGCCAGCCAATCCGCCGACAGGCTGGACAACGGCACCGACTCGCCGCACGTGTCGGCGCTGATGGACGCGACCACCGCCCGCCACGCCACCCGCGCCGCCGCCAGCAGATGCTTGACCCCCGCGCCGTCGCGCTGCCATGC
>JBEKMW010000118.1:0-13964 GCA_049523455.1 Verrucomicrobiota bacterium | reverse complement strand
ACTGCAGTACTGAGCTTGCGTTGCGCTCTGCTTTCCGCCGGCGGTTGGGATTACCTGTGGAATCAACCGATGCCCAAAGCCGCTTGACCACCTTGCCTGTAACTTTCCTGCAACGCACCCCTGTCCGCGCTCCGGTGGCGAAAAATACTGACGCGCAGGGCCTTAGCCGGTAAGTTCGCGCCAACACAAGAACCATTCACGCCGGGTCAGGGGACCTGACGGGAGGGTTTTCCAGAGGGAGACGCTTTGCCCGGTCTCCCAGCCAGTAAAATTTGCGGTCGCCTTTGATGAACCAAAACAAGCAATCAAGACTCTTCGCGACAGTACTTGCCGCCGCCGCGGCCATCAACGCCTCGGCGAGCGGCTTTCGCCTCGCGGACCAGGATGCCTTCGCCACTGGCCGCGGGGAGGCCTTTGTGGCCACGGCGGACAATCCCTCGGCCATTTATTACAATCCCGCCGGCCTCACCCAGCTCTCGGGCAACAACCTGCGGGGCGGCATTTATGGCATCTACCTCGACCCCGGCTATCATCCGCCATCCACCGCGGCGAACGCCGGCCAGACCTATTACGACCAGAACAATCTCGCGGCGGTGCCGCAGTTTTTTTACTCCAGCACCCTCAAGAATTTGCCCGTGAGCTTCGGCCTGGGCGTCTATGCGCCTTTTGGCGGGAATATCAGTTGGCCCCAGGACACCGGCTTTCGCACCGCCGCCACCGACGGCAGCCTGACTTATCTCACCATCAATCCGGCCGTCGCGGTCAAGCCGCTGCCCGGCCTTTCGCTCGGCGCCGGTTTGATGCTTAATTACGTGGACATGGATTTTGAACAGGGCCTTCGCATCTACCAGTTCAGCCTGCCCCCCAACTTCAACTTCTACAAGTTCACGGGCGACGGTTGGAGTTTCGGTTACAACCTGGGCCTGCTGTGGCAACCCATTCGCCAAATCTCCCTCGGCGCCACCTTTCGCAGTTCGGCGCGCGTCAACCTGGATGGACATTCGGAATTCGCGCAACCGTCTGCAGGCATTTCGGACACCAGCCTGCCCGCGCAGATGGCCCTGGTTTTTCCCTGGGACGTCGTCGGTGGCCTCTCCTACCGGCCCACCACCAATTGGAACGCCGAATTCGACGCCGACTACACCGATTGGAGCAGCTTTGGAACCACCACGATTTACCAGGAGGGCAACTTTACCCTGGCCGGACCGGGCGTAACGCAAAATCCCCAAGTGAATTTCGATTGGCAGGGGAGCTGGATGTTCGAGTGCGGCGTCACCCGGTATTTTCCCCGCGGCTGGCACGCCAGTGCCGGGTACGTCTTTAGCGAGAACTCCGTCCCCAACGCCTACTACACCCCGCTGGCGGCCGACTTGGACCGTCATTTCATCAGCGCCGGCGTCGGTCACCGAGGCAAACGGTTCGACTTCGATCTCGCCTGCCAATTCGGTTACGGCCCCTCGCATACCGTCACCGACAGCTCGCCGCCAACCAAGTTGGGACAGTCCCAGGGAAACCCGCACCCGGCCGACGGCACATATGACTTCATCAGCGGCGCCGTGCTGGTTACGGTGGGATTGCACTTCTGACTGCTCTCGGGTTACTTCCCAATCAAATCAAACTTCCGCAGCATTTCCCCCAGCGTGGCGTTAAACTCTGCGGGCCGCTCCAGCATCAGCCAGTGCCCCACGCCGTCCATCACGCGATAGTCCGTTTGCGGCGAGAGCGAGCGGACGTAGTTTTCATAATCCGCGTCCCAGGTCGAACCTTTGGCATTGAGCACCAGCACGGGTACCTTGACTTGCGTGAGGTCCCAGTTGGGCTGGTTCGGCGCAAACATCCCTTCCATGGCGCCGGACATCACGCTCTGCGGCGTGGCAAACATTTCGGACAAAACCCGCTCGCGCAAAGCCTCGGTGCCGGGAACCGGAAACATGGGGCCGAATATCTGCCGCGTGTGCTCGCGATATTCCGACGCGCGAAACGGCGCCAGAAATTTTTCCGCCTGTTCCGGCGCAATCGCCGGCCGGCGCAGGAACCCGTCCACCACCACCAGCGCCGCGACCTTTTCCGGAGCTTGTTTATAGACGCAATAACTGACCGGCCCGCCCATGCTGTGGCCGATAAGCGTCGCCTTTTTCACCCGGGCATGTCGCATCACCGCCAGCACGGCGCCGGCAAAGTAATCCATGGTGTAAGCCGCGGGCAGTTTGCCGCTCTTGCCGTGGCTGGGAAGATCCAACAGCACCAGCCGCGCCTGGTCCGCGAACGCCGGTATCTGTTCCCGCCAGAATCCCAGATTGCCCGCCCAGCAATGCACAAAGACCAGCACGTGCGCGCCTGTGCCCACCGTCACATAGTGTATCCGATTTGCGCCAAAGGGCGCGCTGTGGGATTGAGCGTTATCCAGCGTTTTGACCTTCGGCGCCTTGACGCGCCGGGAGCGCTTGGGAGCGGCGATGGCAAAATCGCTGGTTCTCTTCATAATTAAAGCGTCCTGGATGGCGGTGCCCGGCGCACTCCCGCGATCAATCCGCAAGTTGGGGCCATTTTGATACGACCATTGCCTCATAACAAGACAAACATTTGTTTCCTCTCTTAATGATTATCCGCGCGCAACCGATAGTTTGCGCGCGGCATCCAACGGAGAAGCAAGGCAGGTGCCAGCTCTGATCCGGAAAATCTTCTGCTAATGTCGGTAGTCCCCTGATTTGCGGCGGAGCGCGGGTCTGCGACCCGCAGCGGCTTGGATTGCATGGGGATGTGCTGCGGCTCATAGAGCCGCGCTCCTGAATTTAGGACACCATCCTAAAGTCTTGCTGCTTGCGTCTGACTTGGGACTTCGGGTGTTGTCGGCGGTTGGTCGTTGGCAGCTTCGCATCCAAGGCGCGTGCCTGCGGCGGACGGCAACCCATGGAAATCCGCATTGTTTTGGCCCGAAAAATGGTCTATTCATATTCGGAAATGAATCCAGTCACCAAGCATAATGGAAACGGAGCCGGCCGGCAGGTCTCCCACCAACCCGGCAAAACCGCCCCGGCAGAAATGGCCGTGGATGACCCCCGCGTGCAAGAAAGCCTGGTGACCTTTCAGACCGCCGACGGGCTTGAACTGCAGGGCGTGCCGGCGCGGGTGACGCGGCACCTGGTGGTGTTTGAGTTGTATAACCCCGTCGTCTTGCAGCTATCCGAGGTCTTGAGCGACCTCAGGATCATTCTACGAGACCGGTTGATTTATGCCGGCCGCGCCGTGGTCCGCAACGTGATAAACGCCGGATCCAAGGTCTCGTGCGAAGCATCGCTGAATGAGGCCTTCTGGCTCGACTTTGATCCCGGCTTGGTGGCTCAACGCGACGGCCAACTCACGCTGGAATTCAATGCGTTTCTGGGAGAGTGGCAGAAGATTTATAAAGTGCTCCCCGAATTCAAGGTGGTCATCGCGGACATGCAGATGTTTCTCGCCGATCTGCAAATCTGGCTGCAGCAGGTTGAGCTGGGCATCCGTTCCGCACCGGCGGGCGACCGCGTGGAGGTGGAGCAACAACTTGCGCGGCAGCTTGGGCAGTCGGTCGTACCTGCGTTTGATGCGCTGCACGAACGCCTGGAGGCGCTCTCGGCACAGATTGATGAAGACCTGAGGCCCGGCCACCGCAGTTTCTCCAAACGGCAGTTGCATCCGTTCCTGCTGTGTTCGCCCTTTGCCTATCGGGCTTATCACAAGCCGCTGGGTTACGCCGGCGATTATGAGATGGTGAACATGATCGGGCGCAATCCCTGCGAAGGCGCTTCGCTTTTCGCCAAAATAGTGAATCTGTGGTTCCTCAGCCAATGGCCTTCGAAAGCGCATCGCAACCGGCTGGCGTACCTGGCCGAACGCCTGCAAACCGAGGCCTTGCGGGTGGCCCGCACCGGCCGCCGCCAGACCCGCATTTACAACTTCGCCTGCGGTCCCGCCATCGAGTTGCAAAACTTTATGCGCGATTCCCAGTTGAGCGGCCAAGTCGAAGTGACGCTGGCCGATTTTAGCAAGGAAGGCCTCAACTACGTGCAAAAGGCTGTCAGCGACCTCAACCGGCAATTCAGCCGCGCCGCGTCTTTCCAATTCCAGAAGAAATCCGTTTACCAAATACTCAAAGATGGCCAGAAACCGGTCGTATCGGGCGGCGGCCCGAGCCAGGGATACGATTTGATCTATTGCGCCGGCCTGTTCGATTACCTGCCGGACTCGACCTGCAAACAGTTGACCAGCATTTTTTACGACTGGCTTGCGCCCGGCGGTTTGCTGGCCGTCACCAATGTGGTGGATAACAAACCATTCCGCCACATGTTGGAATTTGTTCTCGATTGGCACCTGATTTACCGCGATGCGCAGCGGGGAGCGTCGCTGCTGCCTCAACGGGTACCCGCCGACGCGAAACAGGTCTCCAGCGACGCCACCGGCGTCAACGTGTTTATCGAGGCAAGGAAGCCGGACCATGCCTAACGCGAGCTTTAACGATCAGGAAATTCGCCAGGCGTTCGCCGAGCATGACCGTCAGGTGACGGTCAACAACTTCAAGGTTGCCTGCGTCATCGGGATGGTGTTGATGCCCGCGGGTATCATTCTCGACAAGTACGTCTATCCGGACAAACTATCCCTGTTCTTGGAGCTTCGGCTTGCCTGTTCGGCGCTCATTGCCATTTTCCTGGGCATTCTGCTTGCCGGCTTTGGCCACCGGAATTACCGCCTGCTGGGCGTGACGCTCTTCATGCTGCCTGCCTCCTTTATGGCATGGATGATTTACGCGACGGAAGGCGCGGCTTCACCGTATTATGCGGGTTTGAACCTGGTGTTAGTCGTTCTTGCGTTCGTTTTGCACTGGACGTTCTGGGAAAGTCTTACCGCCGCTTCGCTGGTAATCATTCTCTACGTGGCTGCATGTACTGCCCATGTTCACTGGGTGGCTCCTGCCGCCCACGGCCCAACTTCCGCAGCCATAATCGGTGAGCTTGCCAATAACCTGTATTTTCTGGTCCTGACGGGCATCATCGTGGTTACCGGCAGTTATTTTCACAGCCTGTCGCGCTTCCGCGAATTTGCCTTGCGTTACGAACTGGACAAAAACCGGGCGGCGTTGGAAGAGAGCAACCGCAAGCTCGTCGAATTGGACCAGATCAAGAGCCGGTTTTTCGCCAACATCAGCCATGAATTGCGCACGCCGCTGACGCTGCTGCTGGCGCCGTTGGAATCGCTGCTCCAGCGCTTCCACCGCGCCTTCGACGACGACACGCGCAATCTGCTCGCCACCATGCACGCCAACGGCATGAGATTGCTCAAGCTCATCAACGATTTGCTGGACCTGGTCCGCCTCGAATCGGGCCGCATGGAAATCAAACCCGAACCGCTCGCCGTGGACGAATTTGCCCGGGGCCTCGCCAGTGCCGCGCGCCAGGTGGCCGATGACAAACGCATCAAGCTCGAAACCGACGTCGCCCCCGGACTGGGCACGGTCATGGCCGACCGCGACAAACTGGAGAAAATCCTGCTCAACCTCCTGTTCAATGCCCTCAAGTTCACCCCCGCCGGCGGACGCGTCTCGCTGCGCGCCGAACAACAGGGAGAGGAACTGGTTTTGATCGTCAGCGACACCGGCATGGGCATCGCCCAAAAGAACCTGCCGTTCATCTTCGACCGCTTCTGGCAGGCGGACGGTTCGTCCAAACGCAAATACCAGGGCGTGGGCATCGGCTTGGCGCTGGTGAAGGAACTGGTGGAAATTCAACACGGCAAAGTGACCGTGGAAAGCCAGGAGGGCAGCGGAACGACGTTCACGGTGCGCCTGCCCTATCAAAAGGGAGAACTCCAAGCGAAAGCGGCCCTGCCGGAGCCCGGGTCGCCGGCCGGCCTTACACCCGCGACCGGCGCGACGGTGACTTCCGAGGAGTGGCTGGCCAATCTGTACCGGCGCGCCGAATTGTTCCCGGCGCTGACACCCTTGCAACAGGCCGTCAAACCGGTGGAATTTACCGGCAACGGCCGGCGCGCCACCCTGCTGGTGGCCGATGACGAGCCGGACATGCTGCGCTTTTTGAAGTCGCAACTGGCGCCGATCTACGAGGTCATTGAGGCCGTGGACGGCCAGCAAGCCGTGGAAAAAGCCAGCCAGTTTCTGCCGGACATCATTCTACTGGATATGATGATGCCCGAGAAAGACGGCCTGCAGGCCTGCCGCGAGATCCGCGGAAACGTGCCCACCCAGAACATTCCCGTCATCCTGCTGACCGCTCGCGCCGACGAGGAAACCAAGCTGGCGGCCCTGGAAGTGGGCGCCAGCGATTTTCTGGCCAAGCCTTTCTCCACCACCGAACTGCACGTGCGTATCAAAAACCTCGTCGAATCGCACGGTTACCAGCGCAGCCTGTCCAAACAGAACGTCGCGCTCGAATCCACCATCGAACAGCTCAAGGATACCGAGTCCCAGTTGGTTCAGACCGAGAAACTTGCGTCGCTGGGCCGCATGAGCGCCGGCATCATCCACGAAATCAATAATCCCTTGAACTTCGCCACCACCGGCTTGTATGCCCTGCGCGCCAAGGGTAAACTCCTGCCGCCCGATCAACGGGGTGAATACGAGGAAATCCTCGCCGACGTCGAAACCGGCATCCAGCGCGTTCAACGCATTGTCTCGGATTTGCGCACGTTTACGCATCCGGACGTGGAGCAATGCGACCAGGTGGACGTGGCCGAGGTGGTCGGTGCCTCGCTTCGCTTCTTGAGCGGCGAATGGCGGGACAAAGTGCGGATTGAAGAGAAGCTGGCCGCCGGCCAGACCATTTGGGCCAACCGCAACAAGCTGGTGCACGTGCTCGTGAATCTGCTGCAGAATTCGCTCGACGCGCTCGAGCACAAGGCCTTTGCGGGCGAAGTGGCCACCATCTGGGTGGAAGGCCGCCTGGAGGCCGACCGCAGCATTATTGTGATTCGGGACAACGGCGCCGGCATTGACACCGAGCACCTCGGCAAGATTTTTGACCCGTTCTTCACCACCAAGGACGTGGGCAAGGGCATGGGACTGGGCTTGAGCATTTGTTATCGAATTGTGCGGGAATACGACGGCCGCATCTCGGTGAAAACGGAACGCGGCCGCTTTTGTGAATTCACCCTCGACTTCCCCGGCCCCCCGCCGCCAACGACATCAAAGGAGACCAAACATGGAGAACTTGTACGACTATAAAAGATACGCGGTGCTTTACGTGGACGACGAGGAAATGTCTCTCGTCAATTTTTCGCGCGCCTTTCGCGACCAGTTTCGCATCCTCACCGCCGCCAGCGCGCAGGAGGGACTCAAACTGCTCGAACGCCACGCCGATGAGATCGGTTTGCTCATGACCGACCAGCGGATGCCCGGCGAAAAGGGTGTCTGGCTGCTCGAACGCGCCCGCAAACTGCGCCCGCGCATGGTCCGCCTGCTCGTTACCGCCTATGCCGACATGGACGCCGCCATCTCCGCCGTCAACAGCGGCGCCATCTATCGCTACATCTCCAAACCGTGGGATCCGCCGCAATTGGAAATGACGCTGCGGCGCGGCCTCGAGTTCTTCATGGTGCAATCCGAGCGTGACCAGTTGCTCCACGAAAAATTGTCCGTGGTCCGAAACATGATGATCGCCGACCGGATCGTGAGCCTGGGATTGCTGGCGGCGGGCCTGAGCCATCACATTCGCAACTCCTTGGTGGCGGTGAAGACCTTTCTGGATCTGGCGCCCATGAAGATGGCCGAGGAAAAAACCTCGGCCAAGGACCTGCGCAACCCCGATTTTTGGAAGGAATATCACCAGAACGTCCAATCCCAGATCGAGAAAATCAACGGGCTGCTGCGCGATTTGTGGGCCGCCTCCGAGAATCCTTCGTTCCGATTTGCCGACCAGGTGTCCGTCCAGGAAGCGGTCGCCGCTGCGCTGGCATCGCTGGCCGCCCAATTCGCCGCCCGGCGCATCAAGATTGACAACGGGATTCCCGATTCACTGCCGCCGTTGAACGCGGACAAACCAAAATTCTACCGGTTGTTTGAACTCCTCCTGAAGGACGAACTGGCGAGCCTGCCGGCCGGCAGCCGCATCACCCTGACCGCGGAATTCAACCAGCAAAGCCCCAAACCGGAAATCGTCATGCGCCTCAGCGACAATGGGCCGGGTCTGCCGCAGGAAGCGTTGCGCGTGGTGTTTGACCCGTTCGTCGTGCGCGGCGATACCCCGGCCGAGTACGGCATCCATCTCATGGCCTGCTTTTTCATCGTTTACCATCACGGCGGGCGGATCGAGGCCAAAAGCCAGCCCGGCCACGGCACCGCCTTTACCCTGCGTCTGCCCATGAATCCCGAACGCGCCGAGCCCCCGCCCAACGAGCAGGATTTCCTCCAGAAAGTCGTCCTCAACGAGGAGTTGTGGCAGAAATTGATAACCTCCGACTGAGCAGCCCGGCTCCACTAAAATTGTCCGGTCGCAGTCCATTTTTGGCCAGTCTCCTCCACCGGAATGATTTGACCTTGGACGCCCGCCGGTGGATGATGTTACACCGTGACGTTGAGCGAGCACAGCGTTGGCCCAGTCAGAACCTCGATGCGATGAAAACGATTTTGGTTCTGGCCGCCCATCCTGATTTTGCCGACGTGATTCGCTCGGGTCTGAACCCGGAAGAGTACCGCATCGTTCATCGGGCCGATGCCCACGAGGCCGAACCGCTGCTGGCGCATTGCCTGGCCAACGCCTGCATCGTGGATCTGGAACTGCTGGGCGTGCAAGGCATCTGGGCCATTGAGAAGCTCCGCCGGCACAACTCCAAATGCCCGGTCATCGCCTATACCCCCGCTAAAAAATCCGAATGGGAGGAGGAAGCCTATCTTCACGGCGTAACGCATGTGCTCTCCAAACCGGTGCGCCTGCGCCTGCTGATCGCTCTGCTGGATCGTTTATGGCTCGCGCCCGCGCCCCGCGCCATTCAAACGCCCCTGCCCCTGCCCGCCGCCCCGCCGGCCCCGCGCCTCATGGATCTGGCCCCGGCGCGCTTCGTCGGCGCCTCCCAAACCCTCGGCGTGCTCCGCGATTTTTCCTCCATCCTCACCCATTCGCTCAATGCCGAGCCGATGCTCAAGCAGTTCCTCCTGTTTCTCCGCGAAATCCTCGGCGTCAACCGCGCCGCCATCTTCCTGAACCACCCCAGCCCTCCTTTGCTCGAAACCCCCTCCGCGGAAGACAGCCAGCGTTTGCGCATCGCTTCGGCCATCGGCATCGCCCCCGGTTTGCTCGAACATTTTGAATTATCGCTGGATTCGGGCGTCGGCGCCCAACTGGCCCACTTGGGACGCATTCTCCGGCGCAACAGCGACGAAGCGCGCACCGACGCCGAGGCCCAGAAGGAATTTGAACTGCTGGGCGCGCAAATTGCCGTGCCCATTCTGGATCGTGAAACCATTGTCGGCGTCGCCGTCTTCGACGGGCGCATCACGGGCGAACCGCTGGTTAACGATGAACTGGAGTTGATCTTCCACCTGCTGGAACAGGTGGGGCTGGCCCTCCGCAACATCTGGCTGCACGACCAACTGGCTTCCAATCACGAGATGATGACCAACGTCCTGCGCGAACTGAGCAGCGCGTGCATCGTCGTCGGCCGCGACCTCAAGGTGTTGCATGCCAACAAGGCCGCGCGCCGGCATTTCGGCAAAAAAAACCAACGCACCGGCGAATTGGAATTCAGCGATCTGCCGCAAACGCTCGGCGCCAAAATCTACCAGGTCCTGCGCACCGGTGCCGCCATCGGCCCCTTCAAGTTTCAGCCGGATAATTCGCCGGACGCCGTCTATAGCATCAGCATCGTTCCCTTTCAGCGGCAGGATTCCGCCATGCCGGTTTCCGCCTTGTTGATGGCCGAGGACCTCACGCAGAGCGAACAGTTGCAACGCCTCGAGATCGAAGCCGCCAACCTCCGCCTCATTCGCACCATGGCCGATCGCCTGGCGCATGAAATCGGCAACGCCATGGTGCCCCTCTCCACCCACCAGCAGTTGCTCGCCGAGAAATACCGCGATCCCGAATTCCGCAAGTCGCTGGATTATGCCCTGGCCGACGGCGTCAAGCGCGTCACCCGGCTCATCAGTCAGATGCGGTTCCTGGCGCGCGAAGGGCAGATTGAAACCGAGTCCTTCCCCGTTGAACCCTTGATCCAGGAAGCCTACCAGGAGGCGCGCCGCTACCAGGCCGGCGAGGCCGCCCCCTTGCGCTACGAGAACAGCGGCAAGCCCATCATCGTCAGCGGTGACCGGGCCGCGTTGAAGCATGCGCTCGCCGAGGTCATGCTCAACGCCCTCCAGGCCAACCCCAAGGATCCCAAAATCGGCGTCAAGTTGCACACCGAAGCCGTCCAGGACCATCAGGACGTGCAAATTGAAGTGGAGGACAACGGAAGCGGCTTTTCCAGCGAAGCCGCCAAAATGGCTCCTTCACCCTTCTTCACCACCCGTAACGTCGGACTGGGACTGGGCCTGACCGTCAGCCGGAAAATCATCGAAACCCACCGGGGAAAGCTGGAGATAGTGCCGCCGCAATCCGGCCGGGCCGGACTCGTCCGCATTTCCCTGCCGATGGATGCCGACACTAGCGCCGCCGCGTGACTGAACCCTGGAGCGCGCCCGCCCCAGCCCAAAAGCGCATCGAAACAGCCCTGTGCCGGAGAATAACCGGAACGGACTGGAAAAAACTTCTTGCAAAGCTGTGGAGCAGGACGAAAATCACGAAAAAGGTCCCCGCGGGTCGTGGGCAGGAATCCATATGGGATATGTCAGTTTACCGCGTCCAAAACGTGAATCGCTGATTATAAAAAAATTGTTGCTCATCAGAACAGCAATTATATCGTGCCCAATCCTATCTATGAACATGAACCAAAAACATCGGAGCCGCTTTCGGGGCTTCACACTCATCGAACTGTTGGTCGTCATAGCCGTCATCGCCATCCTGGCGGCCATCCTGTTGCCCGCGTTGAGCGCCGCCAAGGCCAGAGCCTTGGTGGGCGCCTGCAAAAACAATCTCCATCAAATTGCGGTGGGCGTCATCGCGTATTGTGGCGACAACAACGACGCCTTGGTGCCCTGCCGGGATACGGAGTGGCAGACCATTAACCCTTACACTCGACCCGTTAACCAAAGGGCATTCAATGTGAATTCAGAAGTGGGGTTAGGCGACATCCAGATCTCTCCGGGGGCGACCAACGCGCCGAGTATCTGGGGTTGTCCCAGCCTGCTGAACTATCAAGATCCAGCTAACGGAGGGTTGCCGGTTTATGAGCCCAACAACACCCCGCCTGAATGGATCCTCGGTTATTGTTATTATGGAGGCATCATTTGGTGGAACAATACTGCCGGCCAGTTTATGTCCAAGAGTCCGGTCACGCTGTCCAATTCCAAACCGGTATGGAACATGGCGACGGACTGTGTGGACTTAAATGTTAGTACCACGCCGCAAAGCTGGCAAATCGGCTACGGAAACATGCTCTGCGGGGTTCCCCACCTGCGGCATGGAGCCCAATTCCCGAACGGCGCCAATACCCTCACGGTGGATGGCTCGGTGGCCTGGTACCCGGTGGAAAGCATGTGGCAACTGCATGAAGACAACACGTCGTGGGAATGGGACTATATGTACCAGGCGGACCTCCCATCCCAGATGAACCAGTTCATTCTCAAACAGATCGCTTGGAAATAGCCAACGAACCCATACAAGCTTAACGGCTCTCGCTTGAGCCAAATCCAACATGACACGCGGAACCGCAAAAAGACACCCCACGAGAATGCCAATTAAAGTGTCATCATCCAACTTTTAATGACTCTGTTTCGTTTTGTTTAAGTCGGGAATCAAAACCCTTGTAGTTCGGATGGATGCCCGTCCGGTATTTGGTGGTCACCGGTTATTTTCCAGTTGTTTCCGCCTCACGATTCCTGGATTCGCGCCGACTGAGACTCTGAAATCTTAAATCTTACATCTCAAATGTCCGATCCGCCTCACGATTCCTGGATTTGCGCCGACTGAGACTCTGAAATCTTAAATCTTAAATCTCAAATGTCCGATCCGCCCCACGATTTCTGGATTCGCGCCGACTGAGACTCTGAAATCTTAAATCGTAAATCTTAAATGTCCGATCCGCCTCACGATTTCTGGATTCGCGCCGACTGAAACTCTGAAATCTTAAATCGTAAATCGTAAATGTCCGATCCGCCTCACGATTTCTGGATTTGCGCCGACTGAGACTCTGAAATCTTAAATCGTAAATCTTAAATTTCCGATCCGCCTCACGATTTCTGGATTCGCGCCGACTGAGACTCTGAAATCTTAAATCTTAAATCTCAAATGTCCGATCCGCCTCACGATTCCTGGATTTGCGCCGACTGAAACTCTGAAATCTTAAATCGTAAATCGTAAATGTCCGATCCGCCTCACGATTTCTGGATTCGCGCCGACTGAAACTCTGAAATCTTAAATCTTAAATCTTAAATGTCCGATCCACCTCACGATTTCTGGATTCGCGCCGACTGAAACTCTGAAATCTTAAATCTTAAATCTTAAAGTTCCGATCCGCCTCACGATTTCCGGAGTCGCGCCGACTGAAACTCTGAAATCTTAAATCTTAAATCTTAAATTTCCGATCCGCCTCACGATTTCTAGATTCGCGCCGACTGAAACTTGCGTATTCGGACTGAGGCGGGCTAGCGACGCACCCGCCTCACGATTTCTAGATTCGCGCCGACTGAAACCAATCGAGTTGGTTGTCGTTTCACATTCCAGCGACCCGCCTCACGATTTCTAGATTCGCGCCGACTGAAACCCGGATGTTGAGGGCTTTTTGAACCAGATAATTCACCGCCTCACGATTTCTAGATTCGCGCCGACTGACACTCGGCGGCCTGGCGGGCGTTGGAGCCGACTTGCTTCCGCCTCACGATTTCTAGATTCGCGCCGACTGAAACCTGATGGACAGGCAGGAATTTGACTTCAAACTGCGCCGCCTCACGATTTCTAGATTCGCGCCGACTGAAACTAGGTGATTGGCTCCCACAAAGCCGACGCGCTCGCCGCCTCACGATTTCTAGATTCGCGCCGACTGAAACCAAAGCAGGCGGAAGCTTCTCGACACTGGCGAATGCCGCCTCACGATTTCTAGATTCGCGCCGACTGAAACCCAAGCGGCACTTCCTCCGGTTTCCACGGTCGCAACCGCCTCACGATTTCTAGATTCGCGCCGACTGAAACAAGCCAGGAATTGTTGAACGTAACGCTCGATCCCGCCGCCTCACGATTTCTAGATTCGCGCCGACTGAAACGGCGTTAAACATCCATTCGGTGAGCTGGTTGTTCCGCCTCACGATTTCTAGATTCGCGCCGACTGAAACTCACCCCTGTCGCCGGCCTGATTTTGCGCCTCGAATCGCCGCTGTTTGCGAGCGGCGATTCGAAGTAGCTCGCTCATGCGCAATGGCGATGTGCCGGATCGCGTGACGAGCTTGATGGCGGGTTCCCAAATCTGTGTCCATCCGTGTCTATCCGTGTTTAATTTTTCCCTCTGTTCGCTCCGCTGCCTCCTGTTCAAAACCATCGTTACGGCTCTCCGCCCTCATTTAACCAATTACCATTCAACGATTTAACTCAGTTTTGCGGCTTTTCATCGTTTCCGACTGTCCCGTAGTCCCGTGGTCTCGTGGTCTCGTGGTCCCGTAGTCCCGTAATCCGTGGTCTGCAGTGCCCATTTCTGCATTCTTCCTTCTTCCTTCTGCCTTGGCGGAAATCCGCCCGAATGCGCGACCGTCGCGCATTCAAAAACCCCAATCTGTGTTTCAATCACCTTCATGACAACAAGAAATGGAAAAATCGCCCGTCTCCCCCACGCCATCCGCCACGAACTCAACCGCCGCCTCCAGGACGGCGAACCCGGCAAACGCCTCGTCCACT
>JBEKMW010000117.1:0-14064 GCA_049523455.1 Verrucomicrobiota bacterium | reverse complement strand
GCCCTGCTCGCCGCCGAATTTGACGGCAAACCCATCCGCCAGCAGAACCTTTCCGACTGGCGCAAGCATGGTTACGCAAAATGGCTGCGGCAGCGGGAGGCGCTGGACCTGGCGCGCCAACTCGCCGCCGATATCCAACCGAATCAAACCAAATCAAACCAAAAATCTTGCGCGACCGGCGACGGTCACACACCGCCGGAAGTGCCCGCCACCGGCGTATCGGAACCCGACCCGGTAACACCGGGTAACACCAGGTAACACCATTTGAACAACATCTGCACCCCAATAACCCCGATGTCGGTTCCCAAAACGAACCCATTTTGAAGCTGAAATTTCTACGTGGTGGAATTCACTTTACTCCGCGCGCAGCCGGGGTATGCTCTGCTTCCCGATTTTTTCGGAATCACAACGAATTTATGGCAAAACTGACTGTTCGAGACCTGGATGTTCGCAACCAGCGCGTGTTCGTGCGCGTGGATTACAACGTACCCCTGGAGGAAAAAGACGGCCAGATGGTCATCACCGATGCCACCCGCATCGTGGAGACGCTGCCGACGCTGAAGCTGTTGATCGAAAAGGGCGGCAAATTGATTTTGGCCGCGCACCTTGGCCGGCCCAAAGGCAAGCGCGATCCCTCCATGTCGCTCGCGCCGGTGGCCGTGAAATTGTCCGAGTTGCTCGGTAAACCGGTGACCTTTGTAGATGATTGCATCGGCGAGAAAGTCGAAAAAGCAGTCGCGGCGATGAAACCCGGCGACGTGATCCTGCTCGAAAACGTCCGCTATTACAACGAGGAAGAAAAGAATGACCCGGCGTTTGCCGGGAAGCTGGCCAAGGTGGCCGACGTTTACGTGAACGATGCCTTTGGCGCAGCCCATCGCGCCCATGCCTCCACCGAAGGCGTGGCGCGCATCGTGGCCAAACGCGGCGGCAAGTGCGCGGCCGGTTTGTTGATGGAGCGGGAACTGAAATTTCTAGGCGACGAACTGGAAAAGCCGGCGCGTCCCTTCGTGGTTATCCTCGGCGGTGCCAAGGTTTCCGACAAAATCAAAGTCATTGACCGGTTGCTGGAAAAGGCCGACACGATTTTGATTGGCGGCGCGATGGCTTACACGTTCCGCTTGGCGCAGGGTTATAAGACCGGCAAATCGCTGGTGGAACCGGACGCGACCAGCACCGCAAAAGCCGCGCTGGAAAAAGCGAAGGCCCTGAAAGTGAAGTTTCTTTTGCCGGTGGACGACGTGGTCGCCGTGCCGGTGAAAACCGACAAGCTGGACAAGAAAGGCAAGCCGGTCATCGAGTGGCAAAATTCACGGAGCAATTCGGATATGAACTGCCCGGACGACGCGGCGGGATTGGACATTGGCGTCGGCACCGTGGCGGCCTACTCCGCGGAGATCGCCAAGGCCAAAACGATTTTGTGGAACGGTCCGATGGGATTGTTTGAGAACAAGCAGTTCGCCATTGGCACCAACGCGATCGCGCTGGCAGTGGCCGATGCCACGCAGAAGAACCACGCCAAGAGCATCATTGGCGGCGGCGACAGCGTGAAGGCGTTGAACAAGGCCAAGCTGGGCAATCAGGTGACCTTTATGAGCACCGGCGGTGGTGCCAGCCTGGAGTTTCTGGAAGGCGCGGTGTTGCCGGGGGTGGCGGCGCTTTCGGACAAATAAACTTTCCTCCTCGTCGTCGTGCTCGTCCTCGTAATCGTCTCGAGGACGAGAACGAGAACGAGGACGATTTAAGATTATGAATAAAGAACGAAAATTGATCATTGCGGGTAACTGGAAGATGAACAAGACCGTGGCCGAGGCGCTGGCCTTGGTGAACGGTTTAAAACTCGAATTGGCCGGCGTCAAGGAAGTGGACATCGTGGTGTGTCCGCCGTTCACGGCGCTGGAATCGGTATCCAGGGCTATCCTGGATTCCAATCTGCGGCTCGGCGCGCAAAACATGAGCGAAAACAATTTCGGGGCGTTCACGGGCGAAATTTGCGCGGGCATGCTCAAGGAGTTTTCCGTGCGCTACGTCATCCTCGGCCACTCCGAGCGCCGTCAGTATCAAAAGGAACCTGACGCGCTCATCGCCAAAAAGGCCAAGGCCGTTCACGGGGCGTCGCTCAAACCCATTGTCTGCGTCGGTGAGACGCTGGCCGAACGTGAGGCCAACCGCACCGAAGCGGTCCTGGAAAAACAAACGCGTGGCAGCCTGGCGGGCCTGGCCGCGGAGCAGGCGCTCGAAACCATCGTCGCCTATGAGCCGGTTTGGGCCATTGGAACCGGCAAGACGGCCACCACCCAGCAGGCCCAGAGCGCGCACGCTTTCATCCGCGGCGTCCTGGCGCAAATGTTTGATGACGCCACGGCACGGAAGATCCGCATTCAATACGGCGGCAGCGTCAAACCGAACAACGCCAAGGAATTGATGAGCCAGCCGGACGTTGACGGCGCGCTCGTGGGCGGGGCGTCGCTCGAAGTGCGAAGTTTTGCTGACATCATCAAGAATTCGGTATAATCTCCGGTATGAGTTTCATTGCAGGCATTCTGATTCTGTTGATCGTGATCAATTGTATCGTGCTGATTCTGCTGATACTGATGCAGTTGCCCAAAAAGGACGCGGGCGCGGGCATGGCCTTCGGCGGCGCGGCGGCTGACGCTCTGTTTGGCGCCGGATCGGGCAATTTCCTGACCCAGGCAACCAAATACGCCACCATCGTCTTTTTCCTGCTGGCATTGGTTTTGGGTCATGTGGAGACCAAGTTGCATAGCACCGCCAACGGCGCCACCTTCACAAAGAAACTTCAGGCGGAGCAACAACAATCGTCCGTGCCGGGTCTGCCGCCGGCTGTGCCGCCCACCGCGCCGGCGGCCTCGTCATCCAATGCCTTGACCGCGCCGCTCTCAGTCCCGCCCATGCTGCCGCCCACGTCCAACACCGCCCCGGCGGCGCCGACGCAATCAAAATAACGCAATGTCCCTTTTGCAGCGCGCCCGGTGGATTTTTACGCGGGCGCGTTTTCGTTTCGTCGCCGGTGCGTTGTGCTTGGCGGCGTTCTTGTTCTGCGGCTGTTTCCGTCACCAACCGCCGGCTGACATTACGATTCTTAACGGCGCGGAACCCGAATCGCTCGACCCCGCTATTATCGTTGCGCAGGCCGACATGCGTGTGGTTCAAGGATTGTTCGAAGGCCTTGCCCGCGTTGATCCCAGGACCGCCAAGGCTATTCCGGGCCTGGCGCAGAGCTGGGAAATTTCGCCGGATGGACTGGTCTATACATTTCATCTGCGCACCAATCTCGTGTGGTCCACCGGCCAACCGATCGCCGCCACGGATGTCGTGTATTCCTGGATTCGCACGTTGAGTCCCGCCACCGCTTCTGATTATGCCGGGCAGCTTTACTACTTGAAGAACGCCCGCGCGTTCAACGAAGGCAAAATCAAGGATTCAGCGCTCGTGGGAGTTCACGCCCTGGACAAATTGACCGTGCGCGTCGAATTGAATCATCCCACGCCGTTCTTCCTGGACGTCTGCACCATGCCCTTGACCTACGTGGTGCCGCACCAAGCCATCGAAAAATACGGCGATCGCTGGCTCATGCACCAACCCTTGCCGTGCAGCGGGCCTTTCGAGTTGGTTTACTGGCGGCTTAACGACAAAGTACGCCTGAAGAAAAATTCGCGCTATTGGGATGCCGCCCATACCCAGTCGGACATCGTTGATATCCTGCCGATTGGCTCCGCCAACGTGGCCCTCGATTTGTACGAAACCGGCCAGGCGGATATCGTCTGGGATGCGCAGTTGATTCCGGCTCAATTGCTCGATGTCTTGCTCAAGCGCCCCGATTTTCACACCTTCAACTATCTTGGCACTTACTTTGTCCGCTTCAACGTGACGCGAAGTCCCTTCGACGATGTGCGGGTCCGCAAGGCCTTTGCGCTTGCCGTTGACAAGGAACGCATCGTCAAAAAAATTACCAAGGGCGGAGAACCCATCGCCTCGCATCTGGTTCCTGGCGGCACGGCGAATTATACTTCGCCCAACGGGCTGGGTTATGATCCGGCGCTGGCCAGAAAATTGATGGCGGAGGCGGGCTATCCTGGCGGCAAAGGATTCCCACGCGTGGAATATTTGTTCAACGCACCCGCCGGCGGTGAGAAGATTCACGAAAACATTGCCATTGAATTGCAGGATATGTGGCGTGACGAGCTCGGCGTGCAAATGGATTTGCGGCAGGTCGAGTCAAAAACGTTTTGGGGCATGCAATCGCGGCTCGAATATCAAATAGCGCGCTCCAGTTGGATCGGGGATTACAACGACGCCAACACCTTCCTGGGCATGTTCACCAGCGACGACGGCAACAACCGCACCGGCTGGAAAAATCCGCAATACGACGCGCTCATCGGCGAGGCGAACCAGCAAACGGACCCCAAAAAGCGCGAGCAGCTTTTCCGGCAAGCCGAAACCATTTTGGTGCGCGACCAATTGCCGATCGTCCCGCTCTACTTCTACGTTGGCATCAACTATTTCAACACGAACCGCATCCAGGGGATCTACGAAAACATCCTGGATGACCACTCTTTGCAGTATATCCGCAAGGTGAAGTAACCGGGTTAATGTCTAATGACTAAATCCGAATGACTAAAGAATGCCCAATCGTAAATGATCAATGCCGAATGGATTTTCAACGGCCGTCCCGCCATTCGTCATTCGTCATTCGTCATTCCTTGGTCATTAGTGCTTCGTCATTAGTCATTCGCACTACGCCTCCACCGAATGAGGGCAGGGGAGGTTGCTGAAATGTATTTCCTCAGGCGCCTTATCTTCGCGGTCCCGCTGCTGCTGGTCATCAGCGCGCTGGCGTTTTCGCTGATGCGCTTGGCGCCGGGTGGGCCATTTGATCGCGAACGCGTCCCGGCGTCGCCCGAAATCGAGCGCAATTTGAAGGCCAAATACCACCTCGATGAGCCCCTCTGGCGGCAATATGGTCGCTACCTTGGCGATCTGGCGCATGGCGATTTTGGCGTTTCACTCAAGTATCGTGACCATACGGTCAACGATATTATTGCGCAAGGCTTGCCGGTCTCGATGCTGCTGGGATCGCTGGCCTTTGGCTTCGCCATGGGCGTGGGATTGCCGCTGGGATTCTTGACCGCGGCGCGGCGCGGCCGCTGGGAGGATTTTGTGGGCAGCTTCTTCTCCCTGCTGTTCGTATGCATTCCCAGCTTCGTCATCTCACCGCTTTTGATCCTTGCCTTTGCCATCAAGTGGCAATTGCTCCCGGTTGGCCTGTGGGAAACCCCGTGGCACATGGTTCTGCCGCCGATCGCGCTCGGCCTTTTTTTTGCGGGCAAAGTCGCCCGCCTTTTCCGTGAAGGCATGTTGGGCGCCATGCATTCCGAGTTCGTCGCCGCGGCGCGGGCCAAAGGCCTGGGAGAGAATCGGCTGTTGCTCAAACATGCCTGCCGTATCGCCGTCTTGCCCGTCGTTTCCTACTCCGGCCCCATGCTCGCCGACTTGCTCACCGGCTCGTTTGTTATCGAAAATATTTTCCAAATCCCCGGCATCGGCGTCTTTCTCGTTAACAGCTCCTTGAACCGCGATTATACGGTGGTGGTCGGCCTGTCGCTGATTTACGCCATGCTCCTCATCGGGATGAACTTGGCAGTTGATTTTGTCTATACGCTCCTGGACCCGCGCGTGAAATATGAATGAATCAAACGAGTCCGGGCGGGCGGGCAGTCTTCCGCCCGCCGCGAACGCCGCTGTGGGCGTGCGCCCCGCTCATATTTCCCCGGCCCAAAGCGCGTGGCTGCGCTTCAGGCGCAATCGCGTCGCGGTCCTCAGCACCTGGTATTTGGCCGTTCTGCTGTGCGCCGTTCTGGCCTGGCCCATCCTCTTGCACGTGGTTGGCGGCGCGTTCGCCCAAATCCACGATCCCGACCGGCTTTCCGACGCGCAATTCGCACCGCCCAGCCTCCAACACTGCTTTGGCACGGATGTTCACGGGCGCGATCTGTTCTCCCGCGTGCTCTACGGTGCCCAAATCTCGCTCCTCGTCGGGTTCGTCGGTGCCATTGTCAGTCTGGTCATTGGCGTGCTATGGGGCGCCATCGCCGGCTACGTTGGCGGACGGGTGGACAGCGCTTTGATGCGTATCGTGGACGTGCTCTATTCGCTGCCAACGATCATTTTCGTAATTGTCCTCATCACCACGCTGGGCGAAATGGTGAAGCAATCGCACTTCGTCGAAAATTCACCCGCGTTGGCCGGCGCTTTGCGCGTGGTGCTGTTGTTCGTCGGCCTCGGGGCGGTGTCATGGCTGACCATGGCGCGTATTGTCCGTGGACAGGTTCTGTCCTTGCGCACACGTGCCTTCGTCGAGGCCAGCCGCGCCCTGGGCGGCGGGCCGATGCGCCTGCTGGCCCGCCACATCATCCCGAATGTCTTTGGCGTGGTCATCACTTACCTCGCGCTCACCGTCCCGGCCATCGTGCTTTATGAATCGTTCCTGAGTTATCTCGGCCTGGGCGTGCAACCGCCCATGGCCAGTTGGGGCACGCTCATTGCGGAAGGTGTGTCCCAAATCAACCCCATCCGGATTTATTGGTGGTTGATTTTATTTCCCGGCGGCGTGCTGGTAACCACGCTCTTGGCCCTGAACTTTCTCGGCGACGGCCTCCGCGACGCTTGGGACGTGAAGGGAAAATGAAGAAGGCAGAAGGAAGAATGCAGAAAGTGTTTCGGGGGCAGTGGGTTTCCCGCTTTTTATTCTGCGTTTTGTTTTAATTCTTGGCTCCTCCATTTCAGGAACGCCGAGCAATGCTTCGGCGTGGCCTTGTTGCGCAACGGCCAATAAGCATTGAAATCCGCGTCCAATTTTCGCAATTCGTGGATGCCAGCCTGCGCCAGGTGTTTTGCCTCCGAAGTGTTCCCCGAAGTCACCGCTTGCTGCCACAACATGAACTTGCACGATTGCGCCGCCATCTGCGCTGCCAAGTCCAATTCGCGGACCAATAGCCGGGCGGATTGGGTGGCCGGCTTGGCTTGCCGCAGCCGCCTGCGCTGCGCTTCGATCTCGTTCAAGGCAGCGCGGATATTCCGGCCGGGAATCTGCCTGAAATGCTTCAGCCCATTCCGGCAAAACAGCTCACGTTGTGCCGGCGGGGGCGCGGCGATGACGGTTCCCAACGGTGTTTCATTCGGCACCTGCACTTTCAATTTGCGATGCGCCAGTCCAAGCGCCAGCGCAACTTTGGCCACGATTCCGGTATCGCGGAATACGTCGCGGGTCAAGACCGGCACCAATAGCTTTTCATCGAACGTCTTTGCGCACCAGCTCAAGGATGCACCGGCCAGGTAGGGCAGGTAGCTCACGGCGAGGGGCTGCGGATGGCCGCCGTCGCCCCAATCGCAAATCAGATAGCCGATGGCGCCAAAATATTTTCCCGCCTTGGCCGCCGCGCGCATATTCGCCAGCGCATTGTCATGGCGGCCAATCAGGGTTTGCCACGTGGAAGTACCCGGGCAAAGGTAAAAGGGCATCTTCACCTTCGCGAATTGAAAGGCTTCCTTCGCAAATGGATGATTGGCCTCGTAGCCCCAATTAAGCGCAATCAAGTTCCGAGTTCCGCCTTTAGGCGGTTTCGGGTGAGAGATGCTCAAACCGCCTGAAGGCGGAACTCCAAACGAAGCAAGTTCCGGGATGAGTTCCGGATACTTCAAAATGATGTCGCCCCAGAACATCATCGTTTTGCCGCGCGCCGACAAGGCGCGGTGGATTTGCTTCAGAAAATTGACATAGACCCGGCCCTGGCCCAGGCGTTGACACAGGCGTTTGCTCCGGCCGCGCCCCAAATCCCACGTCTCGTCGCAACCGACGTTGAAGAATCCGCTCGAAAAATTCGGCAGCAATTCGTCGTAAAGCTGGTTCAGGAACGGCAGCACGCCCGGATGATTCGGCGCCAGCGTGGAAGGCTCGCGGACGAATTCACCACTCGCGTCCTCGTAGGGCTTGGCAACTTCGGCCAGCTTCCTGAGTTTCGGATCTTCGAGCAAATGGCGCAAATGGCCGAAGGAATTCTGGTTGGGCACCAGGTCAATGCCCAGCCGGCGGCAGCGCGCGTCCAGTTGGCGGATCTCGTCACCGGTCAGCGCGCCCCAGCTTCGCCAGACGGACCGATAGTTCCGATAGGCAAACGTGTGCTCGGTATAAAGCTGCAGCTCGTTGATTTTGAATTCCGCGAGGTGCTCGGCCAGTTCCAGCAAGGTTTCCAACCTAGGCACGCGCCCGCGGGACACGTCCAGCATGACGCCGCGCCGCGCAAAATCCGGCCAGTCGCGGATGCTCAGGCACGGCAGCCGGAAGCCGTATTGGTTCAACAACTGCCGGAACGTGGCGATCGCCGCGCGCAACCCGCCATTTTCGCGAAACGTAATTTCAATGCCGGTCGGAGTGATGTTGAGGGCGTAGCCCTCTGGATGTGCCGGCGCGGAATCACTGCGGCTGGTTTTGATGCTGGCCTCCGGCGTCCCACCCTTGGCCAGCGTAAACGTGCCGCGCGACCGTTTCAACCAACGAGGGTAGGGAAGCAGGTTCAATTTAAAAACGAACGGCGGGTGACGCCCTATTTCTGCGCCGGTATCATCCCGCTTTTCCGGGCATAGTTGAACAGGCCGCCGGCGTCCACCACCGGACGCACGTCGCCCAGCGGCTTCAATTTGAATTCTTTTCCGGTGCTCTTCACCGTCACGGTTTGCGCGTCCAGGTCCACCGTGACCAGTTCGCCGGTCTTCAATGTGTCACACAGGCGCTCAGTAAGTTCACACGGATACAATTCCCCCGTGGCCACGCTGTTGCGGAAGAAAATGCGCGCAAAACTCTCGGCCAGCACCACTTTGCAGCCCGCCGACCCCAGGGCAATCGGCGCATGCTCGCGCGAACTCCCGCACCCGAAATTCTTGCCCGCCACCACCACGGCATACTCGCTGTCCGTCTTGCCATCCTTGACGAAGCGGCTGGGATACAGCGATTCCGGCAACCCCGCCATCGCATAACTGCCGAGCTTCTCGTATTCATCGGGAATCGTCGGCACGAGCGTCAGATACTGCGCAGGGATGATCTGGTCGGTGTCAATATTGTCACCCACCACATAGGCTGGACCGGAAAAAACAGATTGCATACACCGGGAATCTGCCGTGCCGGGCTCACATTTTCAACGAGAATCCGCAACCCGCCACGCGTCCGGCTGCCGCTTCTCCCTCTCCTCGCCAAACGGGGCGCCGTCGTCTCGTGACTGTTCGGTAGTTCATGGCAAGTCCCTGTTGGTCAACTCATTATGAAGAGCCTCCCCTATTAAACCGGCTTCCACCTTGCCGCTCGCGCCCGGATTTCTATAATCTTGTCGTGCTCGACATTAAATTAATTCGCGAGAAACCGGATTTCGTGCGCCAACGCCTCGCCACGCGCGGGGCAGGGGATGAGGCCCGGATTGACGAACTGCTCAAATGGGACGAGCAACGGCGCAAAAGCCTGGGGGAAGTCGAATCACTCAAGTCGCAACGCAACCGCGTGTCCAAGGAGATCGGCGCGTTGATGGGACAGAAGAAAGTCGCCGAAGCCAATGCCAAAAAAACGGAGACGCGCGAATTGGGGGAGCGCATTACCGCGCTGGACCAGCAGGCGGTGGCTGCCGAAACCGCGCGCGACACGCTCATGTTGCAACTGCCCAATCTCCCGCACGAGTCGGTCAAAGTCGGCAGGACCGCGGAAGACAATCCGGTGGTTCGCGTTCACGGCCAAAAGCCCGCGTTCGCCTTCAAACCGAAGAACCACATTGAACTGTGCGAGTCGCTCGGTTTGGCGGACTTCGCACGGGCCGCCAAGCTCTCCGGCAGCGGCTTCATCCTCTACACCAAGTGGGGCGCGCGCCTGGAACGCGCGCTCATTCAATTTCTTCTCGACTTGCACACCCGCGAACACGGTTACACCGAGGTTTCGCCGCCCTTCATGGTGGGGCCGCAATGTCTGGAAGGCGTCGGGCAATTTCCCAAATTCCGGGACCAGTATTACGGCGTGGCCGAAGGCGACGACCGCGAGAAGCTGGGCAAACTTTATCTCGTTCCCACCGCCGAAACGCCCGTGGCCAACATCCATCGCGAGGAAATTCTGGCGGAGAAACAACTGCCGGTTTGCTACTGCGCCTATACGCCGTGCTTCCGCGGCGAGGCCGGCGCGGCCGGCGTCGGCACGCGCGGCATGATCCGCGTCCACCAGTTCGACAAGGTTGAGCTGATCAAAATCGTGAAGCCGGAAAAGGGTTACGAGGAACTGGAAAAAATGGTCGCCCACGCGGAAAAGGTTTTGCAATTGCTCGGCCTGCATTATCGCGTCGTGCTGCTCTGCACCGGCGACATGGGCTTTGCCAGCGCAAAAACCTACGATATTGAAGTATGGGCGCCGGGGCAGGGGAGCTATCTCGAAGTGTCGAGCTGCTCCAACTGCGAGGATTTCCAGGCGCGGCGGATGAACCTCCGCTTCAAGACCGAGGCCGGCGAAAACCGGTTTCCGCATATTCTCAACGGCAGCGGCACAGCCTTGGCGCGGTTGTTCGTGGCGTTGGTCGAAACGCATCAACAGGCCGATGGAAGCGTGCTGGTCCCACTCGCCTTGCAGCCTTATTTGAAAGCCGATCGAATTGGCCCGTGAGTTGCTGTCGGCTTATCACCCGGAGCGTACACCATGAAAGTTCTTCTTGCCGCCAGCGAAGTGCATCCGTTCTCCAAGACCGGCGGCCTGGCGGACATGGTCGGGGCGCTGGGGAAGGCGGTGTCGCATGCCGGGCACGAAGCCCGGATCGTCACGCCGCTGTATCAAGGCATCCGCGAACGGTTCCCGCAGATGCAGCGCGTGGACTGGCAGTTCGATTTGCCGCTGGGCACACGGCGCGTGCAGGCGGAATTGTGGTCGCTGACCACCCCGGATGGCGTAACCGTCTATTTCATCCACCAGCCGGACTTTTACCATCGCGCGGGGCTGTACCACGAGAATGACATCAGCTACGCGGATAATGCGGACCGGTTCATTTTTTTGTCAAAGTGCGTCGCGCATCTCGCGCGTTATCTCCCGTGGCGGCCCGACGTGGTGCACGTCCACGACTGGCAGACCGCCTTGGTGCCGGCCTTGATTCTGCACCAGTCGCAGGCCGAAGGGTGGGGGAATCCGCCGCCGGTCTGCCTGACCATCCATAACCTCGCCTACCAGGGCATCTTCCCGCCGGGCGCGTTCGGCCTCACCAACTTGCCGGCCAGCTTCTTCACGATGGACAGTGCCGAGTTCTATGGCCAGCTCAATTGCCTCAAGGCCGGGATCGTTTTTGCCGATGCCATTACCACGGTCAGCCCCCGCTATGCGCGGGAAATCACCACCGAAGCATTCGGCTGCCACCTCGACGGGTTGCTGCGCCGCCGGCACGACCGATTGTTCGGCATTCTCAACGGCGTGGATTACGACGAGTGGAACCCCGCCAATGACCTTTTTTTGCCGCGGCCCTACACCAGCACGCGCCTGGCTGGAAAGGCCGTCTGCAAGCTCGCCTTGCAGAAGGAACTGGGACTGCCGGAAAGCGCTGATGCGGCCATGTTTGGCACCATCACCCGGCTCGCCGAGCAAAAGGGAGTGGACCTGCAACTGGCCGCCTTGGAGGAAATGTTGAGCGCGGGCATTCAATTCGTCCTGCTGGGCAGCGGTTCACCCGCCTACGAACGGGGTTACCTGAATCTGGCGCGCCGCTTTCCCTCCCAGGTCTCCATCCATGTCGGCTACTACGAAGCGCTGGCGCATCGCATCGAGGCCGGTTGCGATTTTTTCACCATGCCCTCGCGCTTCGAACCGAGTGGACTCAACCAAATGTACAGCCTCCGTTACGGAACCATTCCCGTGGTGCGCGCCGTGGGAGGCCTGGATGACAGCATCATTGACTTCACCGAGGACGCGCGGCACGCCAATGGCGTCAAGTTTTATGAATATTCCACGCGGGCGTTGGCCAAGGCCATGCGCAAGGCCCTCGCGATCTATCGGGAACCCGATTTGCTGTTGCGCTATCGTCGCAACGCCATGAAGACGGATTTTTCCTGGAAACGCACCGTCGCCCAGTATTTGAAGGTTTATCACCTCATCGTCGAGACCAAGCTCGTGACGAGTCTGCTCAGCTAAAAACGAACTTCCGGTCCGCTCACCGTTCAACCAATTCAACCAGGTTTGCAAACCGCATCGCCCGGTCACTTACCGCCGAGCTGGGATGCTCCAGTTCCCACGGCGCGTTCCACAAAACATAGAACTCGAAGTCCGTCGGGGCCCGATTATGCGCCTGCTGGAAGCGTTCCAGACGCGGCAACATGATTTCCTCGGCGACCGTTAAGGCCGCTTGGGCGCTGGCCGGATTCCCACCCGGCCAAAGCTCACGCCGGATTTGAAAGCGCGAAACCTCACCGGCTGGCCCGATAGCCCGGTCATTGTCGCCACTTTCGAGCATGGACAACGCCGCCCAGCGATCCAATGCGCCCGCCGGACGCGCAAAGGTCCCGGCCACGCCGATGATGAGTATGGTCAACATCCTCCTCATAATAGTATTCTAAAGGGCTAAGCTAAGTGTCGTCAAGGGGTTCAAACTAAATATAACAAACATTGTGCATCTATATTTACTGCGCCCAAAGTGTTGCCGGAGCCTTGAGTAAGGTAAATGACAGCCGATTCATTACCCATTTTCAACACCACGCACCGAAAATGGTTTCCCGCCTCAAAACACCCCGTTGCCATTGCCCGCCAGCCGCCAATCTTGTCGCTCCGGGCTTTCGGAGCGCGGCTTGCCCCAACCCGCAGCGCTTGCGAAGGCGGTCCACGTAATGGCACCTTCAATTTGCTGCCGCGCTGGCTTCCGGCATGAACCCCCAATTTGAGCCAGGTGATCCGTTAATTTTCCGTCAGTGGCAGCAGGCAATCCTTGGGCATCGGCGGCCAGCTCACCGGTTTGGGTTCGTTTTTCCATCCGACAGGTGTCCAAACACAAGGGATCGGCCCGAATTTGTTGGTGATTCGGGAATCATTATCCGGCCGGATTTTCGCAGTTCATTCAGATTTGCAAACAGGGCCCGGCGCATCCGCCGGATTTTTTCATGATTATCGCCTGACACATTTTCCGCCAAGGCCTCATCCAGCCGTTGGAAGGCGTGCCGACAGGCTGGACTGCGAAGCACCGGGTGCGGGCGTTTTTTATGACGGTTCATATCTGTGTTCATCTGCGTTCATCTGCGGTTAAATCTTCACGATTTTTGCCCCGGCGCCTTCGCCAATGCTTGCACGTTGGTGCCCGTCCGCCGGCATTGGTTTTGGTGACTGGTCGCGGTCATCTGCCGCGAGTAAATCACAAGTCAGCATTTCGGAATAGGCGACGGTCGCTCTTTCTGCACCTTTTCAACCGTATGTGTGTGCTCGTAGTGAGTTGAACGCAGCCCTGTCCCCTGCCCTGCCCCGTGCATTGACGACGCGGCCAAGTGTACTTTTTGCACAAGCTTGGCTGGTTTGAGTGCCGGCGGGTTTGGTTACGAGGGCTTAGCGTCGCGACGGTGCGCGCTGTTATGGAGGAAGCTGACGAAATGATGATTTGGGCGCATGATGGTGCGTGGTTTCAATAGCGTGACGAATACGGCCGGGTCCGCACAACTTTTCTTGGTCATTGTGACACCCTGGATGGGTTGAAAGAATTCTGTGCGGAACATTAGATTCACCTTCGCGTGTTCCCTTCTCGCCCGGCTCGGGCTGTCAGTATCCAACCTGGGCCGGGTCTTTCGTCCCTTGCGCTTCGGCGTGGGCGTTCTGTCGGTCGGAGTCAACCGAAGCCGGTTGGAGCTTGAGAGGACTTGGCGCTTCTGCTTCACGGGTTGGCTCAAGGGGTGCGTTGCAAAAATGTCCAGGGACTAGGGTTTGCAGATTTTTTTGACATTCTATATCTAGTAGTATAGATATTAGCCATGACACCACAGCAACGCCGTCAGGAAATCCTCCAGGAA
>JBEKMW010000116.1:0-14148 GCA_049523455.1 Verrucomicrobiota bacterium | reverse complement strand
AGCCCCTCATAATCGCCGATTTTGGCCTCTGGGCGGGCCAACCAGCGGCTATAATCCGCCCAATGGGCCCGCAACATCGCGTGATTGCGTAGCGCCGCCTTTTGGGACAAGCTCTAGCTAGCACACCAACGATTTCGCCTACCCGATGGGCATCACGTTCCAACCGTGTCAATGCGTTAAACTTCATTCGTGATTAAGTCCTGCGCCCTTTGCGGCCATCATCGACGCCTGATCATGACCTGCGAGGAGCGCTCTGTGGAGCCAACCGAATCATTCCTCAAGTCCTTTTTGGTTGCGCCATCCAGGTATCGATCGGGACTTCGCGAACGCCCGGATAAACGGTATAACCGATGAGGTTCTCCAGATTCAGGAACGCTTGGCCACCCCCGGCCAGGCGTATGCCACATACCCCTTTTGATAGGAATCGTTGCATATAGGACTGGCTCTCTGCCGGGAGTTTGACAACGGCTTCGTCCATGAGATACACCTGGCTGCCGCCCCGCATCCGCATGTGGAGAAACGAAACCATGAGATCTTCGCATAGACTTGCCGCATCCCCGCCTCGCTGTCGATCTTGCCATAGATATGTCGGTCTTGAATCATTCTATACCTTCAGTTTGTTTTATATTAATTAAGCTCTTAACTTCGGCGAGAAAACTAGCAGCGCAACCATGGTGGGTTCTATAGTCACTTGGTATGGGATCATCCATCCCAAGGGGTTTTTTGCTTTCGACCCCGGGTAAATCGCACGATGGGCGCTCTTCTTTGCGGTCAATTGCGCTGGTGGGTGGGCAAAGGCGCAAACACTGACGAAATGCGTCGAATTCTCGTCGCCGGCGTCGCCGGCATAGGCAGGGCGTCCCCGCGCTTGCTTCATCCCTGTTAATCGGGCATGCTGACTATATACCTGCTCTTTCTTGCTTCTGTTGCCTCCCTTGTGCTTTTCATGGGCTTTGTCAAGTGGATGGCATCCTTGTTCTTGGACAGGCTTGCTTTTCGACCCAAGGAAGCGGAGAATCGCGAGGATGAAGCGGGTACCGAATCTGGGAGACGCCTTGGGCACTGATACGCAAACGCTTAAACCTCACTCGATGCATCCCGCTGGTCCCGAATTGCGGAAATTCGTGGCGCCGGAAGTCGTTTTTGGGGTTGGCGCTTTACGTTTGGCCGGACAGTACGGACGCAACCTCGGTGGCAGCAAAGCGCTGGTCGTGGCGGACATGCCGTTTCTCGCGTGTCGAGTTTCGATAGAGCAAACGGTCCAGAACGCCGCCAAGCTGTTTCGGGGGGGCGGTGCTGCGGCCGTAAAGCTCGAAGCCGGGCGTTTGGTTGAGGAGACCATTCGAAGACTTTCAGAAGCCGGGTTGCCCGTCATGACTCACATTGGATTGACTCCGCAGCATGTGCATCGCTTGGGAGGCATGCGGCAGCAGGGGCGCACGGACGAGGCCGCGTGGCAATTGCTTTGTGACGCGCTCGCGCTGCAGGAAGCCGACGCGTTTGCGTTGGTTCTGGAATCTGTTCCAGACGCTGTCGCCGACGAAGTAAACTCCAGCCTGGAAATCCCCACAATCGGTATCGGAGGGGGCCCTCGGTGCGACGGACAAGTGCTGGTCAGTTACGACATGCTCGGACTTTTTGACGGTTTCGTGCGTCCTTTCGTAAAGCAATGCGTGCAACTTGGTAAGCAGATTGTCAACGCTGCGGAAACCTACGCAGAGGAAGTCGGTCAAGGCGTGTTTCCCAACAGCTCTTACCTCAGCGCGCCATGCTATACGGCCACGGAACTGACGCAATCTTAAGACAAAAACTCTGACTTCCAATCGAATGAACACAAACAGCGGCGATTTTTGGAAACGTGGCGAGACCTTGGGCGAACACCTGGAGCGCCGAGGCATTGACCGCAGGGAATTCTTGGGCTGGTGCGCCAAGATGGCCATGCTGATGGGACTGGGCCCGATGGTGGCCGCGGGGGCGGAATCGAGCGCGGGAAACGCGCTGGCGGCCAAACTCCGGGCCTTGAAGCGGCCCGTGGTCATCTGGCTTCAGCTTCAGGAATGCACGGGGTGCCTGGAGAGCGCACTGCGTTCGTACGACACGGCCATCGGGGACCTGGTGCTCAACCTCGTTTCCATGCAATATGTGGAACTCGTCATGGCGGCCGCCGGGCAGCAGGCCAACGACGCGCTGGAGGAGGCTTCCAGCCAGGAGCACATCCTGATAATCAATGGGTCCATACCGCGAGGGGCCGACGGCGGGTACTGCACAATTGGAGGTGAAAGCGCGGAAGTAGTGTTGCGGAAGGCTGCGGCGAAAGCCGAGTATGTCCTGGCGGTTGGGGCCTGCGCCTACTACGGGTGCGTACAAGCCGCCAAGCCGAACCCAACTGGGGCGGTTGGGGTTCAGGACATCCTCACTGAGCGCACGGTGATCAACATTCCCGGATGCCCGCCGATTGGCGAGGTCATCACCGCCTGCATCACGTACATCCTGAGCCAGGGTCATGCGCTCCCCTGCGACGCAGAGGGCCGCCCACTGTTCGCGTACGCTCAACGGATTCACGATAATTGTCCGCGGCGAGCTTATTATGACGCCGGCCAGTTTGTAGGCCAGTTCGACGATGCCGCCGCGCGGTTGGGTTACTGCCTCTATCACCTGGGCTGCAAAGGCCCGGAGACGTTCGCGGCTTGCCCGGTGGTGAGGTGGAATGGCGGCACCAGTTTCCCCATTCAAGCCGGCCACCCATGCATCGGATGCACCGAGAAGCACTTCTTTGACCGCATGACGCCGTTTTATTCCATGCTGCCCACTGTGCCGGGCGTCGGGGTCGAAGCCACCGCCAACAAGATCGGTGCGTGGGCCGTGGGCGCCGCGCTGGTCGGGATCGCCGCCCACGCTACGGGGTCGGCGATCGGTCTGCGAAAAGAGCGAATGAGAGAGGATGCCGTGGTCTCACTCCCCGTCCTGGGGCAGGGTGGTAATCAACCCGCAGATGGAAAATCAAGATAGAAAGGAAGGGTATGCCAGACGAGAACACGAAACGAATTGTCATTGATCCCCTGACGCGGATCGAAGGCCACTTGCGAATCGAATTGGAGGCAGGCGACGGGGTCGTCAAGAATGCCTGGGCCTGCACGACGCAGTACCGCGGGATCGAAGTGGTGATGAAGAACCGCGATCCGCGTGACGCCTGGGCGTTTGCGCAGCGCATCTGCGGCGTGTGCACCGCCGTCCACGCTCTGGCCTCTATCGTTGCCGTGGAGGACGCAGTCACTTACCGCGTGCCGGAACAGGCCCGGTTGATCCGGGATCTCATTTCGTTGATGCAGATCGTGCAGGATCACGTCATCCACTTCTATCACCTGCAGGCGCTGGACTGGGTGGACGTGGTTAGTGCGGTATCAGCGGACCCGGCGGATACCGCCAAACTCCAGATGTCACTCTCTCCCGCCTGGCCGCTCAACTCCAGGGCTTACTTTGCCAGCGTGCAGGAGAAGATCAAGAACTCGACCGCCGGTGGACAGTACTCCATCTTCAGCAACGGCTACTGGGGTCATCCGGCCTACCAACTGCCGCCAGCGGTGAATTTGCTCGCCGTGACGCATTATTTGGAAGCGCTCGAATGGCAGCGCGAGGTCATCAAGTTGCACACGATCTTCGGCGGCAAGAATCCGCATCCGAACTTCCTCGTCGGCGGCATGGCCTGCGCCATTAACCTGGACGCTGATCTGACCATCAACCAGATCCGGCTTGACCAGATCAGGGACTTGGTGGAGCGAGCGGCCGCCTTCGTTGAACAGGTTTATTATCCCGACGTGCTGGCCATTGCCGGGCTTTATCCCGACTGGTTCCACATCGGCGCCTCCAATCCCAATCTCATGGCCGTTGGAGACGCGGGCGCTTTATTGACTGGCCCCCCCCAGCCTACGGGTTCGATCCACCCAGGGCTTTTGCTGGACGGCGACTACCAGACCGTGGTTCCGTTCGACATGAAGAAAATCGCCGAGTACATAACCAGCGCCTGGTACTCGTATCCACAGGGCGATCAGACCGGGCTTCCACCATGGCAGGGCGTCACCGAGGCGCGCTACACCGGTCCCAAGCCGCCCTACCAATGGCTGGCATCAAACGAACGGTACACATGGACCAAGGCGCCGCGTTACGACGGTCACGCTGTTGCCGTCGGCCCGAATGCGCGCGTCATGCTTGGCTATGCGCAGGGGGACATTGAAATCAAAGAACTGGTGGACGACGCGCTCAACCGCCTGAAAGCTCCGCTCGACCCTGGTCTTCTGAACTCCACACTGGGACGCATTTTTTGCCGCGCTGCGGAGTCGGTGGTCGCGGCACGACGGATGCGCACAGCGTTCACTCAGTTCGTCGACCGAATCAAGGGCGGAGAGGTTACGACCTTCAACTCTTCCAAGTGGGAGCCTTCCTCGTGGCCGAAGAGTTGTCGCGGGGTCGGTTGGCTGGAGGCCCCTCGCGGAACCCTGAGTCACTGGGTCGTCATCGAGGATGGCGCCATAGCCAATTATCAGGCAGTCGTTCCGAGCACCTGGAATTCGAGCGGCCGCGATGCCACAGGGCAGATGGGTCCGTTCGAGTATTCCCTGGCCCAATCGGGGTCGCATCCGCTTGGGGATCCAACCAAGCCATTGGAAGTGTTGCGCACGATTCACTCCTTTGATCCCTGCCAAAGTTGCGCCGTGCAGATTCTGGACAAAGCACACGCCAGGAATTTGGAGGTAAAGGTCCAATGAAAGACGTCATTGAGAAGGGCTCCTACCGTGTGATCATCCACGAACCGGTAGCCGCGGAGCAAGCCAAACCGGAGGAGGTTCTTGCCCTGTGCGCGGCCGGCGCCCGGAATGGCTCTAGCGATCCCGTTGATCTGGCCATAGTCCATAGCGCCTCCAGCCGGGGGGGAGCCATTCCGTTCGAACAGGGCTCCTGGAGCGGTGCCAGTCTGGAGCACCGGTACTCCCTAGCGCAACTGCGGCGCGTGACCGATGGCCGCGAGATCCGCGTGGCGCGCGGGGAGTTGGAGAGCATCCTAACGCTCACCGCGGCCTCGGCCGAGCGCCGCGAGCGTTGCCACAAATCGCTTGCCTCCCTGGAGAGTGAAGGCTTCGTTGGCGTGGGCGTGGCTATGGCCGAAAACGGCGGCGCCTGGCGTTTCGAGGGAATTGTCCCGGTTCGCGTCACACGCGCGCGGCCTTCAATGAAGAACTCACCTGCTGATTTCCAGTACGTCCATGTCTGGGACTGGCAATTGCGGGCGCTTCATTGGCTTTGGGTATTGCTGATTGTGACACTGGCTGTGACGGGGCTCACGATCGGTGAAGGCTGGCTGCTGTGGTACGGCGATCTGGCGAATGGCTTCGCGTTCGGTTGGATACGCCTGGTTCACTACACTGCGGGGTGGTTGCTGGCGGCTGTTCTCATCTTGCGCGCGGCCCGCTCTTTTTTCGGTTCGAACAAATACCAAAGGTGGAGCGCGCTTGTCCCGCTGTCGCTCCGCAGTTTGAAAGATACCGTCAAGACGGCCTCGAACTATCTGCTCATGCGGTCCTGGAAGAGCCCGCGCTGCATTGGGCACAATCCGCTCCAGCAATGGACTTACACCGTGATCTATGTGATCATGGTGGGCATGGTGCTGACAGGTTTCTCTATCTACGCCATGTATGAGCCGCGCCACTGGTTCTTCCGGCGGTTCATGTGGCTTAACGATTGGATTGGCAATGCCAATGTTCGCCTGCTCCATGTCATCGGCATGTGGATTCTCCTGATCTTTATTCCCTTGCACATCTACCTTTCCATCCTTGCAGACAACGTAGATCGCGAAGGGTCCATCAGCTCGATGATTAGCGGAGGCCGCTGGATCCGCAAGGGAGTCCACTTCGTTGATGAGTAACCATGAGCCGGCCAACCATTGTGCTGGGACTGGGCAATCCGTTGATGGGCGATGACGGCGCCGGGCTTGCGGCGCTCGAGGCGCTTCGATGCGGCTATCACTTCGGCCCCGACGTTCAATTTGAAGACGGCGGAACGCTCGGTTTGGCGTTGTTGCCACTGGTGGAAGACGCCAGCTCCCTCTTGGTGTTGGATGCCGTGCGCCTTGGTGGTCGCCCGGGGACGATGGTCGTGCTTGAGGACGAGGAAATTCCGCGTTGCTTCTCGCTGAAGCTCTCGCCTCATCAAGCCGGGTTTGGCGAGACTCTTGCCGTAGCCGGACTGCGGGGGAAACTGCCATTACAGCTTGCCTTAGTCGGGGTAGAAGTGGTGAGCGCGAACTATGCCGAGCCCCTGTCCCCGGAGGTTCAAAAAGTACTGCCGGCTATGATTACCGCTGCTATTACAATGCTCCAATCATGGGGATGTGCCCTTAGGCGAGTGGATTGATTTGTGGAGAGCGCCACGCAATTCAAGCCTAAAAACGCCTCACTTTTTGTGAATAGACTTGCTTTCCGGTCGAAGGAATTCTAGAATTGCCGCATGAAGTCGGTACCGAATGTGGCAGACGCATCGGGCAGTGCGCCGACACGCGAACTAGAAGAAAAGATGCTCGTGGCCTTTGACCCTGTTGTGGCCCACGGGACGCCGGAGCTCATGCTTGTGTCCGGTTATTCCAGAATCGGTAGATCATCAACGCTCACGGCGGCCGATTGTGGACTGAGCCTAACCATGATCCTGAGGCGACCTCATTTGTTCAGCCGGCCCGCCCCCGACAATAGCAAATCACTATGAAGGCCAAGCCCATAGTGTTTGCAAGCGAGCGGAAGCGGTCCGAAGAAGTGCAGCACGAGAGCGAACTCTGGCGGCAGCTGACCGAGGCGCTGCCGCAGTTGGTGTGGGCTGCGACGCCGGATGGCGCGTGCGACTACTTCAGCACCCAGTGGAGCGAGTACACCGACGTCCCAGAGAGCGAGTTGCTCGGTTGGCGCTGGCTGGACGTGCTGCACCCGGATGACCGGGAGCCTACCCGGCGATCCTGGATGGACTCAGTGGCTGGGCGCGCCCCTTATGACGTGGAATACCGTGTCCGACGATCGGACGGAGTGTACGGATGGTTCAAAACGCGCGGGGTGCCGATCCGTGACAGCGAAGGTAACATCGTCAAATGGTTCGGGACCTGTACCGACATCACTGACCAGAAGCAAGCAGAGGACGCATTGCGTCAGAGCGAGCAAGAGCTTCGTCAGGCGCGCAACATGCTCGAGATAAAGGTGGCGGAACGGACCACAGAATTGCGGCGGACGGCGGCCTATTTGATGGAGGCGCAAAAGCTCAGTCACACGGGCAGTTTCGGCTGGGATGTTTCCACCGGAGAACTGTACTTTTCCGCCGAGACATCCCGCATTTTCGAATACGAGGCTTCGACGAAGATTACGCTGCCATTGGTACTCGAACGAGTTCATCCCGAGGACCGAACCATCGTACAAGAGACGCTGGATCGCGCGGTGCATGAGCGCAGGAGTTTGGATTTTGAATTTCGGTTGCTCATGCCGGATGGCTCCGTAAAGCATCTACACGTCGTCGCTCACACCGTTGGCGAGGAGCCGGGCAACGTCGAGTTTATTGGGGCGGTTATGAACGTGACCGCCCAAAAATCTTCGCGACAGGCGCTGGAGAAAGCGTTCCAGGAAATGCAGACTTTGAAAGACCGGTTCCGACTCTCAGTTGATACCATTCCCGGACTGGTCTGGAGCACTTTGCCTGACGGTTCGACTGAGTTTCTGAATCAACGCTGGATGGACTATACGGGTCTTTCTGTCAAGGGCGCAGGCGATTGGACCATCGCCGCTCATCCAGAAGACCGTGCCAGGTTGGCCAACGAGTGGAGAGCGGCTTTGACCAGTGGACAAGCGTTGGAGACTGAAGGACGCCTGCGTCGGGCTGACGGGGAATATCGCTGGTTTTTGATTCGCTCCGTGCCGTTATACGATGAGGCGGGAAGCATCGTTAAATGGTACGGAAAAAGTTCCGATATTGAGGACCGCAAACGGGCAGAAGCGCAACTTAGAGAGAGCGAACAACGATACCGGCGCCTGGTTGATACTGCTTCCGAGGGGATCCTCGTGTGCAACGAGTATTACATTACTACTTTTGTCAACCAGCGGATGGCAGAGATGCTCGGATATGAACCGGAGGAGATGGTAGGCCTAAAGATCAGCGATTACCTGTTTGAGGAAGGCCACGCCGACCTCGAAGAAAGGATAGTGGCTCGTCGGCGGGGAATCGCTGAGCGATACGAGCAGATGGCTCGCCGAAAAGACGGCTGCCCCTTATGGGTGTATATCTCGGCCACCCCCGTCTTCGATGCGGAGCACAACTTCCAGGGCTCCTTTTGCATGTTGAGCGACATCACCCAGCGCAAACTGGCAGAAGAAGGCCTGCAGGAGGCGCGGGCAGAACTCGCGCGCGTGAGCCGCGTGACCATGATGGGCGAACTGGCCGCCTCCATCGCTCACGAAGTCAATCAGCCTTTGGCTGGGGTGGTAGCGAGTGCCAACGCCGGCCTGAATTGGCTCGCGAAAAATCCGCCAAATCTTCTCAAGACCCGTGAGGCCATCAAGCGCATCCTGCGAGATGGTAATCGCGCCGGGGAGGTATTAAACCGAATTCGCACGCTCCTGAAGAAGACGTCACCCACCAAAACACGTGTAAGCATGAACCAAATTGTTCGCGATGTGATGGCGCTGACCGGGGATGAACTGCGAAAACAGAATGTTGCGTTTTCCATGGAATTGGACTCCAGCCTCGCTCCCATTATGGGAGACAGTATCCAGTTGCAGCAGGTTCTCCTAAACCTCATTAGGAACGCGAACGAAGCCATGGCCGGTATCGCGAATCGCCGGAAGACCCTGCGGATCCGCTCGGAACTGGGCGACCTGGACGGGAGGCCCGCCGTTTCGGTAAAGGTAAGCGACACCGGGGTTGGTTTCAGCCCCACGGACGCAGGGCGGCTGTTTGAAGCCTTTCACACGACCAAACCTGAAGGAATGGGAATGGGCCTTTGGATCAGCCGCGCGATTATTGAGAGACACGGCGGGCGGTTGACAGCTCAATCCAACGACGGTCCGGGTGCGACATTCCAAGTATTGCTTCCAGCCGAGGCTGGAGATTCCGAATGAATGACACTGACTCAATCGTTTTTGTCGTGGACGACGACTCGTCAGTCCGCGAAGGCCTTGTAGATCTAATCAGTTCTGTGGGTCTAAAGGCAAAAGCCTTCAAGTCAGCGCAAGAGTTCATGCGGCACAAAAGGCCGGATGCCCCGGCGTGCCTCGTGCTGGATGTGCGCCTGCCCGGGTCCAGCGGCATGGATTTGCAGCAGGAGTTGGCCCGGTCGGAAGAACCACTCCCGATCATCTTCATCACTGGCCATGGGGACATTCCCATGTCGGTGCGGGCCATTAAGGCCGGTGCGGTGGAATTTCTGACCAAGCCAGTTCGAGATCAGGACTTGCTCGATGCGATTCAACAGGCCCTCAAAACCGACCGGGCAGCGCGGGAGCAACGGGTTCGCGCTGCCGAGTTGCGCCGCCGATACGAATCATTGACGCCGCGAGAACGCCAAGTGATGCAATTGGTGATTACTGGTTTGCTGAGCAAGCAAATCGCCAGCGAATTAGGCACCAGTGAAATCACGATCAAGATGCATCGCGGGCAGGTCATGCACAAGATGAAGGCTGAATCTGTTGTGGAGTTGCTCCGCATGGCGGAAGCGATCGCGACAATCGACGCAGGGCGATCCCATACCAAGGTATCATAGAACCCACCATCGTCATGGTGCTAGTGTTTGGCAAGCCGGTTTGAACCAAACCACTCAGGCCGGCAGTAAACTTGAGCACATGCAAAACATTCCGCTGATCTCGGTCGTGGACGATGATCAATCTGTCGTCGAAGGTATCGTCAGTCTTATGGAGTCGGTCGGCTACGCCGCCAAGGGATTTTGCTCGGCGGAAGACTTTCTGAACTCTCCCCAATTGCGGCACACGGCGTGTCTGATCCTGGACGTACGCATGCCGGGGATAGGGGGCCTTGAGTTACAGCGCCGGCTGGCGGCCGCGAACGACCGCACGCCAATCATTTTTATCACGGCGCATGGGGATCATGATATTTCAGCCGAAGCGTTGCGACGTGGAGCGGTGGCGTTCCTGGGCAAGCCGTTCAGCCAGGAACCACTATTCGATGCGGTGCGTTCAGCTCTGGCGCAGCGGGGAGGACCTGCTGAACGTGAACGACGAAACTGACTACTGATGAAACTTTACTCAAAGACTGCGGCAGATTGATCTTATCCAACCCATTCTTCCTTTATGAAACGCAAAAAAATCCCCCCAGAACCAAAACCAAAAACCGGCCGGTGCATCGCGGCCGACTGTGGCTGCGGACTTAAACCAAAACCAAATTGATTTTGTGCCATCACCGGACAAGATAGGCAGAAGGGCATACTTCAGTTATGTGAACCAGGGTTCGCAACCCGGGCACGAGGTGCAGCACGGGCTGGAGGCCGAGGCGGAATTGATCGCGGAACGCAATCGCACCCGGGTTCACGGGTTTCACAACAAGACGTAATCAAAATTCCCAGGCAACAAAAATAAAAACGCGGATCGGCCTTTTATGAATAAAACTCCTGTTTTCCCAAAAACACTTCATCGGCTGCGGCCTAATCCCGAGGAAATGGCCCCCAGCCCAAGGTCTCAAAAGCGGGACAACATTTTTTCCAGATCCAGAGACCTGCGTGAAGGTCGTGGCGTTCGCGAATTAAAAGCATCGCATAACGACCAAACATTTCATGCGCGGTAATTTTCAACCCATGAAAACAAATCCGCTGAAGGAAGGAATCTTGACCGAGAATTCCACCGGCCTCGGCACGGTGACCCGCAAGATGGTGCGGGCGCGGTCGGTTGAACTGGCGGCCGTGAACGGCCGTTCCGCGCGCGACGTGTCCAAATCCGATTGGGAGCAGGCCAAACGGGAGTTGACGGGGCAACCGGACATAGACCCGAAAGTGGCGGCACTTGAATCGGCCCCGGAATCCGAACGCTGGGATCCCGTGCCCGGTTCAACCGGACGCAAAGTGCGGGCGGCTTCCAGCGACGATGAGGACGACGAGGGGCGGAGCGACAATGAGAAACTGGTTGAAGAAGGCATCGCCGGAGCGGAGCATGATCAAATGCTTCAAGCCATCAAAAGGCCGCGAAAAGGGAGAGGCAAACAACCGCTTTATCAAACGGTTGGTCAAAAAATGAACATGCCTACCTTGTTTGATGCCGTCCGCGTTGGCGCCTGGGATCTTCCCAACCGCATCGTCATGTCTCCGCTGACCCGCTCGCGGGCCGGAACCGAGCGCATTCCAAATGCGTTGATGGCCGAATACTACACCCAGCGTGCGTCGGCCGGCCTGATTATTTCCGAGGCGACTGCGGTCACGCCGATGGGAGTGGGGTACGCGGATACACCGGGCGTCTGGACGTTAGCGCAGGTGGAAGGCTGGAAGCTGGTCATCCAATCGGTTCACAAGGCGGGCGGGCGGATGTTGCTTCAGCTCTGGCATGTCGGACGCATTTCCGACCCCATGTTTTTAAATGGCGCTTTACCGGTGGCCCCCAGCGCCATCGCGGCTGCCGGACATGTCAGCCACGTTCGTCCACTCAAACCTTTTGTCACGCCCCGGGCGCTGGAACTGGAGGAAATTCCCGGCATTGTGGAGGCCTACCGCAAAGGCGCGGAAAATGCCCGGAGGGCCGGTTTTGACGGGGTGGAAGTTCATGGGGCCAACGGCTATTTGATCGATCAATTTCTTCAAGATAAAACTAATCATCGCACGGACGCCTATGGCGGTCCGATTGAAAATCGCGCCCGGCTCATGCTGGAAGTCACCGACGTTGTGATTTCTGTCTGGGGCGCTGACCGGGTCGGAATGCATCTGGCGCCGCGCGGCGATTCCAACGATATGGGCGATTCCAACCCGCTGGCCACGTTCGGATATGTGGCTCGTGAATTGGGCAAACGGCGGATTGCATTTATTTGCGTTCGTGAATCGCTTGGGGCAAAACGCATCGGGCCGCAATTGAAAGCGGCATTTGGCGGGAGTTACATTGCCAACGCAAAATTCACCCAGGCAACGGCCAGCCAGGTGCTGGAGGCAGGGGAGGCCGACGCGGTTGCGTTCGGCGTGCCGTTTCTCGCGAATCCCGACCTGCCGGCACGTTTTCGCCAACACGCCCCGCTTAACGCTCCAGAACCATCCACCTTTTACACGCCCGGCCCCAAAGGCTATACCGACTATCCGTTTTTGCGCCGGGCAGCCTGATGAAACCAAACTCCGAGATCGTCTTTTCCGTGCTTGATCTTTAATCGCCATCCGCCAGCGGGCACAGGCATCGGTAACGTGTTGCAGTCGTTTTCTAACCGATTGCCGGGTTGATTGAACCAAACCACTCAGGCTGGCAGCAAACATGAACCCAACCGAAATACCGTTTTCCGCCGAAGGGTTGCGGCGTGGAGCCGTGGCGTTCCTGCGCAAGCCGTTCAGCCAGGAATCCCTATTCGATGCGGTGCGTTCAGCTCTGGCGCAGCGGGGAAAACCCACTGAGCGTGAAAGACCAGACTGACTCCAAACGAAACTTTACTCCAAGCCCTCGGAAGACTAGGACCAGATGGTAGCAGGCTTGGAACCGGATGGCAAGAAACGCCTCTCAGAAGGGGATACCCGATACCAAGTGATTATAGAACCCACCCCGGTTGGACTGCTAAGTTTGCAGCCGAAGCATGAAGAACAAATAACACAGAACACAACGTAAAAGCAAAAACGGAGCAACGATTATGACAACAACATTGAAAACAGGCCGGGCGGTGTCAGACCCGAAACCTGTGATCAGCGCAGAGGTCGCGCCACTTTTCCTAGCCACGTTTTTCCTGATGTCCGGCCTGTTTCAACTGTTCAGCTCGCTGGTGATTCACATGCCGGGCTGCAGTTGGCACACGCTGGACGGAATCATTCCCTTTGTATTGGGGGTTCTCGTTCTGGCGGAATGGCCGGTCTCGGCGCTGTGGGTGATCGGCCGGTTCGTCGGAATCGGTCTGGCGTTTTACGGCTGGGCTTGGATGGCGCTGACGCTTGACCTGCGCCCGATTTGAGGGGCCGGGCAAGGCTGGCCGTCACAACTTCACTTATTAAAGCAAACAATCGAACCAAAAATATAAAAATGAAAACACCGGCAATCCCACATGGGAAAACAAGCAGAGCCAAGGCCACTGACAAGGCCGCTCCATCAAAAACCAAAAGGCGGTTGACGAGAAACGCGGCCAACGTGCTCGCTCCGAAGACCGGGGTGATCGCCAGGCAGGTTCCGTTATTGCTTGAGCGGTTTCCGCACGCTGAACAAAAGCGCATTTGCCTTGGACTCTATGCACCTGAAGCACAGGCGGTGTTCGTGGCTGGCACCTTCAACGGTTGGCAGCCGTCCGCCAAGCCATTGCAAAAACAAAATGACGGTCGTTGGGTAGTGGAGTTGGTGCTCGAGCCAGGGAGGTATGAATATCGGTTCGTCGTCGATGGCCAGTGGACTGACGATCCGCTGTCGCCGGCTTACGTATCGAATCCGTTTGGCGGCTTGAATTGCGTTCTGGTGGCCGCCATCCAAGGCATGAGCTGATCGCAAGGTGAAGATATGCGCATGCTGCTCTACCTGCTCTTTCTGGCTTGCCTTGTTCCCTTACTATTATTTGTGGGGTTGGGCCGTCGGACAAAATCCCTGGTCTTGACAAGCAGGGCTTGGGCGCGGCTGTCGCCGGTGCCGGCGGTTACCGCGCCACAAACAACCAAGTGACAAATACGCTTTGGTTAAGAGCGTGCGCTTTCCCAAAGAGGAGGTTTTTTGTGGAGGACTGAAGCGATTTCGCCGTGGCTGCCTGGAAAGATCGGCGGGCGGGCAGTACGCGGTTGGATTAACCATTCCGCCGATTGAGAAAGGATCGAGAAATGAACGCATTAATACGTTGGCATCCAGTCAAAGAAATGGAGGACTTGGAGAATCGCCTGGCCAGGTTCTTTGGCCTGGCACCGGTCCGCACGACCCCCGGCGGTCAGGAATTAATGACCGTGGCTGAATGGGCGCCATCGGTGGACATCAGCGA
>JBEKMW010000115.1:0-14423 GCA_049523455.1 Verrucomicrobiota bacterium | reverse complement strand
AAAAAGGCCCCCCGCTGGTCGCCTGGCTCAATTCCCTGCCGGAAGTCCAGGCCCTGCTCGCCGCCGAATTTGACGGCAAACCCATCCGCCAGCAGAACCTTTCCGACTGGCGCAAGCATGGTTATTACCAAACGAACCCAAATGTGAAATTCGATTTCACCAACAAATCCGGCCCGATCCCCTGTGTCTGGACACTTGTCGGATGGAAAAACGAACCAAAACCCGTGAACTGGCCGGCGACGTGCCCACACTGGAGACGCTGGCCGCGGTGCAACTGTTGCGGGAGCATTTTCCGGAATTGAAAATTCGCGTGATCAACGTGGTGGATTTAATGACGCTCCAACCCAATACCGAACACCCCCACGGGCTGGCCGACAAGGACTTCGACGCGCTGTTCACGCAGAACAAGCCGGTCATCTTCGCCTTTCACGGTTATCCGTGGCTGATCCACCGCCTGACCTATCGCCGCACCAACCACGCGAACCTGCACGTGCGCGGCTACAAAGAAGAAGGCACCACCACGACGCCTTTCGACATGGTGGTGTTGAACGACCTGGATCGCTTCCATCTGGTGGGCGACGTCATTGACCGCGTGCCCAGCCTGGGCGCGCGCGCCGCTTACACGAAACAGTTCTTCCGCGACCAACTCATTGACCACAAACAATACATCTGCCAGCACGGCGAAGACCTGCCGGAGATTCGCAATTGGAAGTGGAAGGCTTCCTGAAAAGCATTGATATAACTCGGCAGAGCGCGAGAATCGGCCCGAAACGGTTGACTAGGCTTTGCTGATTGATAAAGTTACCGTATGAATTCCAATTCGCGTGATCATGCACGCGCGTCGTTCGTCATTTTTCTGCTCTTCACCATCCTTCATCCCGGAGTTGCTTTGGGGATGGGGCAACCGGTTTGGGGAATCAATGCGGTTGTTTTGAAGTCGCCCTGGAGCGGTTCGCCTTCCCTGGATGATCTTCTGTCGGACCATGCGCACACCGCGGTCTTAAACCGGTTTTATCGCATCGGCGGCGACATCCGTCCAGCCACGCCGACCGAATGCCGCATCGCTTACAACAGCAATGCGCTCTTTGTGGTTTTTCGTTGCGAGGAACCCGACCTGTCTTTCCCTTACACCAATCTGGACACGAACTATTGGCCGCAGGCCGATTGGCATTCGCTGCATGGTTTGCCCTCCGCGGCAAATAACTGGCCCCCTTATCCCGCTGCGGTGGACTTCTTGGTTCAGCCCGATGCGAGTGTTCCCTCCTATTACCAATTTGCGGCGACCGAGCAGGGTTTGAAATTCGGCTGCGACCGATTGTTGAGTTCCAATTCGGATGAAACGCCGGATGAAGCCGCAGCCGCCCGCCGGTCTTCGGTCCGCGTCACCAATGTCGAAGCGTTTGAAGCGAGTGTCACCCGGCGAACCAATGAATGGCTGGTTTTCTTCCAAATCCCGTGGGATACCCTGGGCGGGAAGCCGAAATCCTATTTTGGCCTGCTGCCCATGCGGACCCGCTGGCGGGACGGCGAGTTCAGCACCCCGGTGGCGTTTGATATCAATGAAGCGTTGCCGGTTGACCTGTTGATCGAAACCCACCTTTCGGGCACGGCACGAGTCGGGGATGCTCAGGACAGTCTGTGCCAGTTGCCTTCCGGCATTCTCCGCTGGCAAAGGACGCCAGCGCTGATCTATCCCAATCTCGAAACCTGCCGGCAAATTTGGCAGTTGGAGTCTTCCTTATCCACGCCGACGGATAGGAACAATCTGGCGCAACGGCTCCATCTCACGCAATGCTGGATGGACTTGATGATGCTGGAAGGCTTCACGCCTCTGCCGCTTGCCCAGGGAAATTGGGTGAACGACCTAAGGCTCCCGCGCGTCCGGCAAAAAGTGAACGCTGCTCTTCAGAAAAATGATCTGCCGCAGGCGTATCAATTGGTGGACACCTACCTGGGCCAGCTTGATAAGCTGTCCCGGTGGTGGTATGCCGATGGCTCGCCCGGTGATATTCTGAAAAACGAATGGAAACCGGTTACCCGCGCCGACAGTCTGGAAGTGCAAGGCCAAACGCTGCTGATGAAGTGCGTGGCCAGCGGCCATCCAGTTGACTTGCGGCTGGCCCTGCCCACCACGGGCGGCGTAAGAATCTACGGCAACGATCAAGGGTTTTTCAAACCGGAACAACTGCTGCCTCTGACCGTGAAGCAATCCTCCGGCTCGTGCACCATTGCCACCGCCGGCGGCACGGTGGCCATTCAGCAGAATCCTTTCTCGGTAGCCTTCTATGACACCGCCGGGAAAAAAGTCACGCAGATCGGCGCCGCGGACGTGGCCTTCCGGTTTGGTTCGGATGGCACAGTACTGGCGGTTGGTTTCAAGAATCAACTTGGCCCACACGAGGTCATTTATGGCTTCGGGGAGAAATACACTCACTTCAACGAAAACGGACAGGTGTTGACACTTTGGGTGACCGACGACTGGTCTGGGAACGGGGCGGGCCTGGCGAATACCACCTACAAGCCTCTGCCCATCTTTCAGAGTTCCAGGGGCTATATGGTATTTGACAATTCATCCTATCGTTTAAGGGCGGACATCGGGAAGACGGATCCCGATCAATACCGTATCACGCAGCAAGGTCCGATCTTTGACTATTATTTTTGGACTGGGTCGCCGGAAAAGAGCCTGGCATCCTATACGGCTCTGACCGGCCGGGCGCCGCTGCCCCCCAAATGGGCGTTTGAACCGTGGATGGGCCGGGGCGGCGGGGCTTGGGCGGAGGGCCCGCATCCGAACTTTGCGGCGGCCGGAAGAGGGGGCAATGTCGAGCGCGCGGTGGCCGAGGAAGAAAGCGTCACCAAGCGCTACGCGGAATTGGACATCCCGCATTCGGCGATTTATGCCGAAGGTCCCTCCCACCTTTCGCCGGAATTGAATCAGTTCATGGCGGCGCGCGGCATCCGCGTGATGGGCTGGTATATGGCCGCGACTCCCCCCTCCGAGCAGCAAAGGCTCATGCCGGAAGTGAAACCTGCGGATCTTCCCTATATACGCTTCGCGGACGGGAACGGAACCCCACGGTCCGACTACGTTTGCGTGGATTTCTCCAACCCGCACGCCCTGGAACTCCTCCGCCGCGAGTTCAAGCCCGGCTTGGACCTGGGCGAGGCCGGCAGCATGATAGACATCGGCCGCATACCGTGGGATAGCGCGGTGTTTTATAACGGCCAGCACGGATCCGAGATGCGCAATTTTTACGCCTACGACTGTCAGCGGACGATCAGCGAAGTGTTCCGCGAGAAACGCGGCGATGATTTCATCTTGTTTGGCGGCGGGGCTGCGCCCGGCACGCAGCGGTGGGTGGCACAATTTGCCGGCGATCACCCGCCCAACTTTAACGGACTCGAGCACGTTTTGACCGGAGGGCTGAACTTGTGCGCCTGCGGTTACTCCACCTGGGGCAGCGACATCGGTGGCTATTTCGGTTTTCCGCAGCCGGCGGTCTATATGCGCTGGGTCCAATTCGGCTGTTTTAGCCCGTTGATGCGCCTGCATGGCGTGGCCCCGCGCGACCCGTGGTTTTTCGGCGATGCGGCCGTCACGAACTATAAATTCCTGGCTTGGACCCGGGAGAACATATTGGATTACATCTACAATGCCGCCGCCATTGCGCATGACACGGGCATTCCCATCATGCGCTCCATGCCGTTAGCCTTTCCCAACCAGCCGCAACTGGCCGCCGTCGGGGATCAATACCTGTTCGGACCGGATTTGCTCGTGGCTCCGGTGATGAACGAACGCACCTTCAGGACCATTGTGTTTCCCTCCGGCGTGTGGACGAGCTTGTGGGATGGCAAAACCGTCACCGGGCCGGCTACGCTCAAGGTCAGCGCGCCCTTGGACACCATTCCGGTCTATTTGAAGCCGGGGGCCGTCGTGCCCGTGCGGCTCAATCCGGATTTGCAATTCGGCCAGAGCATGACCGGCAGTCGCGTCAATGCCTTGCTTGTCACTCCGCCAAATGTGAATCAAACCGTGTCCCTGCTTAATTCCCAAGGCCAAACGGCGACGGTGACGGTGCAATCCAAGGCTGATGTCATGGGTTGGACGGTGCAAAATCTTTCTGAAACGAGTTACTTGCTGGTGTATGGCAGCACTGCTGCTTCCACGGTAAAACTGGGTGGCAAAGTGTTGCCGAAGCTGACGGCGACGGAGTTCGGCTCGATGCCGGCGGGCTGGGAGGCCGATTTGACCGGCAACCGGCTGGTAATCCGCCTGCCGTCACGCCCAGTTGAACCGGGCGAACCAACGGCAGAAATTGAAGTGGACTTCAATCCCAATGCGAAGTAAGCCAGCTTGAGCGAAGAACAAAAAAGAACTGCGCGGAACCTGATTATGCCAATTATGAAAATCCCAATGAGAAACATCCGAATGTCGGCAGTGGCGCTGGCGGCGGCTTCACTGGTGCTGACGTCAGCGGCGCAGGAGTCGCGCAGACTGCAGATTAAATCGCCCGAAGTCGCCCCCGACCGTGGGGTGACGTTTCGCGTCCTGGCGCCCAATGCGCAGGACGTGCGCGTGAGCAGTCCCGATATACCCGATTCGGGGCAAGGCCCGGCCATGACGCGATCCACGAATGGCACCTTCACGGGCTTCGCCGCCGCCATGACGCGGACTACGAACGGCGTTTGGGAAGTCGAAATGGGTTCCATTGCCCCGGGTGCCTACCGCTACAACTTCGACGTGGATGGAGCGACGGTCATTGATCCCAATAACCCTGCCACCAGCGAGTCCAACACGCGAGTTTGGAGCCTCGTGTACATACCGGGAGCAGCGTTCATGGACACCCGTGATGTCCCCCACGGCGCCGTCGCGTCGATCACCTATTATTCCATGGTGCTCCAGAAGTTTCGCCGGATGCACGTTTACACGCCGCCGGGTTACGAAAAGGGCGGGGCGCGTTATCCCGTCTTTTACCTTTTGCACGGCTCGGGCGATTGCGATGATTCCTGGACGTCGGTTGGCCGGGCCGGGTTCATCATGGACAATTTGATTGCTGCCAAAAAAGCCATGCCCATGGTCATCGTCATGCCGGCCGGGCATGTCAGTGCGGAAGACTCCGCCCCGCGGCCCCGCGGCTCACCCTCGCCCGCCTACGCGAAGTTTATTGCGGAGTTTGAACAGGACATCATGCCTTACGCGGAACAGCATTATCGGTTGCGCGCGGGCCGGCAAAACCGCGCCATCGCCGGTTTGTCCATGGGAGGCGCCCAGACGCTGGCCATCAGCGTGCACCATCTGGATCAATTCGCCTATGTCGGCATTTTCAGTGCGGGTCTCTTCGGCATCACCGGGACGAATGCGTTCGGATTGCCGCCAACCGGTCCCGCCTTTGAAGCGGAAAACCAGGCGGCCCTGGACAACCCGGGGCTCAAGCGAGGTCTCAAACTGGTCTGGTTCGCCACGGGCCGCGACGATCATCTGTTTCCAACTTCCCGCGCCACCGTCGAGCTGCTCTGGAAGCACAAATTCGACGCGGTGTTCGAGGAAAGCCCCGGCGAACACTCGTGGATCAACTGGCGCAATTACCTGAACGAATTTGCGCCGCAGTTGTTTCGATGAACAGAATACGCACGATCCGTGGGATTGGCGCCAATTGCGGCTTGCAATGAATTTGGGAAACTGCTAACACCAGTTCACATTTCGTACCCAAACAAAGCGACAAACAAAGCAAGACAAATATGCAAAACATCAATCATGCGTTATCAATCGGCAGCGCCGCGGCCATTTCGGCGCTGACAGTTCTTTTGTTCGCCGGCTGCAAGACCGGCCAGGAGCAGGGTGCCAGCCAGGCCACCGCCGCCAGTCCGGCTCCAGCCGCCGCCGCGCCAACCGCGCCCGGTATTGTGGCGCCCCCGGTGCGCATCAAGGCCGGCTTGGATGAAAAATCATTCACGGATTCCGAGGGCAACACTTGGCTGTCCGACCGCGGCTTTCCGGACGGTGACGAAGGCGAGCGCGCCCCGGACTTGGCCATTGCCAACACCAAAGACCCCGGCCTCTATCGCACGGAACGCTATGGCATGACCTCGTTTTCGTATCCGGTACCCAACGGCAAGTACATCGTGAAGCTTCATTTTGCCGAAACCTACGATGGCGTTACCGGGCCCGGCCAGCGCGTCTTTTCGTTCACGGTACAGGGCAAGGAGTTCAAGGATTTTGACGTCTATGCCAAAACGGGCGGGCTCGATCGCGCCTACGTCGAAACCGTTCCCATCGAAGTCACCAACGGCAAGGTGGACATCACCTTCACGCAACAGGTGGAAAACCCCGAGATCAACGGCATCGAAATCCTACCCGCGCCTTAAAAAATTCCCCGAAGTATTCGCGCATTGAACCCCTGAACCCGATGGAGGTTCTGGCTCGTCTTCTCCCTCTCCCCCTTGGGGGAGAGGGCCGGGGTGAGGGGGCCGTCCGCGCTTCCCAGGTTCATGGAGAGCCTCCTTCGATTCTTCGCATGCATTGGGGCCATGAACCTGACGTAAGCTGCCAGTCTGCCGAGCCAGTTTTGCGGGCCACCTGCTTTTCCCTCTCCTATTCCCTCGCCCATTCTGATGGGAGAGGGAGAGGGTGAGGGTATTAACTCGGATGGGAGGGGAGAGGGTCAGGGTGAGGTGAGGGCCCTTTGCTTTCATTGGCTATTGGCTATTGGCTATTGAATGTTCCCCCGATTCATGGAGTGCGGCGGCACGACGCCGCTTTCAACGAGGCTACATGTCGCCTCGAACCAACTCGTCGCGCCGAAATCTGATGAAGGCGGAAGCGCGGACATGCCTGGAGCAGCCGACAGTGTCCGGATTTGTCCCGGCTTCGGATCCATTCGTGCCCCGCATCAGTTGGCCCAAATATATTTCTTGCCTGGGAAAATTTTTCCTGTCAGGGTCAACTCATCCAAAAGATTTTTATCTAGCCAGAAATTGTATGAATATCGCACGCCAACTTTGCAGTCTTTTGATCGGTTTGCCCCTCTGCGGAACGCTTTACGGAGCGAACTATCCCCTTAAAGTCAGCAGCACCAATCCGCACGTTTTGGTGGATCAGAGCAACGTGCCCTTCCTGGTCGTGGGCGATTCCCCGCATTCGATCTGGGCGCATGTCCCGCCGGCCGGGGAATGGGCTTATCTCACGAACCGGGCTGCGCACGGGTTCAACAGTTTGTGGATTGACTTGCTCACTTCGCCTTACGTGGGCGCGCGCAGCGACAGCACCCTTTACAACGGCATCAAGCCCTTTACCAACAACCTGCCGGGCACGAAATTCTACGATTTGACCACCCCGAATGAGGCTTATTTCGCCTTTATAGACCAAGGCATCCGCATGGCCGGCACGAACGGCATCGTCGTGATGCTGGATCCGCTTGAAACCGGCGCGTTGATCCCCCTGGCGCGCGCCAACGGTGTGGGCCGGTGCCGGGTTTATGGACAGTACCTGGGTGAGCGTTATAAGGATTTTCCGAACCTCGTCTGGCTGAACGGAAACGACTATCAGCATTGGGACATTGCGACCAATGACGCAGTCATCACTGCGATAGCGCTGGGGATCAAGGAAAAAGACCCGAACCACCTGCATACCATCGAATTGAATTACCAGACGAGCTGTTCGCTGGACGATCCGAATTGGGCGCCCATCGTCGGCCTGAACCTCGCCTACACGTATCACGCCACCTACGCCGCCGTGTTGCACGGCTACAATCAAACTCCCACCATCCCGGTGTTCATGGGCGAGGCAAACTATGAATCCGAGACCAACGGGGACGAAGACGGCGGTTCGCCGCACGTCCTGCGCATGCAAGACTATTGGACCATGCTGGGGGGCGCGGTCGGCCAGATTTACGGCAATAGTTATCTGTGGCAGTTCAAGAACGGTTGGGACACGAACCTCGATACCATCGGCGTCACCCAGCTCGGCTATGCCACGGACCTGTTTGCCGCCCGCAAGTGGTATAATCTGGTGCCCGACCAGACGCACACTTTCGTCACTGCCGGCTACGGCCATTTTATGGCCTTTGGTCCAGCGGCCACGGCCACGCGGGCGCGATTCGCCGACAACGATTACGTGACCGCCGCAGTGACGCCGGACGGCACACTGGGCATGGCCTACCTGCCGCAAGGTGGAACAATTACGGTGGACATGAGCAAACTGCAGAATGGCATCACGGCCCGCTGGTTTGATCCGGGCGCCAACACCTTCCAAGCCATTGCCGGCTCGCCTTTAGCCAACACCGGCACACAAAATTTCACCACGCCCGGCAAGAACAGTGCCGGTGACCCTGACTGGGTTTTAATCCTCGAAACACAATGAAAGCGCTCGGGACCTGAAAGGAGAGCAACCATGAACCGTCAAGCTATTGAACTGTGCCCTTCGCCAATCGCCATGCAACATGCCCAGACCCAACGTCGCCAAGCCTCCACTTGGCGCGGCCTGCGTCACGCGTTCATCGTTCTGCTGGGGCTATTTCTGGCCGGAACGGCCTATGGCACGAACTACCCGCTCAAGGTCAGCAGCACCAATCCGCGCATCCTGGTGGATCAGGACAACGTTCCCTTTCTGATGGTGGGAGACTCTCCCCAATCCCCTTGGGCGCACCTCTCGCCGGCCGAAGATGCGGCCTATCTCGCAAATCGGGCGCGGCATGGAATGAACAGTTTGTGGATTGATATTTTGACTTCTCCCTATGTGAGCGCCCGTGCGGACAGCACGCTCTATAACGGCACCAAGCCCTTTACCCGGATGTTGCCAGGCACCAAATTCTATGATTTCACCACGCCCAACGAAGCGTATTTCGCCTGCATTGACGAGGCCATTCGCATGGCCGCGACGAACGGAATCCTGGTGATGCTTGGCCCGCTGGAAACCGGCGCGTTGTTGCCCCTGGCCCGCGCCAATGGTTCCGACCGGTGCCGGGCCTACGGTCAGTATCTGGGGGAGCGTTACAGAGATTTTCCGAACATCGTTTGGATCCACGGAAATGACTATGAGCATTGGGACTTTGATACCAATGACGCCGTCACCACCGCGATCGCATTGGGCATCAAGGACAAAGACCCGGGCCACCTCCAGACCATCGAATTGAATTACCAGGCGAGTTGTTCGTTGGACGACCCGAATTGGGCGCGTATCGTCGGTTTGAACCTGGCCTATACTTACTACGCCACGTACGCCGAGGTGCTGCACGGTTACAATCAGACACCCACCACGCCCGTTTTCATGGGCGAGGCTAATTACGAGTCCGAAACCAACGGTGACGAGGACGGCGGTTCGCCGCATGTACTGCGCATGCAGGAGTACTGGACCATGTTGTCCGGGGCGACCGGCCAGCTTTACGGCAATCACTACACGTGGACCTTCGCTCCGGGCTGGCAGACGAATTTGGACACGACAGGCGTGACCCAGCTTGGCTACATGCAAAACCTGTTTGCCGCCCGCAAGTGGTACAATCTGGTGCCGGATCAAACACACGCTTTCGTTACCGCCGGTTACGGCCATTTTATCACCTATGGTCCGGCGGCCACCCCCGGCCGGCCGCGTTTCGCCAATAACGACTACGTGACCGCGGCGCTGACGACCGACGGCACCCTGGGCATGGCTTACCTGCCGCAAGGCGGCACGATCACGGTGGACATGAGCAAACTGCAGAATGGCATCACGGCCCGCTGGTTTGATCCGAGTGACAACACCTTCCAGTCCATTGCCGGCTCGCCTTTGGCTAACACCGGCACACAAAAGTTAACCACGCCCGGCAGGAACAGTGCCGGCGACCCTGACTGGGTTTTAATCCTCGAAACACAATGAAATCGCTCCGGACCTGAAAGGAGAGCAACCATGAACCGTCAAGCTGCTGAATCACGCCCATCGCTAAACGACATGCGCTATGCCCAGACCCGGCGCCGCCAGGCCTCCACTTGGCGCGCCCTGCGTCATGCGTTTCTCGTTCTGTTGGGGTTATTCATTGTTGGAACGGCCTATGGCACGAACTACCCGCTCAAGGTCAGCAGCACCAATCCGCGCATTCTGGTGGATCAGGACAACGTTCCCTTTCTGATGGTGGGGGACTCTCCGCAATCCATCTATGCCCACCTCTCACCGGCGGAGGATGCCGCCTTTCTCGCCAATCGTGCGAAATATGGAATCAACAGTTTGTGGATAGATATACTCACCTCGCGTTACGTGGGTGGCCGTTCGGACAGCTCGCTCTACAACGGTACCAAACCTTTCAGGCAGATGTTGCCCGGTACGAAATTCTACGATTTCACCGCGCCAAATGAGACTTATTTCGCCTACGTGGACGAGGCGGTTCGCATGGCGGCCACGAACGGAATCCTGGTCATGCTTGGCCCGCTGGAAACCGGCGCCTTGTTGCCCCTGGCCCGCGCCAATGGGGTGGACCGGTGCCGGGCTTACGGCCAGTACCTGGGGCAGCGTTACAAGGATTTTCCGAATATCGTTTGGTTCCACGGAAATGACTATGAGAATTGGGATGTTGAGACCAATGACGCGGTCACCACTGCGATCGCACTGGGCATCAAGGACAAGGACCCGAACCACCTGCATACCATCGAATTGAATTACCAGTCGAGTTGTTCGTTGGACGACCCGAATTGGGCGCGCATCGCCGGTTTGAACCTGGCCTACACGTACTATCCCACCTATGCCGAGGTGCTGCACGGCTACAACCAATCCGCCACCACCCCCGTGTTTATGGGGGAGGCAAACTATGAACTGGAAGCCCAAGGCGCTGAAGATGGCGGTTCGCCGCACGTTCTGCGCATGCAGGAGTACTGGACCATGTTGTCCGGGGCGACCGGCCAGCTTTACGGCAATCACTACACCTGGACCTTCGTCCATGGCTGGCAGACGAACCTCGACACCATCGGCGTGAAGCAACTCCGCTGCATGAAGGATGTGTTTTCCGGGCGCAAGTGGTACAATCTGGTGCCCGACCAGGCGCATACTTTTGTGATTGCCGGCTACGGTCATTTCGTCGCCCTTGCCCCGGCGGCCGCGCCGGGCTGGCCACGATTGGCCAACAACGACTACGTAACGGCCGCGCTGACGTCGGACGGCACCCTGGGAATGGCCTACCTGCCGCAGGGCGGAACGATCACGGTGGACCTGAGCAAACTCAAGAATCGCATCATGGCCTGGTGGTTTGATCCCACGTCGGATTCTTCCCGGATGATTTGCGGTTCACCCTTTGCCAATGCCGGCGCACAACAATTCACCACGCCGGGGAAGAACAGCACGGGCGAGCCCGATTGGCTGTTGGTTTTGGAAACTCAATAAATGCAGGTTTGGGGTCAGGTCATCCTGACCCGGAGAAGAACCGCGTGGGGCGCATCTTGAAAGTTCCCCCCAACGCAAAGGTTTGCGGAGCGCGGCGTTCACGCCGCTTCAGCGTCACTGGCCTTTCCATCCGACATTTAATCCAATTCTCATCCAATTCCCAAGCGGTCTGAAGACCGCGCGCCGGGGGAACTTGTCAGATGCACCCAACCGGGTGTGGACTGGAAAAAGAGCTTGCAAACCGGTGGCGAGGGAGGAGAATCACGATCGAGGCCCACGCTGGTCGTGGGCAGGAAACTAACTGGCAAATGTCAGTTTAAACGCATTCTGACTCAGACTTTATGCCTTCGTCTATTATGAAACCAGTATTGATACTCGTTGGTTTTTTATCCGGCTTCGCGTCGGCCAACGCGGCTCCAATAACGGCCATCACAGGAATCCGCACGGCCTCGCCCACTGTCCTGGTGGCTTTTTTTATCAGCACCAATGTCCCTCCGATCTGGACTACCATCAATGGGCCCGACACGGCTATTCCGACCAACGAAGTGGTCACGACCAATCTATCCCAGTGGACGCTCAACGGCCAGCCGGTGACGGCAGCCAATACTTTCGTGACCGAGGCGGCTGCCGTTGAATATCACATTTACTTGCAGGTGCCGCCGCTTATCAATGGCATGGCCTACACGTTGGACACTCCGTACGGCAACACGAACTTTGTGTTCGAGGACACGAATATCTTGTGTGAATCAATCAAGGTCAATCAGAACGGCTACAGCGCCTTGTCCCAGGTGCGTTATGCCGATTTGGCCATCTGGCTGGGCGCCGGCGGACCCCAGCCGATCACCGGGACTTTGCCCAACTACACCGTGTATAATCAATTTACGTGGCAACCGGTCGCTTCGGGGACGCTGTCCAATCTGACCCCGGGTAACCCGGACTGGTCCTCGGGCGATTATGTCTATCGGATGGATCTGTCGGGGGTGCCCGCGGGCGGGCCCTACGTGATTTGCGTGAGCGGGTATGGCTGCTCGTGGCCCTTTGGCGTGGGCGGGGATTTTTCGCGCCGCCTGGGGTATGTTGCCTTTCGTGCCTTGTATTATCAGCGGTGTGGTTGCCCGATTATCGAGCCGTATGCGTGGGCGAACATCCGGCCGTACCCCTGTCACACCAATATCTACGACAACGAGTCGCCGGATGATGGAGACAATTCCAGTACCAGCACGAACACGTCTGCGCCCAGATTATTTGTGCATGGGGGTTATCACGATGCCTCCAATCCGCCGCGCAACCCGTACGCTCTGGAAGTGCCCATCATCCTGATGACGACCTATGAGGCGTTTCCCCAGGACTTCACCACCAATCAATTCAACATTCCCAACAACTTCGATTCGGCCTACAACATCGTCGCCGGAGGCAACGGGATTCCCGACCTCCTAAATGAGGTGAATTGGGGCGTGATGTTATACACCAACCTGCAAAGCACCCCGAACGAACCCTTCGGTACAGTCGCCTTCGGCACGGCTTCCAATCAGGACCCGGATTGGGGGATCAACTTCGATCAGGACCCCGATATCTATTCCACGGAAATGAACAGCGGTTGGTCCTGTGGCTTGGCGGCCGGGGCGTTCATGAACTATGCCCGGCTCATCCAAACCTGCAATCCCCAGCTCAGCGCGGCCTATGAGGCCCATGCCATCGCGGCCTACAACGCCGCTGGCTCTGGCATTTACACCCAGCATAAGCTCTACTATAATATCCAGAAGTATTTGCTCGACGGGGATGTGACCGCCAGCAATAACATCCAGTCGCTGTACACCGCCAGCAGCGCGTTCACCAACAGTTATGACGACGAGGCCGGGGGGTTTGCCAACAGCGGAGGAATTTGGATGGCAAGTTACTTCATGTCCTACCTTCTGGCCACGAACGTGCCCACCAACCCGGCCATTGTCTCGTATTTCAAGACCCAGCTCCAAGTGGCAGCGAACAAGGAAGTGGGTTACGTCAACGGCGATCCGTACCCCGTTGGCTGGCCCACGAATGTTAATCCCAATGCGCAGAATAATTGGGCTCACGGATCCCTCACATCCCAGGGTGAGTTTGCCTATCCGTGTCTGATGGAGTGGGCCGTGACGGGGCAACAGCAATATATTAACGCGGCCAGCGAGTTGATGGACTACGACCAAGGCCTTAACCCCATCGGCAAGTGCTACCTGACTGGCATTGGCTGCGACCGGGTGCATAATCCGGAGCAGCGGGAATCCGTTTATGCCGAAGAGATGGAATGGGGCGGCCCCCAGCCCGGGGTTACCGTCTATGGACCCGAAGCCAGCCCAACGGCCTCTGAATTGACTGACCCCACGCACGTCACGCAGATACCTGCCCTCATCGGGCTGCCTCGCGAACGTCGTTACGTAGATCATCTCAGGACCTATGGACTGAGTGAGTTCACCGATTATCAGTGCGAGGCTTGGCCGGCGGCCCTTTACCCGGTCCTCGCGCAAGGCGGCACCTGGAGCCCCGCGAGGGAACCGTTCCTCAACCCGGCCGCCTCCATCACCATCACCAACGGCGTGGCGGCGCTCCAGTTCGGCGGACTCCCGAATCAGACTTATGTCCTGCAAGCTGCATCCGCCATTTCAGGCCCCTGGACCATTGTGACCCAGGCCGGGTCGGTGCAGCCCGATGGCACGGGAATGCTTCATTTCACCGATTCCGCGCCAACCACGGCGACGCGGTTCTACCGCACCCAGTTGTTAATCTCCGTAAACGGGAACCAAGGGCCGCTGGAACAGGTTTACTAGGGCAAACCAAAAAAACAACAGTGATATGAGCCAATCAGAAAACCAGAGCGAAATCAACCGGCGCGATTTCCTCAAAACCAGCCTCGTGGCTTCCGTCGCGGCGACCACGGTTGACATAGCCGATTTAATACCACCAAGCGACGGTTGCTTCGTAGCGCAGGTTTCCAACCCAATGCCACTAGTTTTTTGAAAGGGATTTTTTGAGTTCCTCGCGGGCCTCCTCGCGGGAGCCTTTGATTTTCGGGAAGACCTGGGGCTCGTAGTACTGCGCTCGGGGCTCG
>JBEKMW010000114.1:0-14723 GCA_049523455.1 Verrucomicrobiota bacterium | reverse complement strand
GAAATGACCCTCCGGCAAATCCTCAAGAAAGTGCCGGGGGTCACAAAACGCAAATGACTCCGATTACGAAAGATGCACCTTGTTTTAGCGCCATTCGGCTGAAGCCCGCGCGCCGCCGCAAAGCAGAACACTACCGTTAATCGTTTCGCTCACTCCCGTCCGACCATTGAGGCGGCCTGAACGCCGTGCAGCCGCCTCGTTCCCGTGACGGCTACACTGTTGACGGCTGGCCAAACCTCGCGGGCTTGGTCAATAAAGCTGTGTTTGTCCGAGGGTGCGGTAGAACGTCTGGGCCGAGTTCGGATTATGAGTGAATTGCAGCATGCCCGTGACGCCGGCTGTCACCGGCCCGGATACCGTAGTCCAAGGACCGTTAAGGGACGTGGCGGCTTGCAGGTAATAGGTCTGGTAGGGGATGCCGCCAAACTGGAGGGTATAACCGCCGCTGCCGTTGGGAGTGATGGTCGCGCCGTGGTAAAGGAACGGCTCCCGCGTGGGGCTCCACGTGCCGCTCTGCGCCAGTACCGGGTAAACGGCCGCGGGCCAGGCCTCGCACTGATAATCCGTAAACTCAGTCCATTCGAAATTTCCCAAGTCATCCACCCACACGCGTTCGCGCGCCAGGTTGTTGGCGTTCGGAATCTGCACCGCGCCGGATTCGCCGACGGAGCTTTGGGTTGCGCCCGGGCCATACATGGTAACGCCGGGCTCCGGCCCGCCGAGACCCTGCTCCTCGGCATAAACGGTCTCAATCAAATGCGGGTTGTGGACGCGATTGAAGCCAATGCCGGTCATGTAGCACTTGCCAATGGGATTCACGCCCTGGTCGTAGTCCATGAGCACGCTCACCGCGTTGATATACTGCTGTTGCCCCGTCAACCACCACGCCAGCAAACACGGATAAGCAAATTCTCCCTGGGAGGTGAAGGGTCCGGAGAAATAATTATTCTGCGTAAAGGGATTGTCGTTTGTTGGCCAACCGTTGGGGTAGGCATCGCCGTTGAGGTAGGCGATTTGGCTGTTGGCCGCGGTCATCAGGGTATTCGTGAAAAACGTGACCACTTTCGGGTCCCGCACCCGGTTGGTCGCCAGCACATAGGACGCAAAATCGCTGGCCATCCAGATTTGCCCGTTATTGACGGCAAATCCGCTGGCCTCGTCATCCCACGTGCCGGTAATGCCATTGGCCTGGGTGTACAGGCCCTCGATGTTATTGCTGGCGGTAGTGTCGCCATCCATCAAGAACTTCTGGATGTTGTAATAGAGTTGTTGCTGGAAGGTGGCGTTGCCACCGGCGGCGGCATAGGCGGCGACGGCATCGTTGGAGAAAGTCATGGCCAGCGCGGAATTGTAGGGCTGGACGAGCCGGGCATAGTTCATGAACGCCCCGGCTGCCAGGCTGCAGCACCAACCATTGTTCGTTTCGGTGGAATAGGTCAGCGTGTCCTGGTCGAAGTTGATGCCCCAGGCCGGTTCCTCATCGGACGCCGTGCCGAAGCAGACCGCGCCAAAGGGTTCATTCGGCGTGCTTTCCAGGTTGGTGTACAACGCCAGGCCCCAATTTACCTCGTTAAGGATGTCGGGAAGGCCATTGTAGCCGCCGGTGATGTTGAAATTGGCGTCGAAGGTCGCCGGGATGTTAAACTGATTGGTCGTGAACGCCCCGGGGAAGGCCTCATAGGCGGTCATCAGCACAATCGGCGTTTCCAGCGCGTACGGGTTCTTCTGCGAATCGCCCGCATCATGATAACCTCCGTGCACGAAGATTTGATGAGTGTGATTGACGTTGATCGAACTGGTGCTGGGATCATCCGGCGATTCGTTGTCGTAGATATTCGTGTGACATGGCGTCGGCCGGATATTGGCGTACGCATAGGGCTGGACGAGCGGGCAGCCGCAGCGCTGATAATACAAAGCCCGGAAGGCCACATACGCCAGGCGGCGCGAGAAGTCGCCGCCCACGCCGAAGGGATACGAAGAACCGTAGCCGCTGACCACAATCCGGTAGGGCCCGCCCGCCGGCACCGACGACAGATTGATGCGATAAACATAATCGCCCGAGGAGGTGTCCACCGTGCCCGGAGTGAAGGCGGTGAGTGTGCCGGAAGCGACCTGCTGGCCGGTGAAATCGTTAATCACGCTGTAGTTGGGCAGCGGTCCGCTGATGGGTTGGGATCCGCCGGTGCCCAGCCAGATGGCGAAATTGGCAAAGCGCTGCGTGGACAGGGCGCTGTAGCCATTCTGATTGACCTTGATGGATTCGCACAGAATCTGCGAGTCCTCGAAGACAAAGCTGTTGGTGGAATAGGGCGTCACCAAGGTATAGGACGTGCCATTCACCAACTGCGGCACCTGCAGATAGATGTGGTATTCCACCGCGTTGGCCTCCGTCACAAACTCGCCGCTGATGGCCGTGACCGGCGTGCCATTGAGCTTCCAAGCCCCGGGGTTGCTCGTCGTCACCAAGTTGGTGGGATAGACCGTGCCGTAAACGGGGCCGGTGACATTGGTATAAACATAATAGGCTACCAACTCGGTGGGCGACGCCGTGCGGATTTCGGTGATGCCAAAGTTCGTTTGTGAGGCAAGGCTTGTCACCGTCACCGTGCCGCTGGCCCCGGTGAGCGTGTAATTGGCCGCCGCCGCCCCGCCCAGGGTCAACCCGCTGAACGACGTGATGTTCTGCACGCCTATGTTGGTAGCGGCAATCGTCACGCTTCCCGAAAGCGTCAGGTTGTCGCTGTCCACCAGGTTGGCCACGATGAGGTCCGCCGCCGGCACGGTCGTCGTATTGGTCGCGCTATACGTCACAAAACCGCTCAACACCACCGACAATGGATTGACTGTCATCGTCGTGCTCGTATTGGTAGCGGAGTTGAATCCAGTGGCGATGGCCGACGTGTAGGTGACAGTATAGGGCGTCAGGCTGACGGGTATTCCCACCGCGTCGTAACTGATGCTGAAATCGCCCGACGAGTCATAAACGCCGCCCGACTGCATAATACCATCCACGCTCGCGCTGACCGATGTGCCATTGGGCAGGGAGTTGGTGCTGGTGCCCACCGTACCGGTCAAGACCACGTTGGCGGCGCCGTAGGTGATGGTCTGGTTACTCAAGTTTGAGAATTGGGGCGTGACCGCATTGGTGCCCGCGCCCAGCAGCGGCGCAAAGACCTCAGCCACCATGTCCATATGCGTGGGGGATCCCGTTCCCAATGACGTGATGGTGCTGGCACCGGAAGCCAGATTGGTGATGTAGCCGGCGGAGTTCTGTGTTCCATCCGGCCGGCTGGTCAGCATCACCGCGCCACCACTGCTGGAGGTGTTGGTTACCGAGTTTCCGCCGCCGCCGTTGTAGTTTTCGCTCATCACCGCCGCCCAAGAGCCCGCGGCGGTCGTGTTCGCGGTAGTCACCGAAAGGGTGGCGGCGGTGCTGTTGCCATTGCCGGCGGCGAACGGGGTGACCGTTGTGTCCACCCCGCTCAGGGTATAGGTCTGCAGGAACATGGTGGTCGGCGCGGTGCTGTTGGTATCAGTGGCATAAATCACGCCCGCGCCGACGGAGGGATTAAATAGGTAATAAAGATCGGAATCCGAATACGTCCCTGCCTGTTCGTTCGTGGTGACCGCCTCAGTCAGAATCTGCGTGCTCCCCAGCGTGGTGTTGCTCCAGATCAGGTACGATGGCGAGGAGCTGTTTGCCTCCCCATTGAAGTCCAACAAGGCGGCTACCATCACGCTGGCTCCCGCCGTAATCGTGAAATGGTTGGTGATGGTCGAGCCCCCGGCGGTCGTATTGGTCGAATAGATCGAACCGTCGTGCAGAGTAATGGCCGCCCGGGCAGGGCCGCACCACAAAAGGCCGCACCCGGCCAGAACGGGCATGACGCTGTTGCCGACGATGGATTGGAGGATGCTTGTCTTCATATCATGTTGTTTCATGCTGAACGGGATCAATCAGCCCAATGGGGAATGGGTAGTTTGTTAGCGGGCAAAGGCTTTGGATTTGTTCGGCATGGCTCATTTTCGCCTCACCAACCGGTCCAGTCAAATAAAAAGGCAACGACAATAAAAAGGCAACGCCCGATTCCAAGGCGCTCAAATCAGTTTTTATGAACAGAATATGTCGCCCCAGACGGGGCTAGGGATTCTAGATGGTTCCTTATGTAAGCGCCATCCCCCGTCAGGGGCGACATCTTCTGACTCCGGTTTTCGGAATTCAGGAGGGTACCGGGATACCGTTGCAAATTGCCAAACCCGCCGGGCAACGATAGCTAGCCCTATGGCGACGGCGACCGGCCCAGACTTCACGTGCCAATGGCTGCGCGCGGGGGATAAAATCTTCCCCGCCATGCTGGCCGCCATTGACGCGGCGCGGCAATCCGTTTGCCTCGAAGTTTACATTTATCGCAACAGTCCCTTGGGTGTCCGGTTCCGCGACGCCCTGGTGCGGGCGCGTCAACGGGGCGCGCGCGTTCGCGTGCTCGTGGATGCCATCGGCTCCATCTCGCTGCCGGGCCATTTCTGGGTTCCGCTGCGGAAGGCCGGCGGCGAAGTCCGCGTCTTCAATCCCCTGGCGTTGCGCCGCGTCGCCATTCGCAACCATCGCAAGCTCCTGGTCTGCGACGGGCGTGTGGCCTTCGTCGGCGGCTTCAACCTTGCCCCCGAATACGTCGGCGACGGCATCACGGGCGGCTGGTGCGATGTCGGCCTGAAACTGGAAGGGCCGCTGGCGCCGCAATTGGAGGCGTCCTTTGACGACATGTTCGCGCGCGCGGTTTTCCGGCACAAACACTTCATGCGCTGGCGCAAGTCCTCCGCCAAACGGATCGTCACGCTGCCACCGGAACAGATTTTGTTCAGCGGGCCGGGACGCGGACGCAATCCGTTTCTGCGCGCGCTGCAAAATGACCTGAAGGAGGCGCGCCAGGTCCAGATCATGGTGGGCTACTTTCTGCCACCGTGGCGCTTGCGCCGGGCACTGCGGCGGGTGGTCCGCAATGGCGGCAGCGTCCGTTTGCTGCTCCCGTCCAAATCCGATGTGCTGCTGTCGCTGCTGGCGGCGCGGAGCCTGTATCGCCGCCTGCTCTCCGGGCAAATCGAAATTTGGGAATACCAGCCGCAGATCCTGCATGCCAAGCTGATTATCGTGGACCGCGTGGTCTATGCCGGCTCGTCCAATCTCGATTCGCGGAGCCTGCGCATCAATTACGAGTTAATGATACGCTTCGACGATGCGAAAGTGCTTGACTCGGCGCGCGAAATTTTTGCCGACACGCTGAAATATTGCCGCCGCGTGACGAGCGAGGAATGGCGTCAGTCGCGGACCCTTTGGCGGCGCTTGAAGCAGCGCTGGGCCTATTTTCTATTGAACCGGCTTGACCCTTATCTGGCGCGATGGCAGTGGCGCGGGTTGCCAGATTGAGCGCAGACATCATCCGCGCGGCCAGAACCGCACCCAGAAGCGCTGCGGCGACTCAATGAGCAGTTGCGCGAGGAGCTCTTCCATGCTGGCGGCCTTGGGTTCATGCAGCCGGCGGGCCAGCACCAGGGTGACGACAAAGGCCAGGGCGGTTGCGGCGAAGAAAACGCTGTAGCGGTTCCACGAAAGCCCCAGCCAGTTGGCATGGTGATGACCGATGGCGTCAATGAGCAGGCCCCAGCCGATGGGCGCCAGGCCGAGCGTGACGTTGGCGAACACCGAGTACAAGGCGAAGAAATGGTTGCGACCCATCGCAGGGATGATGGCCATGGCCAGCCGGTTGTTGGCCATGTTGATGAGCGCAGCAAAAAGGCCCATCAAAAACTGCAGGGCAATAATCAGCGGCAGGCCTGGCGCCAGCGCGCCACCCGCCACGGCTATCCAACCGGCGAGGATCAGCAGCCACAGGGCATAGGAGAAAATCAGCACGGGCCGGCTGCCCAGATGGTCCAGCCGCGAGCCGAGAAACCACAGGCTGCTGAGCCCGCCGAGGAACATCACGGAGGTCACGTTCAGGACTTCTCCTTCGCTCATGCCGGTTTCGGCCTTCAAAAAGGAGACGGTAAAGGTGGTTATGCCGCCGTACGCCACCGACCAGCCCATGACCGTGAGCAGCAGTTTTTGAAAGGGCGGATGCCGCAGCATTTCCAGCCACGGCACCGGATTGCGGGAGCGGCGAATCTCCTCGGCAATCGGTATATCGGGCACGCGATTGAGGAAGACGAGGCTGACCCAGCCCATGGCGGCGCTGAAGGCGAAAATGGCGGCAAACTGCCACGGGTGCGGCGCCGCGCCGAGGGACAGGCCGGCGGCGAGCACGGTGAGGAAGCTGCCGAGATTGGACATGGCGGCGTCACGCGAGACGTATTTGCCGCGTAACGATTCGGGCACCAGTTGGGCAATCCATGGCAACCACGCGCAACTGGAAATGCCCCGGACGAGGTTGAATCCGAACAGGAGCATCAGCATCAGTGCGATCATGGTGGATTCGTTAAGAAACCCGGCGGTGAAGGGCACGAGCACCAGGCCAAAGGTGAACAAGGTGCGCGTGCCCCAGCCGGCCAGCACGAAGCGCTTGTAGCCCATGCGGGGTATGTAATAGGCCGCGGGAATCTGGAAGATCACCAGCAGTGGCATCATGCCCGCGATAATGCCCAGCACCGTGGCGCTGGCGTGGAGCGTCTTGGCATAAAGCACCATCGGGCTGCCCAAAACGATCTGAAACGACAGGCCGTTGAACAGCGCAAACAGCCACGCGTAAGGCACTCCGGGTGGAAATGAGTCCGCGTGAGATGGCTTTTCGGAATCACCCATGACGTTGGGGGAATATCCCGGCGGGCAGCCAGCATTGTCGAGATAATTTACCGCCGTGGGCGCGGCGTTGGGCCAGGGCGGCGCTGAAGCGACCGTATTCCAGACGCTGGCGCGACCACCGGGGAACTGTGCGTTTCGCGAAGCGTTCGGACTGCGCGTGGTTCACCACCGCTTTCCCTTGGATCCGTGTACACCATGAAACGTACGTCTCACTCCTCTATGGAGGAAGTGTCCAAATTTGCTGTGAAACACGGGATTTTCGCGAATTTGCGGCATAAAAACATGGAGACGTTGAAGCGGCATGAATGCCGCGCCCCTGAAATCGGGAAACTACCTCCATTAATGGCTACTTGACATTTGTGGCCATCTCTTAAAAAATGTCCAAAGATGTCCAGATGTCATCTTTTTAACTGGGTATTTTAAGCTGATGCAATTAACAGTCAAAGACGTAGCCGGGTTGTTAAATATCTCGGAAAAGACAGTTTATCGCTGGATTGACGAGCGAAAGCTGCCGGGATACCGGCTGAGTGGACAATACCGGTTCAACCGTGCCGAATTGCTGGAATGGGCCACGGTGAACCGGATCAACGTGTCGCCGCGAATTTTTGAGGAACCCGAACAGGGGTCGGCGCCTCTTCCTGAATTGTCAACCGCCATGGAGGTGGGGGGAGTTTTTTATCGTTTGGCCGGCCGGGACAAGCCGGCCGTGCTCCGCAGCGTGGTCGAGGTGCTGCGGCTGCCCGACCAGGTGGACCGTGTGTTCCTGCTGCAAGTCTTGCTGGCGCGCGAGGCGTTGGAATCCACGGCCATCGGCGACGGCATCGCCGTACCGCACGTCCGCAATCCCATTGTGCTCCACGTGCCGCAGCCGGTGGTGACGCTGTGTTTTCTGGAAACGGCGGTTGATTTTGGCGCGTTGGACGGCCAGCCGGTCCACGCGCTGTTTACGCTCGTGAGCCCCACGGTCAAGGCGCACTTGCATTTGCTGTCACGGTTGGCGTTTGCCTTGCGCGATCCGGATTTCAAAGGGCTGATCGGCCGGCAGGCGGGCCGGGACGAAATTCTCGCGGCGGCCAGGCGAATCAGTGACGCTTTACGCACGCCCGCAACGGGTACCCCAAAGGAGGCAGTGGCGTAATGGGGTTTTTGCTGGCGATGGCCGTCCTGCTGGCGGGTGCGGTGGCGGTGTTGGTATTGAGCCGTACCGACCGGGATTGTTCCTGGCTGGGCGCGCTCTCAGTCTCGGTCGCGGCCGTGCTCGGTTGCGTTCCGGCAATTCAAGTCTTGTCGGGCGGCCCGGTTGAGCTTTTTCGACACCCCTGGCCGGTACCGTTTGGGGAATTCTCCGTGGAATTGGACCCGTTGTCGGCCTGGTTTCTTATACCAACGCTCCTGCTCTCGGCGCTGGCGGCGATTTATGGCGTGGGCTATCTGCGCTCGTGGCGGGTCAAGCGTTCGCTCGGCCCGATCTGGTGTTTTTACTGCCTGCTGGTGCTGGGCATGATCCTCGTTCTGCTGGCCCGCAACGCCGTCTTGTTTCTGTTCGCGTGGGAGCTGATGGCGGTGGCGTCGTTCTTCCTGGTAACCTTCGAGCACGAACGGCAGTCGGTGCGCGAGGCAGGCTGGATTTATCTCGTCGCTACGCATTTGGGGACGGCATTCCTGCTGGCCTTTTTCCTGTTGCTGGCGCGCGAGACGGGCTCGATGGATTTCAGCGCGTGGGCGCAGGAGGGCATTCACACAGAAGGGCTGGCAAACGTCCTGTTCGGGCTGGCCATCGTCGGCTTTGGCACCAAGGCCGGTTTCATGCCGTTGCACGTCTGGCTGCCGGAAGCGCACCCGGCTGCGCCGAGCCACGTGTCGGCAGTGATGTCGGGCGTGATGATCAAGACGGGGATTTACGGGCTGGTGCGTGCGTTCACGTTTTTGGGAACGCCGCCTTTGTGGTGGGGATGGGGAGTGGTGGGCATCGGGCTGACCTCGGGCGTACTGGGCGTGCTTTTTGCGCTGGCCCAGCACGACCTGAAACGGCTGCTGGCCTACCACAGCGTCGAAAATATCGGCATTATTGCCCTTGGTTTGGGCGTGGGCCTGCTGGGCATGAGCACGGCTTCGCCGCTGCTGATGGTGCTGGGTTTCGGCGGCGGACTGCTGCACGTGCTCAATCACGCCCTGTTCAAAGGCCTCTTGTTTCTCGGCGCGGGCGCGGTCCTGCATGGCGCCGGCACGCACGAAATTGACCAACTGGGCGGACTGCTGAAACGGATGCCGTGGACGGCGGCGGTTTTTCTGGTCGGCGCCGCAGCCATTTGCGGTCTGCCGCCGCTGAACGGGTTCGTGAGCGAATTCCTGATCTTTCTCGGCGCGTTCAAGGGCGGGATGTCGGGCATGGGAGAGGTGGCCGTGCCGCTGCTGGCCGTGATTGCCGGTCTGGCGCTGATTGGCGGGCTGGCCGCCGCGTGCTTTACCAAGGCGTTTGGCATTGTATTTCTGGGCGAACCGCGCAGCGAACACGTTTCGCGCGCGCATGAAACGGGTTGGGCGATGCGTTTGCCCATGCTGGCGCTGGCGGCTGGTTGTCTGCTGGTCGGTTTGCTGGCGCCGTTGGTGGTGGGGAGCCTGCAACCTGTTTTGGAAAGCGTGACCGGCCAGGACTTCGGCGTGGTGAGTGAGAACCTTGCCGTTGGCACGCAGCCGCTGAGGTGGGTTGTGGCAGGAGCGATCGCATTTCTGGTCCTGGTCGCGGCGCTAATTTGGTTGCGCCGGAATTTGCTGGCAGGGCGCCGGGTGGAAACCGGTCCGACTTGGGGCTGCGGCTACCTGCGGCCCACGGCGCGCATACAATACACCGCCTCGTCGTTCGCCCAACCGTTGACCGATTTATTTGGTCCGTTGCTCGGCACGAAGAAACATATTTCCGCGCCCCACGGTATTTTCCCGGCGGAAGCGGGGCTGAAAACCGTGACGCCGGACGTCACCCGCGAGGAACTGTACCGTCCGATGTTTGGGCGCATCAACGAATGGCTCTCGCAACTTCGCTGGTTGCAGCAGGGCAAAGTGCAGCTATACGTGCTGTACATTGCCGTCACCTTGCTCGCGCTGCTGGCCTGGAAATTCCGCTGACATGCGTGCTGCCTCATTCATCCCGTTGCTGCTGGCGCTGGTGCTGTCGCCCCTGCTGCCGGGGATCATTAACCGCGTCAAGGCGCTGTTCGCGGGACGTTGCGGTCCGCCTTTATTGCAGACCTATTTCGATTTGTGGAAGTTGCTGCAAAAAGGCGCCGTTTACAGCCGGACCACCACCTGGGTCTTTCGCGCCGGTCCCCTGGTGGGACTGGCCGCGGTCCTGGTGGCGGCGGCGCTGATGCCGCTGGGGAACTTTCCGGCGCTCCTCGCGTTTCCAGCGGATTTTCTGCTTTTTGCCGGGCTGTTGGCGCTGACGCGGTTTTTCACGGTCCTCGCGGCGCTGGACACGGGCTCAAGTTTTGAGGGGATGGGCGCGAGCCGGGAGGTGTTTTTCTCGGCGCTGGCCGAACCCGCGCTGCTCGTGGCCCTGGCCACGCTGGTGCGACAGGCGGGGCAGCTTTCGTTGTCGTCGATGTTCGGCAACGGTTTCGCCGGCCAATGGCTGGAATACGGGCCGGTGTTCGGGCTGGTGGTGGTGGCGCTGATGATTGTGTTGCTCGCCGAAAACGCGCGCATCCCGGTGGACGACCCGAACACGCACCTGGAATTGACCATGATCCACGAAGTCATGGTGCTTGACCACAGCGGGCCGGATTTCGCGTTCATCCTTTATGGTGGTGCGCTCAAGCTCTGGCTGTTCTCGGCACTGATCGTCGGAACGGTGTTGCCGGTGACCGGGCACGCCTGGCTGAACCTGCTGCTGGCCACCGGCGGAATGTCGGTAGTGGCCGTGGCGGTGGGCGTCATTGAATCCATCATGGCGCGGCTGCGGCTGGTGGTGGTGCCGCAACTGCTGGTGGGCGCCGGCGCGCTGGCGGCCATGGCATTTTTGCTGGCGCTCACTTTGAAATAGCAATGACACGATGCTGACCGTCAATCTCATTCTCGTGCTCGTAGTGCTGACCAACTTGAAGTTGCTCGGCTCCAGCCGCCTGGGCGCTTCCATTCGTGTGGTGGCGGCGCAGGGCGTGGTGCTGGGGTTGCTGCCGATTCTGGCGCACTTGCACGAGCTGTCGCTGCGTTTCGCGCTGCTGGCGGCGGGAACCATCGCCATCAAAGGCGTCGTGTTCCCCTGGCTGCTGTTCCGCGCCGTGCGCGAGGCGGAGGTCACCCGTCAAATCGAACCCTACGTTGGTTACGTGGCCTCGCTCATCGCGGGCGTGCTGGCGTTGGGGGTGTCGTTCTGGATGTGCACGCGGTTGCCGCTGCCCGAGGGAATTGCGTCGCCGTGGCTGGTGCCGGTTTCGTTCTTTTCGATTTTCGCCGGCCTGTTCCTCATCGTCAGCCGCAAACGCGCGGTGAGCCAGGTTTTGGGCTTTCTCGTTTTGGAAAATGGCATCTACACGTTCGGAGTGGGCGTGACGGCGCGGACGCCGCTGCTGGTCGAGGCGGGCGTGCTCCTGGACGTGTTCGTGGCGGTTTTCGTCATGGGTATCACCATCTTCCACATCAACCGCGAATTCGACCATATCGAAAGCGACCGTCTGAGCACGTTGAAAGACTGATGAAAAGTAAGAATTGCGAATTTCGAATTGCGAATGGATTGCCGCGCGTCCTGGGCGATTCGCCATTCGGTATTCGTTATTTGGACTGCCCATGATACTCGCTCTCGTCATATTGCCGTTGGTTGCGGGGCTGGCCGCGTTTGGACTGGCCCGGTCGGCGCTGCGGCGGGGCGTGCTCATTGGCACGGCGGTGGCACATGCGGCGCTGACGGCGGCGTGTTGGGCGTCGCCGCCGGCACCGGCGCTGGCGGGCTGGCTGGCTTTGGATGCTGCGGGGCTGCTGTTCCTGAGCATTACGAGCGGCTTGTTTCTGGTGGTTTCATTCTATGTGGTGGGCTATCTGGGCCAGGAAGCAAACCGGCGCGCCACGGACCCGGAGGAGGGGTTTCTTTTCGACAACGCGCCCGAGGCGGTCTTTATCGGCTGCCTGCTGCTGTTTTTGTCGGCCATGACGCTGGTGACGGTGAGCCAGCACTTTGGCTTGCTCTGGGTGGCCATCGAAGCCACCACCCTGGCCAGCGCGCCGCTGATTTATTTTCACCGGCACCATCGCTCGCTCGAAGCGACTTGGAAGTACCTGCTGATCTGCTCGGTGGGAATTGCGCTGGCGTTGCTGGCGAATTTCTTTCTCAACGTGGCGGCGGCGCCGGCTGACAGTGGCGGCTCTTCCATGGTGCTATCCCATCTCGTCGCCTCCGCGCCGTCGCTGCAAACGCCGTGGTTGAAGGCGGCGTGCCTGCTGTTCTTCGTGGGTTACGGCACGAAAATGGGCCTGGCGCCGCTGCACACCTGGCTGCCGGACGCCCATAGCGAAGCGCCGTCGGCCATTTCCGCGCTGCTGTCGGGCGCGGTTTTGAATTGCGCGTTCCTGGGACTGGTGCGCATGCAACAAGTTTGCGTGGCCGCGGGCCTGGGCGATTTCGGCCGCGATGTCTGGCTGGCGCTGGGCGTGGTTTCGCTCGTCGTGGGCGCGATCTTCATTCTGGGGCAAACCGACTACAAGCGGTTGCTGGCCTATTCGAGCGTCGAGAACATGGGCATTCTGGCCATCGGCGTCGGTTTGGGTGGCGCGGGCGCCTTTGGCGCCATGCTGCACGCGGTGAATCATTCCCTCGCCAAAGCCATGCTGTTCCTGCTGTCGGGCAACATACTCACCCGCTACCGGTCGAAAAACATTTCGCAGGTGCGGGGGTTGTTGGCCGTGGCGCCGGCGACCGGGGTATTGTGGATGGTTGGTTTCCTTGCCATTACCGGCACTCCGCCATTTGGACTGTTTTTGAGCAAATTTACAATTTTAAAAGCCGCGTTCGACGGCGGCCATGTCTGGCTGGCGGCGTTTTTCCTGGCGTTTCTCGCCATCATTTTCATCGGCATGACCACGGCGTTTCTCGGCATGGCCCAAGGCGAACCCCCAAAGCAAACGCGCCGTGACCGGGATCTCTGGTGGCAGCTTCTCCCGCCCGCTGTGCTCGGATTGCTGGTCCTTTGGCTCGGCCTCGCAGTGCCAGCCAGACTGAGCGGCGTGCTCCATCAAATTGCTTCGACCCTCGGAGGCACGCAATGAGCACCGGCACACCAAATTCCATCGGCAATGGCGACACGCTGGCGTTGGGGGACATCCCGCTCCTGGGGTTGGACGATTTTCGCGAGCAAGTGCTTGAGAGTTGCAAGAACAACGGGCGTATCGCGGCGTTGTTCGGTCAACTGGCCGGCGGCGGCAACGTGCGGCTCTTCGCTGTGCTGGCCAACGATGCGGCCGGGCAGTTGACTTTGTGCTCGACCGAAACGAACGGCCAATATCTCGCGCTGACGCCCGCGTGCATGCAGGCGCATCGGTTCGAGCGCGAAATCGCCGAGCAATGGGGCGTGCGGCCCGAAGGCCACCTGTGGTTGAAACCGATCCGTTTCCATCCGTCTTATCGCGCCGGCCAGGACGCGTGGAACCGCTCGGCTGATACGGCAATCGAACCGGGCGTCACCAAATTCTTCACCATGGCGGGCGAGGAGATTCATGAAGTGGCCGTCGGCCCGGTGCATGCCGGCATCATCGAGCCGGGACATTTCCGTTTTCAATGCCACGGCGAGCGGGTCTATCACCTGGAGATTTCGCTGGGTTACCAGCATCGCGGCATCGCCCGCGCCCTGGTGGGCGGTCCGACCAAGCGGACGGTTCCCTATTTTGAAACGCTGGCGGGCGACACCACCGTGGGCCATACGCTGGCGTATTGCGAGGCGTATGAAGCGCTGGCCAACTGCCGCGTGCCGCCACGGGCACAGGCGCTGCGCGCCCTTGCGCTCGAACTCGAACGGCTCGCCAATCACACCGGTGATCTCGGCGCGCTGGCCGGCGACGTGGGCTATCTGCCGACCGCAAGTTTTTGCGGACGCATCCGCGGTGATTTTCTGAATTTGACGGCGTTGATTTGCGGCAACCGTTTTGGCCGCGGGTTGATCCGGCCCGGGGGCGTTTTGTTTGATTTGGATGAAGCCCGGCAGGCGCAATTGAGCGCGCGGTTGGAACAGGCGCGCCTGGACGTGACGAACGCGGTGAATTTGCTTTGGGACGCGCCGTCTGCCCGCTCGCGCTTTGAGAACGCCGGCGCCATCTCGCGCGAAACCGCGCTGGAATTGGGCCTCGTGGGGGTTGCGGCACGGGCCAGCGGCGTGGAGCGTGACGTGCGGGCGCAGTTTCCGACCGGCCTCTATCGCTTCGCTCAAATTCCCGTGTCGTCCTATCACACCGGCAACGTCTTCGCGCGCGCACACGTGCGTTGGATGGAAATTCAGCGCTCGCTGGCGTTCATGTCGGATCAACTCAAGGCCCTGCCCGAGGGGCCGGTGCGTGCGGAACCCGGTCCGCTGGCGGCCAACCGTGCGGTAGTGACCATGACCGAAGGCTGGCGCGGCGAGATTTGCCACGTGGCGCTGACCGACGCGGGGGGCAAATTTGCGCGTTACCAGGTCGTGGACCCATCGTTCCACAATTGGATGGGCCTGGCGATGGCGCTGCGCGACCAGCAGATTTCCGATTTCCCGCTTTGCAATAAGAGTTTCAACCTATCGTACTGCGGACACGACTTATGAGCACACCCAAGCCAGCCAAACGGAGTGATGGAGCAGGGGAGTATTGGAGTGGTGCGCGGCCAGTGCATTTCGTCACTCCATCACTCCACCACTCCACCACTCCAACAAATACTTCATCATGCTGAAAGCTCTCCTGGCGCGCGCTTATCAGA
>JBEKMW010000113.1:0-15252 GCA_049523455.1 Verrucomicrobiota bacterium | reverse complement strand
TTTTCGAGAATTGTGGACACGCCTGGTTTTCCCAGCATTCTCAGTGATGCCTAAAGCGCTTCTTCATGCCAAAGCGTCTCCGGCCGGAAGTGCGCTTCAAGGAAAGACGCGCCATCACCTATCGATATGCCCAGGAAAACAGATCGCTTTTTAACTTTGGCGAAGACCGGATTATGCGTATTGTCATTCTCTGGAACAACCGGCGGGGGAAATTATAGTATTTACGGCCCAAAACTAATTATGAGTAAAATACTTGTTCTCTACTACTCCACCTACGGCCACGTCGAAACGATGGCCAACGCCGTTGCCGAAGGCGCACGCTCGGTCCACGGTATTGAGGTCACGGTCAAGCGCGTGCCCGAAACCATGCCGCCGGAAGTGGCCAAACAAGCTGGCGCGAAACTCAATCAAGCTGCTTCCGTGGCTTCGCCCGGCGAATTGGCCGACTACGACGCCATCATCTTCGGCACGCCGACACGCTTCGGCAACATGGCGGCGCAGATGCGCAATTTTCTGGATCAGACCGGCGGCCTGTGGGTCAAAGGCGCGCTCGTTGGCAAGGTCGCCAGCGTTTTTGCCAGCACCGGCACGGGCGGCGGCAATGAATCCACCATCCTCACTTTCATCCCGACCTTGCTGCATCACGGCATGATTTACGTGGGCCTGCCTTACGCCTGCCCGGAATTGGCCGACATCAGCGAACTTAAAGGCGGCAGCCCTTGCGGCGCAGCCACCATTGCCGGCGCGGACGGCTCGCGCAAGCCCAGCGCCAAAGAACTTGCCATGGCCCGCTTCCAAGGCAAACATGTCGCCACGATTGCGGAAAAACTGAAAAAGTAATCGCCATTCATTTCAACCAACAAAAACTTATGAACTCTATAAAAATACACTTATCGCACAACGGTGAATTGTCGGAAAAGAGCTACCAGACGTGCCCACATTGCGCTGATGGCGCAGATCCCGACTTGGCGCGTCGCAAACGGGTATTGCAGCTTTTGGCGCTGATTGAGCATCCGACCGCGCTGCCGCCGGACGCCGCATTACGCATTGCCCAGGACCTCCTGGCTTGGACCGCGCCGGCAAATTGCACCGCGCAAACAGCGCAAATAAATGCCAGCTACCAATATGAGCATGTAGTCGCGGCTGAAACCCCAATGGAAGCGGTGGCCTGAAAGGAGACGATTATGACAGACAAACGCATTATCACGCCTGTCCTACCCGGACCATCAGGCGATCTCCTCGCCAAGCTCGAAGGCATCTATCGAGATATTCATGCCAATCCCGAATTGTCCATGCAAGAGCATCGCACGGCTGGCATCGCTGCCGCGTGGTTACGGGAGCAGGGATACGACGTGACGGAGCATGTTGGCGGCACGGGTGTGGTCGGATTGCTTCGCAACGGCGATGGGCCGGTCGTGCTGCTGCGCGCCGATATGGACGCACTGCCGATCAAGGAGAGCACTGGCCTGGCCTACGCGAGCAGCAAGACCGGAACCGACCGCTTCGGTCAAGCGACAGCGATTGCCCATGCCTGCGGGCACGACATGCATGTTGCCTGGCTGATGGGGGCGATGCGCATTCTGGCCGAGAATCGGAAGCTGTGGCGCGGAACGGTGATGGCCGTGTTCCAGCCGGGAGAGGAAACCGGCCAGGGTGCCCGCGCGATGATCGAGGACGGCATGGTCAAGCGATTTCCAAAGCCTGACGTCACCCTGGGCCAGCATGTGATGCCGCTTTCGGCGGGGCAGATCGGCTGGCGCATTGGGACGATACTATCGGCCGGCGATAGTTGGGAGGTGACGCTATTTGGTCGGGGTGCGCACGGCTCAATGCCGCAAAAAAGTATTGACCCGGTGGTGATGGCGGCGTCGGCGGTGATGCGTTTGCAGACCGTGGTGTCACGGGAAGTGGCGATGACCGATTCTGCGGTCGTCACTGTTGGCACCATGAGCGCCGGCATGAATGAAAACATCATTCCCGACCGGGCGCTGCTGCGCCTGAACATTCGCACTTTTAAGGATGAAGTGCGCAAACGCGTGCTCGCGGCGGTCAAGCGTATTCTGTTGGCGGAAGCGGAAGCTTCGGGCGCGCCCAAGCCGCCGGAATTCTCTGTTCTCAGCGAGTTCCCGCTGACTCGCAACGATGGGGCCGCCACTCGAAAGGTGGTGGACGCTCTCCAACATCGGTTTGGCGCTGACCGGGTGACAGAGATCTCTCCGGCCACGGCGAGCGAGGATTTTGGATTGTTTGGCACAGCTTGGGGTGTGCCGTCCGTTTTCTGGGTAATCGGCGGCATTGATCCCGCCACTTACGCCAATGCCCAAAAGGCGGGCAAGGTGGACGAGTTGCCGGCCAATCATGCGCCCAATTTTGCCCCAGTGCTTGACCCCACTTTGAAAACCGGCATCGAAGCGATGCTGGCCGCAGTCGGTGCCTGGATATGCGCACCGGCCACGAGCGCTGTTTGAATTTAGCGGCACCACTCGGGGGACTTTCGTCTCAATTATGCATAGCAATCTCGCGCAAGACACGATGGTTGTCCTCGACTGGGTAGGAACGTTCGCTTTCGCCCTGAGCGGCGGGTTGCTGGGCGTTCACAAGCGGTTCGACCTGTTCGGGGTTCTTTTTCTGTCATTCGTGGTGGCGGTGGTGGGTGGCATGTTGCGCGACGTTCTGATCGGCGCCGTCCCGCCCGTCGCCATCACGGACGTCCATTATTTTGCTATCGCGATGGCCGGCGGGTTGATCACCTTTTTTTGGTATCCCAAAGTGGCATCGCGCCAGCGCCAAATCCTGCTGCTTGACGCTGTGGGGCTGGCTTTGTTTGCAGTCACCGGCGCACAGAAAGCGATAGACTATGGCATCAACCCATTAATGGCGGCGATTCTGGGCATGATGACCGGCATTGGCGGCGGGATGGCTCGGGACGTTCTCGCCGGAGATGTCCCGTTTGTTCTGCGAGCCGATCTTTACGCGCTGGCGGCGCTGGCAGGCGCAGCGATCGTATCGCTCGGAACCCTTATGGGTGTGAAACCAACTTATCTGATGCTGTTGGGCGCCTTCGTCTGCATCTTCCTTCGGCTGATGGCAATTTATTTTAATTGGCGCGCACCGCTCCCCCACAAGCGTGATGACAAGGACGACAAGGGAACATGAACGAGACTCCGTCATTGTCCCCCGGATTGGTGAGGTTTCAGGGTAACGATAAATTGCTCTGCGGTATTATTCTCGGCGTCATCACCTTCTGGTTGTTCGCACAGACGACCCTGAACATCTCTCCCGCCATGGGCAAAGATCTCGGTATCGATGCGAGCATGATGAATATCGCAGTGGCGATCACCGCCTTGTTCTCCGGGATATTCATTGTGGTGATGGGCGGATTTGCCGATCGTGTCGGTCGCGTCAAGATCGTCAAGGTCGGGTTTTATCTTAGCATCCTCGGCTCACTATTCGTCGGTTTCGCGCCGGCCGGCACCTGGGCGTCTGCGTTCCTGTTGACCGGTCGAGCCCTTCAGGGATTGTCAGGTGCGTGCATCATGCCCGCAAGTCTGGCACTACTGAAAGCCTATTGGGATGGCTCCGAGCGACAGCGTGCGGTCAGCCTCTGGTCCATTGGCTCCTGGGGCGGCTCTGGCCTGTGTTCGTTATTCGGCGGACTGGTCACGCAAAATCTCGGCTGGCGCTATATTTTTTTTGTTTCTGTCCTGGTCGCGGTCATCGGTCTTATCTTGATGAACGACACGCCTGAGAGCAGGGCCGAAGGCAAAGGGGACTACAAATTCGACTTTGCTGGTGTCGCCACCTTCATGATCGCGATGGTGGCCTTGCAAATCGTCGTGACCCAAGGAAACAGGCTTGGCTGGACGAGTTCCTATGCGATTGCTCTGATCGCCATCACGGTGATTTTCGGAATGCTGTTCTTCCGCATTGAGGCGCGGACACCTGCTGCATTCGTCGATTTCACGCTCTTCAAGAATCCGACATTTACTGGCGCCACAATTTCGAACTTTCTGCTCAATGGCGTGACCGGCACCCAGATTGTGTCACTTCAATTGGTGTAACTGGGGGGCAATATGACCGCGCAGCAGGCCGGCTTTCTCACCCTTGGTTATGCCGTGGCAATCATAGTTTTTATCTGCGTCGGGGAGAAACTATTGCAGCGTTTTGGCGCACGTAAGCCGATGATCTGGGGTTGTCTTATTACCGGTCTCTCCATCTTACTTATGGCGGCGACGAACGTAATGCTCTCGGATTATAAAATTCTGGCGGTCATCGGCTATACCCTATTCGGCGCCGGTCTTGCGTTCTATGCGACGCCTTCAACAGATGCTGCTCTCTCTAACTTGCCGGAAACGCAGGCTGGTTCTGGCTCGGGCATTTACAAGATGGCCTCGTCTTTGGGTGCCGCATTTGGGGTGGCCATTTCGGCAGCAATCTTCACTGCATTAAGCGCCAACTCCGGAAGCATAAATTGGTTGGACGGTGTCATTACTTTTCAAGGTCACCAGGATAATTTGGCTCTTCGAGAGGCTGCGACCATCGCTCTCATGTTTAACGTGCTTATGGCTGTAGTGGCCATCATAGCGATCATGCTCACCGTGCCTAAAGGAAAGGAGAAACGTTGAATCGTATGCTTCTGGTAAAGCTCTCAAATTGTGAAGTGAATCGTCGAACATTCGAAGAACGACGTTATAGTCGAAGAATACATTTTCTGGGACAACTGCGACTTCAGGAAGCAGATCGGTCTCGCGCCGTGAGACGAATTGTCATTTTCAACTACCAACAATAAAGGACCTATATGCGAATCAAAATAATGCTCAGTCAAATAGCCGCAGCCTTGCTGCTCCTTCCCATCGCGCACGCGGCGGAAACCTACGATATCGACCCCGTTCACACTTGGGTTGGCTTTAACGTCCGGCACTTCTTCACCAAAGTGCCGGGGTGCTTTACCGATGTGAAAGGCTCCATCGTCGTGGATCGCGACAATCTTGAAAACAGCTCCGTTGAAGCAGTCATCAAGATATCGAGCATTGACACGCGCGTCAAAATGCGCGACGACGATTTGCGCGCCAACTTTTTTGATGTAACAAAATTCCCGGTGATGACCTTTAAGAGCAAAACCTGGAAGAAGACCGGAGACGATACCTACGACGTGACCGGCGATCTCAAGATGAAAGATGTAACAAAGGAAGTTGTGCTCAAGGTTAAATCGCTGGGTTTTGGGCCTGGCATGAAGGGTGTTCCTATCTCCGGTTGGGAGGCTTCGACAACGCTTGATCGTCGCGATTTCGGCGTCTCGGCGGATCAGGATTCGGTTGCCACCCAGGTCGAGGTCGTAATCAATGTTGAGGCCGACTTGAGAAAGCCCGCCCCGGAGAAGCCGTAAACACGCAGCCAGCGAGGACAAACATGAAACACAAAGCACAAGCCAGCACGAAGATTGAAGTAACAAAAGACGGGCCTTACCTCGTAAGCGGCGATTTGCCTTTGAGCGAACAGTGGATTGCGACCAACGCCGAAGGCGAATCGCTTGACTACCGGGAAGGAAAGAAATACCCGGCGCAGAAGCAATATGCGCTTTGCCGCTGCGGCCAGTCGGCCAACAAACCCTTTTGCGATGGCACGCACGCGAAGATTCAGTTCGACGGCACCGAAACGGCCAGCTACCAGCCTTATCTAAAGCAAGCTGAGGCGATTGAAGGCCCGACGATGGTGCTCACCGACCAGGAAAATCTGTGCGCCTTCGCCCGCTTTTGTGATCCGAAAGGCAGAATATGGAATTTGGTCAAACAGACGGACGATCCCGAAGCCCGGCGACTGACGGAATATGAGGCCGCTCATTGTCCCGCCGGAAGGTTGGTGGTGTGGGATCGAGCAACGGGCAAGCCCATCGAACCGAAATTTGAACCATCGCTCGGACTGATCGAGGACACGGACAAGAAAGTGAGCGGCCCGATTTGGGTGCGTGGAGGTATTCCGGTGATTTCTGCCGACGGAAAAACTTATGAAATTCGGAATCGGCTGACGTTGTGCCGGTGCGGCCGGTCCGACAACAAACCATTTTGCAACGGGGCACATGCCGCTTGACACACTTGCAATGAAACACCAAAAGTCAAAGCCAGTTCACCCGGAAGTTCGCATCGGCCATGTGCATTTGAAAATTGCCGACTTGGAACGGTCACTTAGCTTCTACCGCGATGTGCTGGGTTTTGAAGTGACCCAGCGTTTAGGGCAACAAGCGGCGTTTCTTTCCGCCGGCGGCTACCATCATCACATCGGTCTGAACACTTGGGAAAGCCAGGGTGGTTCCCCGCCGCATCGTGGTGCGACTGGGCTTTATCATGTGGCCATTGTTTATCCGACCCGCGCCGAGCTGGCCGACGCTTTGCGCCGGTTGGTCCAGGCCGGAATTCAACTCGAAGGCGCATCCGATCACGGCGTGAGTGAAGCCTTGTATTTGCGCGACCCCGATGGCAACGGTGTGGAACTTTATTGGGATCGCCCCAAGAAACAGTGGCCGCGCACCTCCGATGGCGAACTGGCCATGGTGACAGAACCTTTGGACGTCCGGAACCTTCTCAAAGAAGCGCCGGAAACCAAGCTGGACGCTTCGACCTGAACTAACGCATTACCCATCCCCATTTATGAATGAACAGCGTGTATTTATTACCGCCGGAGCAGCCGGCATTGGACGTGAAATCGCTCGCGCATTTGCCGCCACCGGCGCGAAAGTCTTTGTTTGCGATATTGATGCGAAAGCGCTCGATGCCCTGGCGGGTGAAATCAAAGGGTTGGCAACCAATGTGTGCGATATATCAAAGCGTCAAGATATTGAGCGAATGTTGGCTGCTGGAATTTCCGCCCTTGGTGGCTTGGACGTTTTGGTGAACAACGCCGGTATCTCCGGCCCCACGGCGCCGGTCGAACAGATGGACCCTGACCAGTGGGAAAAAGTCATGCAAGTGGACCTTACCGGAACTTTTAATGTCACGCGCTTCGCAATTCCCCATCTGAAGAAGTCAAAAGCGGGCGTCATCATCAATATGTCTTCGGTTGCCGGACGATTCGGTTATGCCAATCGGAGTCCATACTGCACAGCGAAGTGGGGTCTCATAGGCTTCACCAAAACTCTCGCCATTGAGCTTGGAGAATACGGCATCCGGGCCAATGCCATTCTGCCGGGGGCGGTTGATGGACCACGCATCCAACACGTATTCGAGGGTCGGGCAAAAGTCAGCGGTAAGACATTGGAGGAAATTAAGAAGGAGGCCATGGCCGTCCAATCGCTCAAAAGGTTCGTGGACCCTCGCGATATTGCTGCTCTTGCCGTTTTCCTCGCTTCGGGCGCGGCGAAATCAATTTCAGGGCAAATGCTGCCGATTGACAACGACATGCAACAGGCATCCTGACGTCGCCATTTAACATAAAATACTATGCCAAAGCCGTTACGCGAACAACTTATCGGTGCCTGGAAGCTGGTCTCTTACGTCGAGAAGCCAATGGACGGCTCAACGCCGTTCTACCCCATGAGCGAGCAACCAATGGGGATTATCATGTATACGCCGGACGGCTACATGTCGGCCCAACTTATGAAGCCTGGGCGGAAGCCTTTCGCGTCCGGGGACTGGTTCAAGGGGACGGACGATGATTACAAGCAGGAGGCTTCAAGCTACATCGCCTACTCCGGTCCGTTCCATGTTGACGAGGAGAAACAAACCCTTACTCACTCCATGTTCGTCTCCCTGTTCCCGAACTGGACAGGTCAGACGCAACCTCGCGTGGTGAAGATTGAAGGGGATTCACTCCACCTCGGCACCGCCGCGCCAATCAACTCTGGTGGCAAGACGGTGATGTCATATTTAGAATGGCGCAGAGCCGGCGAAGAATAACGTGATTCAATTTAACGAACCCAAATGAAATGAACACTCGCATCACCATCCCTGGCATCGCCGGCAGTCTTCGGCGTCAATCCTATAAACGTTTGGACGCGGCGAATCTCCGCCAATAGCGAATGAAATAATACTGATTCCCCTTATGAGCATGATGAAAAGTGCACATTTTGGAGCTACTGGAAATGCCGGTTCGAGAATCGTGGCGGAGGCGCTCCGACGCGGACACAAGGTCACGGCCATCGCGCGGCATCCAGAGAAGTTGAAACCGCAGCCGGGATTATCCGCGGTGCGAGGCGATGTAAACAATCGGGCTGATGTTGCCGCCCTTGTATCAGGCCACGATGCTGTGATCAGTTCCGTCAAGTTCCAGTTGATTCATCCGGCCATCCTGATTGAGGGTGTCAAACAAGCGAAAGTAAAACGTCTGTTGGTTGTGGGTGGTGCGGGGACTTTGGAGGTTGCGCCAGGCCTGCAACTCCTGGACACGCCGGATTTTCCCGAAGCTTACAAGCCCGAAGCCTTGGGCGGACGCGAATTCCTGAACCTCTTGCGTGCGGAAAAAATACTGGAATGGACCTTTCTTTGTCCATCGGCGGAATTTGCGCCAGGTCAGCGCACCGGGAAATTCCGGCTTGGCAAAGATCGTCTGCTGACGCTGCCCAATGGCGAGAGCAAAATGTCGATGGAAGATTTCGCCATCGCCATGATTGATGAACTGGAAAATCCACGGCATGTGCGCGAGCGCTTCACTGTGGGCTATTGAACTTAAATTGAGGAGATATACGATGCCGAGCGCGATTCGAATTTACGAAACAGGTGGACCAGAGAAAATGCGCTGGGAAGCGATCCAGGTTGGAAGTCCGGCCCCAGAAGAGGTTTTGGTTCGAAATACCGCCGTTGGCCTGAACTTCGTGGACACATATTACCGAAGTGGTCTTTATCCAATGCCGCTGCCCTTTACTCCCGGTTCGGAGGGCGCGGGAGTCGTGGAGGCGGTGGGACGAAAAGTGAAAGAGTTCAAACCCGGGGATCGGGTTGCCTATGCCGGGCCTGTGGGGGCTTATGCGGAAGTTCTGCTGCGTCCGGCAGATCGTTTGGTAAAGATTCCTCCGACCATTACGGACGAAATCGCCGCCGCCATCCTGCTGAAGGGTATGACGGCGGAATATCTTCTTCGGCGCACCTACAAAGTCAAAGCGGGAGAAACGATTCTGGTCCACGCCGCAGCGGGCGGGGTCGGTCAGATTGTGTGTCAATGGGCGAAACACCTGGGCGCAATCGTAATCGGAACGGTGGGCCATGAGGAGAAGGCAAGGATTGCCAAAAAGGTGGGATGTAAACATGTGATCGTAACGTCAACGGAATCCATACCGGATCGAGTGAAGCAGATTACCAAGGGCATGGGAGTCCCCGTAGTTTATGATGGGGTGGGGAAAGATACGTTCCTGGCCTCGCTCGATTGTTTAAGTCCCTTGGGGCTGATGGTGAGTTTCGGCAATGCATCAGGGGCCGTTCCCCCATTTCAACCAAATCTTCTTTCTCAAAAAGGCTCACTGTATCTCACCCGGCCAACCCTCCAAACCTATACGGAAAAGCGTGAGGACTTGCTAAAGAGTGCACGTGAACTTTTTAAGGTGGTGAGTCAAGGAGCGGTCAAGATTTCGATTCAGCAGACGTATCCATTGAGGGAAGCGGCGCAAGCCCATCGGGATCTTGAAAGTCGCAAAACGACTGGATCAACTGTATTGCGGGTGGGGTGATGCCATTCATATACCACAGCCATTTCCGCCTTCATTGCGCCGCCACCGATGCATTGTTACAGTTCTTCCATGCTCCGGGTCATTCTCCACGTGGACATGGACGCTTACCACGCCCCGGTCGGGAAGCGGGACAATCCGGATTGAAATGACAACCAACAATCAACATGTCCGACTTGCAATTGTGCTTCCTTTCGCATTGGTGTTCACGATGGTAGGTTGTGCCAGTCACCCCAGTTCGGCCATGATCACTTTGACCCCGGCGAGGATGCCGCGTATAGCTACCGTTGATGAGCGCTATCAGTCCTACAACGTTGAGATGCTGGAGGTGACCGGTGGAAAATTTTGGAAACCTTACGCCGCGAAATCTGCTGCCGTGCCGAAGCCAAATCCGACAGGCAGTGCGGCAGTCGCAGCCGTCACTCCCACCGGCATGAATCCGGATATGTATGAATACCGGCCACCGATTGATCTGACCAATGCCCGACGGATCAAGCTTGCCGCCGCGTTGGCACCGGCGTATGTGCGCGTCAGCGGAACGTGGGCAAACACGAGTTACTTTCCCGAATCGGATGATGCGCCGCCGTCCCCGCCAGCGGGCTTCGACGGTGTCCTGACTCGTCAGCAATGGAAAGGCGTCATTGACTTCGCCCATGCGGTGAATGCGGAAATCGTCACTTCTTTTGCCATCAGCCCCGGAACTCGTGATGCCAACGGGGTCTGGATGCCCGCTCAGGCCCGCCGGTTTCTGGACTATACCAGGTCGGTTGGCGGCAGCATCGCGGCCGCCGAGTTCATGAACGAACCCACAATGGCAAGGATGGGGGGTGCGCCGGTCGGTTACGATGCCGCAGCCTACGGGCGGGATTTCAAGGTGTTCCTTCCGTTTGTCAAACAGGCCGCGCCGGGCATGTTGATCCTTGGTCCCGGCTCAGTCGGTGAGACGGTCGGCGACTGGGGAATGGCCACCAAGACGATGCCGCTGTTAAACACGCGAGACCTTCTCGCCGCCTCCGGCCCGGGTGTGGATGCCTTCTCGTATCACCACTATGGCGCTGCCTCCGAAAGAGCCGCCGGCACGGGCATGCCCATGACTAGCGCCCGAGACGCGCTGTCCGAAGAATGGCTGGCGCGCACGGATCAAACGCTTGCGTTTTACAAGCAACTCCGTGACGAGTTTAATTCCGGAAAACCCATTTGGGTGACTGAAACCGCCGACGCCGCGTGCGGCGGAAATCCTTGGGCTTCCAAGTTCCTGGATACGTTCCGCTATCTGGATCAACTGGGGCGGCTGGCCAAGGGCGGTGTCAGTGTGGTCATTCACAATACACTCGACGCGAGCGATTATGGACTGCTGGACGAAAAAACCCTGATGCCAAGGCCGAATTACTGGGCGGCGCTCCTGTGGCGCAAGCTCATGGGAACGACGGTGTTTGAGTCAGGCGTCCCGATTCGGGAAGGTCTTCACCTTTACGCCCACGGTCTGCGTGGCCATCCCGGCGGTGTTGCGCTCCTGGCAATCAACAACAGCCGGACGCAATCAACGACGATGAATTTTCCCGTGGAATCCGAACGCTTCACTTTAACGGCCCAAAAACTCGAGGACCGTCATGTTCAATTGAATGGCCAAGAATTGAAACTGGGGCCGAATGACGAACTTCCGAACCTGTCAGGTAAACGCACACCGGCCGGGCGCGTAGAATTCCCGCCGGCAAGCATTACTTTTCTGGCAATTCCCGATGCAGGAAATCGAAATTGAGGATATAATCTCCATGGGTTGGCGAAAATAATTCCGAAACTGAGAACATTTTATGAAAACAACAACAACGAAAACTACTGAAGCGCCCCAAATGTATGAAACCGAAAACGACATCGCGAAAGGCCGGCGGGCAGAGTTGAACGCCCTGATGAATCAGCGGCTGGCAGATGCCATTGATCTGCAAGCACAGATGAAACAGGCGCATTGGAACGTCAAAGGCCCGCACTTCATCGGCCTGCACAAACTGTTCGACGAGATTTACGAGGGCGTCGGCGAGTATGTGGATTTGATTGCCGAACGCATCGTGCAATTAGGCGGCGTAGCTGAAGGGACGGTGCGCACGTCCGCGTGACGTTCGCGATTGGCGGAATATCCGCTGGATATTGCCGACGGCGCGGAGCATGTCGAGGCGGTTGCCCGCGCGCTGTCCACCTTCGGACGTGAGGCGCGCAACACGATTGACTTGGCGGACGACTTGGAAGACGCCGACACGGCGGATTTATTCACCGAGGTTTCGCGCGGTATAGATAAATGGCTCTGGTTTGTCGAAGCACACACCCAGGCAACAAAGCAAAGCTTTAACCGTTTGGACACAGCGAATCTGCGGCAACGGCAAATGATATAGTGGCATTTGACTTGGGCGCATGATGAGCACAACAAAAGACGAAAAAATCTTGGCGACCGATTACGACGTTCGCCTCGTATCCGCTATAAGCCAAGAGTCTGAACACTACGCACCACTTTACACCACAATTGACACGTGGGTTCGATTCCCATCGCCCGCTCCATTAGTTGTCAATGACTTGCGTTGGTTGATTTTGATTTTTGGCTTCAAAGCGTCTCGGTTGGCAGAATGGTCTGCCGTGTTGCGCGAGGAACGCATGACACTTGCCTGGTGGAAGATGGCTTTGAATGCGCTACTGCTGCCTTTCGCGCGGCGGCGAGCAATTATTGTGGCGGCCATTTCATTTGGCGCAGTCATCGCCGTTCCGGGCGCTGAACCGGGCGGAGTCACGTTGCCGGGACACGTGCCGGCAGTGGTGGCGCATCTAAATCCCGAGGGCCGATTGCCTGAAAATCAGCCATTGCGTTTGGCCATCGGTCTGCCCTTGCGTGATCCGGCGGGACTGGACGATTTTCTGGCGGAGGTGTATGACCCCGCCAGCCCCATTTTTCACCAGTTCCTGACGCCGGAAGAATTCACCGCGCGCTTCGGTCCTACCGAACGGGATTACGAGGCGGTTAAAAAGTTTGCCCGGGAGAACGGCCTGGCAATAGCCGGAACCTATGGCAACCGCCTGCTGCTCGATGTAACCGGCCCGGCGGGGAACATCGAAAGAGCCTTTCAACTCACCCTGTTGACCTACCAGCATCCCACCCAATCGCGGAATTTTTTCGCGCCCGACCGCGACCCGTCTGTCCCAACGAATCTGCCGATAGCCGACGTGCAGGGCTTGAACAATTATTGGCGTCCGCTTCCGAAGCTCCATCGGTCAAGCGCGGCCGCCGCCACCGCACGAGGAACTGGCTCCGGCGGGGACGGGTCTTACGCCGGTATGGACTTTCGGAACGCTTATGTGCCGGGCACCACTCTCAACGGCGCGGGGCAAATGGTAGGTCTCTTTGAAGCAGACGGCTATTATCCCGAAGATATTACGAATTATGAAAATCTGCTGCCGAGCCGTCCGCGCGTGTTGGTGCAGACCAATTTGATTGACGAATTCAACGGAACCCCCACAACGGGCCCCGACAGCGGAAACTCCGAAGTTTCGCTAGACATTGAGATGGTCATCGCCATGGCCACCAACTTATCCGCGGTGGTCGTTTTTGAAGGAAATCCGACTAACTACATTCCCAACGACATTTTGAACACGATGGCGGCGAGCAACATGATTAAAAACCTGGGTTGTTCCTGGGGCTGGGGCGGCGGCCCCTCCAATAGCACCGACAACATTTTTAAACAAATGGACGCCGAAGGGCAATCCTTTGCCGATGCTTCCGGGGACATGGACGCCTTTACCCCTGGTTCAAATTCCGTCAACGGTGTGGACAATCCCTCATTGGACAATGCGCCGGGAAGCGACCCTTACATCACCCAGGTAGGTGCAATGACCTTGATCATGAACGGCACGGGTGCATCCTATGCGTCCGAAAGCGTCTGGAATGAGAGTTACAGCGAAGGCGACGGCAGCGGCGGGGGCGTCAGTTCCTACTATGCCATTCCCAACTGGCAAATGAGCGTCAGCATGGCGGCCAACCGCGGCTCAACTGTTTCTCGAAACGTTCCCGATGTGGCGGTCGTCGGCAGCAATATCCAGGTTGACTACGGCAACGGGGAAAGCAACGCCTTTTTCGGCACTAGTTGTTCCGCCCAGTTATGGACCGGGTTTATGGCCCTCGTGAATCAGGAAGCGGCGTCCCATGGTGAATCCACCGTCGGCTTTGTCAATCCGGCCATTTATGAAATCGCGAACGAATCCCTCTATGGCTCCGCATTCCATGACATTACGGTGGGTAGCAACGTATGGGACTATGCTGAGGGAGAGTCCAGCACTTTTCAGTTTTACGCGGTCCCGGGTTACGACCTTTGCACCGGTCTGGGCACCCCGAACGGAACAAATTTGATCAACGCCCTGGTCAACCCTGATCCACTGGTCATCACCACCAATTACGGATTTACTTTCAGCGGAATGATCGGTGGGCCATTCGGCATTACTTCACAGACTTTTATTCTGACCAATGCCAGCGCGTCCGCGCTGGCCTGGTCGGTCGTGAACACCTCCGCCTGGCTCACGGTTTCGTCCAACGGCGGCACGCTGGCGCCCGGCGCCCTGGCGACGGTCGTGGTCAGCTTAAATTCCACCGCCAGTAATCTGGTGGCCGGCGCCTATAGCGCGGGCATCTGGTTTTCCAACCTGACCAGTCAAGTCGGCCATCTGCGCTCGTTCACGTTCCTGGACGACCAGTCGATCGTTCAAAACGGCGGATTTGAATCCGGAGATTTTACCGACTGGACGCTGGCTGGGGACACCATTGTTGACGATGAAATTTACAACACCGTGGTGGATTCCAATTCCTTCACGGGCGCGGCGATTTACATCCATTCCGGCTATTACGGCGCGATGTTGGGCGAATCCGGCTCGCCGGCGACGCTTTCCCAGACCTTGCCGACGCTCTCCGGCCAGCCTTACCTCCTTTCTTTGTGGCTGGACAATCCCAGCAACCAGCCGACCGAAATATTCGACGTGAATTGGAACACCAACAGCAGCGGCACCCATACGATTTACAGCCTGACCAACCCGCCGGCCTTTGTTTGGACCAATCTTTTTTTCATCGTTACCGCCGCCGGCACCAACACCACGCTGCAGTTCGCGGAGGAAAATGACCAGAATTATTTCGGCTTGGATGATGTCAGTGTCACGCCGATACCGCGCCCTACCATTACCAGCTTCGGCAAAAATGCCAGTTCGTTCATCCTGACCTGGCCGTCGGTCGCTCAAGTCGCTTACCAGGTGCAATACAACACCAATTTGCTTGGAACCAATTGGGTCACCTGGCTCACTCTCACCGCCGTCACCAATACCTTGACCACAACCAATACCAACGCCATCAGCGCCTCCCCCATCCGGTTTTATCGCGTCGCCGAACCCCAATGAACAACAATTTTCGCCTCGTCAGCAAAATCTGTGGGTAGATTCTTCCGGCTCCGGGAGCCGTCCTAAGTGTGATACAGGGCAATTTCCATCGCGTCATAGGTGCGGAAGCCGTAGGATCGTCTGGTCACCACTCGGATTTTGTTGTTCAGGCCCTCGACCGCCCCAGCGGAAATCTCCCCCTTGGCCTT
>JBEKMW010000112.1:0-15475 GCA_049523455.1 Verrucomicrobiota bacterium | reverse complement strand
GCATGGCAGCGCGACGGCGCGGGGGTCAAGCATCTGCTGGCGGCGGCGCGGGTGGCGTGGCGGGCGGTGGTCGCGTCCATCAGCGCCGACACGTGCGGCGAGTCGGTGCCGTTGTCCAGCCTCTCGGCGGATTGGCTGGCGGCGATTCCCATGCCCAGCGAGTCACGCGCGGAGCGGTTGGCGCGGTTGCAAGTCGAGCGCATGGCGGCGCGGCGTGCGGGGTTGCTGGTTCGCCGGATTGCGGCCATCAAAGCCAGTGGCAAGGGGTTGCGGGGTTTGGCCGACAAGATAGGCCATGCGGCGGCGCTGCTGCTGGCGGGCGAGCCATTGGACGCGGCGGCGGCGGCGGCGGGGTTCAAGGCCAGTGCCAAGCGTGGCGGGCGTGGTGGCGGCACTTCGGCGGGAGACAGGCTTTGCCAAGCGTTGCGGCGGGTGGGCGTTCGGGTGGTCGGGTCGCAACGGGTGGCGGCCAGTTTCCGGCGCGACGCGGGCAGCAAGGGCGTTGCGCCTACGGTCACTTGGTAGCGCCATCGTAGCGCCATGCGGCGCGGCGGGCGATTGCCTGCCGCGCCTTTTTCGTGTCCCTCGCCGGTGCCGCAAAGTTGGCACCGCCGGACTGAAAAACTTTTACCACACGACACAAAACAATTCTGAGGCGGACGACAAAAACTCTCCGACTCAAAGTTATCTCTGAACCGGCAGCTCTAACTGGGGAACTCCGGTCGCACCTTTAAACCGGCCCAAAAACGCAGCTCCCGGGCCTATGCTATTTCGGTTGGTGCGCCTCGTCAAATCGGGGCGTTTTGCCGAGCTGCTTCAATTCGGCCAGCGTCCACGGGGTTCCATGTCCAAATTCGAAACTGGCTCGGAGAGTCCTACGCCCGCCCGACGATGGTGGCAATGGCTTCCATCCAGCCTCGGTGATTCCGGCACCCTACCTCGTCTTCGGCCCAAAAATTCATTTGACTTTTTGTGCAACACAACGATATTGTTGTGTTGTGATACCGGTAGCGGTTGATCTCAACGGCGTTTGGAATGTTCTGCCTCCTGGGGTGCATGTAGCGACATTGGATGAGATTGAAGGGTGCTTCGCCACGAACGAAAGGCGCAGGAAGCTGTTCGACGGCTTTCGTAGGGTGGTCGCCGCGCTCGTCAAGGCGGGATGCAGGACCATTTACCTGGACGGCAGTTTTGTCACGGACAAGCCGGAGCCGGGCGACTTCGACGTTTGCTGGGACCCAGCCGGAGTCGACGCGGCGAAGCTTGATCTGGTATTCCTGGATTTTAGCGCGAGACGCAAGCGCCAAAAGGAAATGTTCGGCGGCGAGTTCTTTCCGTCCGGGGCGAAGGCGGACGCAACGGCGGCATTTCTTGATTTTTTCCAAACCGACAAACATACGGGGCGTCCCAAAGGCATCATCAAAATCCAACTGTGATGATTTGCAGGAGCCAAAGTTTATGATTACCAACGACAGACAGTTCCGAATTTCCAAGGCCCAGCTCGAGCGGCTCCGCACGAGCGCGAAAGCATTTGACCTAGCCGAGGCGACCAGCCGAATTGGTTCATCGGTCCTGGCCAAAGCTGAACTGGCGGCCCTTCAGAGCCAGATCGACGAGATCGCCGAGGATGTCCGTGAATACGAGGCACTCCGTTCAGGGGCGGTGAGCGTCTTGAGGGCGAAAAGCCTGCAGGAGCTGCCGAAGATCCTCGTCAAAGCCAGAATTGCCCGCGGCATGTCCCAGCGTGAGCTGGCTGAAAAGCTCAATCTTAAAGAACAGCAGATCCAGCGCTACGAGTCGGAGGATTACTCGAGCGCAAGCCTCCGGCGGTTGGCAGAGGTCGCCCAGGCCCTGGATTTGAACATCAGTGAGGTCGCCGAATTCCGCCAAGCCTCGACGACCAAGGAGAGCTCTTCAGAGATCAACTGGGACCTTTTCCCGATTAAGGAAATGTACAAGCGCCATTGGTTCGAGGAGTACGCTGGAACGCTGGCCGGCGCCACGGCCCAAGCGGAGCTGTTGATCAGCAATCTATCGAAGCGCGCCGGCAGCCAACCTCGGCTTGCTCTGCATCGAAAACGTGTGCGCTCAGGGTCGAGCGTCGACATGTATGCACTCCTTGCCTGGGAGTGGCGCGTGCTCGCCAAGGCCAGTTCGTCTTCCAAAGCATCCAATTATCGCCCCAAGAAACTCGACGACTCTTGGCTCAAGCGACTCGTTCAGCACAGCCATTCAGCAGACGGTCCGATACGCGCTCAGAAGCACCTTGAAGAGGCGGGGATCGCTATGGTGATCGAACCGCATCTCCCTTCGACCCACTTGGATGGCGCGGCGCTTTTGGGCGAGAATGGACCTGTGATCGGTCTCACGCTTCGATATGACCGGCTGGACAACTTCTGGTTCGTTCTCCTGCATGAGGTGATTCACGTAAAGTGCCACCTCAAGAAAGGCCGGCTGGAGGATATTTTTGACGACCTTGATTCGGATGCAGACGAGCTTGAGCGCGAGGCGGACGATCTCGCCGGCCGAGCCTTGATTCCAGATGACCTGTGGGAGACGGCTCTGCCGCGTTATCTACGCTCAAAAGAGTCAGTGCAGGTGTTCGCCGCTGAATTGAAAATCAACGAGGCGATCGTCGCCGGCAGAGTCCGCAAGGAAGCAGACAACTTCACAATCTTGAACGACTTGGTCGGCGTGGGCAAGGTGAGGCGTCTGTTCCCGGAAGTGCCGTTTGGCCAATGAACCGATATGAACTTCGGATCCCGACACTATGTGCCCTGCCTCCGCTGGAAGCAGGGAGAGTATAAAGCTCTAAGACTTCTCTCGTCCAACGCCAGAGACGTTATAACGCCGCTGATTGAAGTGGCGGAGATTGGGTTTGATTTCGAGACCGGTACACCGGCCAAGACAATTGATAAACACCTGGCCCCATTTGCGAAGCGAGTCCGGGAGAATTGGGGGACGCAGCCGTGCTTCGTCGATCCAAAGCATATTGCTGCAACGCCTCGCATGGCCAATGGTAGGCACCCAGTGGACTTTGTGTTCGCCGATCTGCGGCAGCGGGGTTGCGTCGCCGTTCCAGTCATCAGTCTTAGTTCTGACGCCATGTTCGCACAGTGCGTCGGCCGAGCTATGTCAGCGGATGGACGCGGCGCATGCCTGCGATTGGAAATCAGTGAAGCGGCCAAGCCAACTCTCAAACGGTCAATCGAAGCTCTGCTAAATAATTTGGTCGCCCCGAATGAATGTGATTTGATCTTCGATCTTGGGGCGCCCAATTTCGAGCCAATTGCGGGATTTTCAAAAGCCGTTGAAGCCCTGATCCAAAGAGTTCCACACTTGAACCAATGGAGGACGTTTACGCTAATGGGAACGGCATTCCCGCAGTCGATGGGCGAAATCAAGACGAGTCCGGCTGTCGTCCCACGCAACGAGTGGCTGTTATACAAGTTGGTGGCGGCCAGGCTTGCCACGTTGGAGGTCCGCGTTCCTGCATTTGGCGACTATTGCATCAACCATCCGACCCTCCTGCCGATGGATATGCGTCTCCTGAAGCCGTCCGGCACACTCCGATACACCACTCCAACATCTTGGTTCCTGCTCAAAGGGCCTAATGTCCGGGACAACCGGTTCGACCAATATCGAGGACACTGCCGCGCAGTAATCGATTCCGCCAACTACTCAGGATCCGAATTCTCCGCTGGAGACCAATATATCGCGGAATGCGCACGCGGGACCAGCTCGACAGGCAACCTTACGACCTGGCGATGGGTCGGAACCAACCATCATTTAGAGATGGTGGCACACGATGTCTCCAGTTTTGACGCGACTTCAAGTGGCGAGTCACAAGTCGACGGAGCTCCGCTAAACTAACCAATTCGACGAGCCGTTCATATAGGACCGCCCTCCTTTGTCTCAAGGTCTTGGGAGCTTCCCCAAGCTTGGCGAGGATGGAAGCGGCTTCGTCGGACCAGAGCAATTGTGCGAGTGAAAATGGATCCACGTGCCTATTTAAAGCGCCACGCCGTACGACTTCGAACGTCACGTTTTGGTCTCCGCAAGGATGGCCGATCACGATGCCCCACCACTTCGGCAAACATGACTCCACCATCTTGGCATACCTTGCACAGGTGATCACGGCGGCACGATCAAACACCGCGCTGTAAACCTTGACTTGGTCTGCAAGCCGACACAGGGAGTCATCGTCGCTTTTGATTTCGTAACCGGAGAGATGGCCGTTCACAACAGCGATGTCCGCCCGGCATTTACCGTGCCTCAATCCGAGTTCATCAATGACGAGCGCATCTCCAAGTTGACGTTGTGTCAACATCTGCTGGCGAAAGCCCTCGCGTATTACCGAGTCGTTCATTGTCACCAGTCACTTGAAAACCAGCCAGCCGGGGTCGAATCAAAACCGGCCACTCTGAGGTGGGGATTTCATAACAGGTTCATGGTTTAATGCAAGGGATGTTTGTTTTAGCTCCGGCTGCCGGATAAACGAGCCGGGGCCGGGCTGCCGAGCCTTAGCTCGCGGCCCCGGCGGTCGCAGGTTCGTTGGCCTTCCGGCTTTTCTTGTTTTCCTGGGTGACCATCGGCGCTTCCTTGACCCGATAGCTTTTGCCGGTAATGGGGATGACCTGGGCGTGATGCAGGAACCGGTCAATGATGGCCCCGGCAGTGGGCACGTCACAAAGCAACTTGCCCCATTCTTCCAACGGCCGGTTGCTGGTCATGATGGTGGAGCGGTTTTCGTAGCGGCGCATGATGACTTCCAGCAAGTATTCGCCGGAGTGTTTGGGCAGTTGTTTCAGCCCCATGTCATCAATGATGACCAAATCGGGCTTCAAGTATTTGCGAACCGTCTTGTCCATTTGGTTGAAGGCTTCGTCTTTCATGAAATCCCGCACCAGATCGAAGATGGACCGGTAAAGGACATGGAAGTTCTGGCGGATGGCCTCGTAGCCGATGGCCTGGGCCAGATGGGTTTTGCCGACGCCGGGCGGGCCGAGGAACAGCACGTCCTTGGCTTCCCGGATAAACCGGCAGGTGGCCAGATCGTAAATCTCCTTTTTGTGGACGGAGGGATTGAAGCTCCAGTCGAAGTCGTCCAAGGGTTTCAAGCTGCGGAACTCGGCGGCCTTGGTATGGCGTTCAATCTGCCGTTGCTGGCGGACGTTGAGTTCGTCCTGGCAGATGAGTTCGAGGAACTCGGCATGGCTCAGACGATTGGCGGCGGCTTCTTGCAGGCGCACGTCCAGCGTTTGGATCAGACCGGAGAGACGGAGTTGTTTCAGTGTGGTTTGGAGGGCAATCATGTTTGGTTGATGGTTGAAGTTGAGGGAGCAAAACAATCAGGGACGCAGTGCTGGTAGGCGTCGAGGCTGCGGATCAGGGGATGCGTTTCCAGAAAGTCCAGTTGCGGTGCCGGCCCGGCCTGGTCCAGCAAGGCGCGCAGGTCGCGCAAGCGCCACGTGCCATGATGCAACGCGATTTGGGCGGCGCGTTCCAGGGCCGATACGGGATGCTTGCCAGCCAGCGACAACAGGCCGTGCAAGACCCGTATGCCGATGGGACCGCGCTGTTGCGCCATCGCCTCGGCCCAACTGCCGGTATGCGCACCGATCAACCGGGCGCGATCCAGCAGATAATCCAGACCGTGCTGGATGACGTGCCGGTGCGGGGAATGCAAATGGTTGGGATCGGTGGCGAACTTTCCCGGTTCGGCCAGCGCATGGACGGCGATGACTTCCCGGCGTTGGTTGAACACCCGTACCAGCCGGGACTCCCAGCGCGCCCACACCTGCCGTCCGACATACTCCGGGGGCACCGAGTAATACGACCGCTGCAACTCGATGTAGCCGTCCCGATGCACCGTGCGCGGGGCTTCCTCGAATACCGGAAACAAACTCTCCGGCAAGGGAATGCCCAGTGCCAGACGTTTATAGCGCACGTTGCTAACGCTCCGGGCGACAATCGGCGCAACCTCGCGATCCGGGCGCGTGCCCAACAGGGCAATCTCCTCCGGCATCCACAGGCGATGTTTTGGATTATTCTTCCGCGCTCTGAGGTAATACCGTCGCTTGCCGACGCGCTCCGCGGAACAGCCCAGCTTGCGGGCAACTTCCTGGTCGGTGTACTTGCCGAGGAGCGCGTCTTCTTCCGGCTGGCAAGCAATTGAGCGCGCAGGCGGGGCGCGACAAATGCTTGCTAATTTAAAAGTCATGAGATCTCGCCCAAAGAATTCAGTGTGTCCCATTTTGGGACGGGGCTTGCCTAGACTTCGAGCATGGGCAGGTTTGCTTCCGGTTGTCGTCGCGTTCGTAAATGGGGAGTTTCCATGAATTTCACAGAATTCACAGATTTGATCGCGGCTCTCCTGCAATTCGTGGTTGCGGGCTACGCATTGCGGCTGAACCGGCTCTTTGGAGCCAGGCGGGTGGGTCGGTCATTGTGTTCGGCCTTTGCCCTGCTGGCCCTGCTCCATCTGATGCAATTCGCAATACCGGCCGGCGGCATTGCGTCGGGGGTGAAGGTGGAGGTGTTGTACGCGCTCGTATCGCTGCTGCTGACGGGGATGATCGCTCAAAGAGCATTTGCGGAAAATCGCGGCGATGCAGCAGGATTACGCCAAACTGGCCGGAGTGGCGGATACGCCAACGACCGAGGCCATGGCTGAAGAAATGCAGGAGGTGGAAGCCAGGGCAGCGATATAGGCAGCGGAAGAAGAGGACATGAACACTATTGAACGAAAAGGAAACACGGCAACCGGATTAAAACCAAATCGGGAACCGAGGGGGCTCTCCCTCTTCGACTCGTTCGTGGGAATGATTGAAGAGTTGCCGGCCGAAGGAATTCCGCGCGCGGCGGAACTGGTGTGCGGAATGATGGCGGAGGACTCGCACAATTATCGGCGCGAGGCCGCCGACGAGTTCCTTTCCATCCAAAGTTTTGCCCTCTTTTTGGTGGCGGCCCGGCACCGGCTTGGCACGGTGCCCGTGGCTTTCCTGCCACCGGCACAGGTGACGTTTTACAGAGCAACGGTGACCAAAATGATTGGAGCGGGGGTATTGCCGGACGGCGCCGCCGGGCTGTTTGACAAAACTTTTTCGGAGATCGATCCAACTGTCACAGGCAAGAGAACCAGCCATTCACTTCCTGCCGGTGAGGTAGCCGAAGCGCGGGCCAGCCCATACGCGTCAAGCTAAGGTTTGGCCCGCAATCGGCGGGGTGGCTTGCCTTTGGTTCGACACAGAATCAGTGTGTTCTTGTCCTCGATTAGCCAAACCATCTCCTCGCCCTTGGTGATTTCCAGCGCCTCAGCCAGGACCACCGGCAGATTCAAATAGTAGGAACGGTTGGTTGGCCGCTCCACCTTCTGCACCTTGATTTGACATCCCGTCGTTTTATGCGCTCGATTCATATATATAGTATTTATACTATATACAAATGAATGTCAACTCCAAGACCAGTTCCCCGCGTTTCTTTAATGCGCTCGCACAGCAACTCCCTGCCGCCGTGGCCAAATTGCACCACATCGAGGCCGAAGCCCTCGCCCGCCGCTCCGGCTTTCTGAGGCGAACCCCCCGCAAAATTCTCATGCCTGACTTCCTCAAAGGCCTCCTGGCGCTGGCGCCGGAAACCAACCTCTCCTTGGAGCGCACCGCCAGCGTCATCGGTTTGGCCGCCCAGACGACCTACAGTAAACAGGCTTTGGGACAGCGCCTCTCCCATCAGATCCAACCCTTCCTGGCATCGGCCATCACGAGGTTGTTGGGGCAACTCTCCTCGGCGGTGGACACCGGCCAATGGTTGGGCTCCTTTTCCCGCGTCTTGGTTCAGGATAGCACGGTGGAAAAGCTCCCCAAGCACCTGGCGCGGTGCTTTCCCGGCGGCGGCAATCAGCACGGGGGCGATTACGCCAACTTGAAAATTCAATGGATTTGCGATCTCAAAAACAGCGCGGTGGAGCAGGTCTCCCTCTCGGGCTTTACCCGTAACGACCAAGCCGCCGCCCCGGACATCTTGGAAGTGGCCCGTCCTGGCGATTTGGTCCTCCGCGACTTGGGGTACCTGGTCAGCGGAGTCTTGGCCCGCATGGTCGACCGTGGCATCTTTTTCCTTACCCGTCACCGCCACTGCGTCAACTTCCACGATCCACGAACTGGCCAGCCCTTTGATTTGTTGGCCCGCTTGCGCACCAGCCGTGCCTTGGATTTGACGCTGTTACTGGGACCCGAACGCGTGCCGGTGCGGTTGGTGGCCCTGCCCGTACCCGAAGAAGTGGCCAATCTGCGCCGACACAGAGCCAAGACCTCGGCCCAGCGTCGCCACCGTTCGCCTCCAGGAAAGGACCATTTGTGCTTGATGAGCTGGAACCTATTCCTGACCAATGTGCCCGCCTCCCTCTGGCCACCCAAGGCCATGGTCGCGGTCTATCGCCTGCGTTGGCGCATTGAAATCGTCTTCAAAACCTGGAAAAGCCATCTGGGATTACGCCACCTCAACTGCCGCACCGCCGCCCTCCTCGAATTATCCGTGCTGACTAAGTTGCTCTTTTGCGCACTGGTTTGTCAAATCTGTGACGTGTTGGAACTCCGCAGTACCAACGGGGACCACGTCCGCTTGCTCCGTCTGGGACGCCTTCTCGGACAATGTGCTTGCTGGTTCTCTGCCTTGCTGCTGGGCCTCTCGGTGTCCCAGTGGCTGGAGTTTTCTTTGGCTCACCATGCTTTCTATGACAGGAGAAAGGATCGCCAGAACTATTACCAATTACTCACCAACGTCGGAACCTTAGCTTGACGCGTATGGGGCCAGCCGCGACCGTCCGCGGTCGGCCTCGGCGTGCGTGCGGCTCGCCGTTACCGGGATTGCCCAATTCCTCGATTTCGCGCATCATTTTGTTCGACGGTGGCAGCCTCGCGCCAACAATTGCATGGCTCGGTCAGCGGGCGCGGTGGACCAAAATCAAAGGCAAATCGCTCGTACCCATACGAAAACGCAGATAGAATGAGCGCGGCAGAAAGAGCACGAATTGCCAGGGCGCGCTGGAAGAAGGCCAAGGGTGCGAAATGAATAGTGCAAGTGATTGTTTGCAAAGAAACCTGCGGTTCCGTCCGCAGTAGCCTATCCTCATTTATGTGGCGCGCCACATAAATGAAGCGAAAGTCTCACGTCCGGTTCTTAGGGGAGGGAGTGGCAGCAATGTCACTTCCTTACCCGACCGGCAGGACGGAATCGGTTTTAAGCCGAGAGTGCGATTGTTCGGATTCGTGCATAACGGATTTCTGATTGACCGGTACGGTATCCGATCAGGCACAGCCGCTGGCCCGTTTGGCAGTGGCTTTTTTGTTGTCAGCTTCTCCTCCTGCTGGTTGCTTGGCCAGTTGGCCCTGGCTCCAGTTGCGCTCCAAACATCGCTGTCGGACGAGGAACTCGGGCATTTCAACCGTTGTGACGAGCCGATGACCTGTCTTGCTGTACTTCCGTCTAAAGCGCAACAGTTTATGCATGTCTCCAGCCGGCAAACAGGGCGGATTCTGGTCTGGCATAACAAGTGCTCGAAACAATTTAATTAATTAACCGAGCATATACGAAAAAGAACAGCCTGTGAACTCAAAACCCGTCTCGACCAGTCAAAGAAAGATTCTGATCATTGATGACAACGAAATCATACTGAAGACGACCTCCATGAAGTTGGAAAACGGGGGATATCAAGTGTTCACAGCGCTTGATGCATCGGAAGGTGTCAGGATAGCGCGCAATGTGAAACCGGATCTGATCCTGTTGGACATAGGATTTCCGCCAGACGTTTATGAAAATCGAGTTGTGGATGGTTTTACTGACATGACGTGGGACGGTTTCCGCATCATGGATTGGCTGCACAAAGTCAACGAAACAAAAAGAATCCCGATCATCGTCATCAGCGGCATGTTAGAGGTGGAGGAAAAAAACAAGCAACTCGCAATCGCCAACGGTGCCGTGGCGTTTCTTCCGAAGCCGGTCAATTTTGACGAGATGTTCAAAGTGATCAGTGCGACTTTGGGCACGGAGTCGAAATAAGGTATCCGTGTTACTAACCCCGTGTAGGGGCGGAAACGGCCACGCCGGTGGCACGCCAATTGTTCCAGGCTGAGCATCGGGTGATGCTTGAAACCGCTGCCGGCCCAAGGGGGTATGGCCCGGTCGTAATCGGCCTTGCGAAAGAATTGGAGTTGCTGCCGGGCCGCCGCTTCGTCGAAAGGCTTGCGTTTGTTTGCGGGAACATCTTTTTGTTCGTTCTCGTGCTCGGCGCGCAGATAGTCGAGTTCCTCTTTTTCGCGCGCCGTCTCGTCATTCTCCCCCATCCAGTAGTTATATTGAGCCCAGCCATAGCCTGCGATGGGGTCCAGCGCGCTGGAGGAATGGTTGAAGGCGGTATGGAGCCAATACAGGACGGTTTGGCCCAGGCCGCGATGGGCGCCTTCCATGCGTTGGATGGCCGGGCCGATGACCCGGTGGACCAGATTATCGAGATTGAATGTGACAATGAGCGCGCTGACCTGATCGGCGGCGACGGTATCCTCGGCCAAGACCAAAGTGTAATCAGCGAGCGGGTTGGGCAGATGTTTGTGGGCCAGGTCACTGTTAGCTATAGAAATGGCCTGGTGCAAACCGCGCTGCCAATGTTCGGGGCGCAGAATGCCGGTGTCGGCCAGGGCTACTGCGGCACCGGCCAGTCCTGAAACATGGACAAAAAAGCAAAAATCGGCGATGGCGGATTTGGAGTTGTGTCCCCGCTCTTAAGGAAAATCCTTCACCGACCTGAACTGTCCCGGGTGCTGGATTCCAAACCGGATTTGCTGGCAAAACCGGTCACTCTGGAAGAGGAATTATTTGTCGGTTTCCTAATGAATGAAGCCAAATGGACAAAGCTATGGCTGACCCCTGATGGCGTGACTGCTACGCCGTGCGCTTTTTGCGCAAAGCCTGGAGGGTGCTGGCCCCCAATGGCAACAGGAGCAACACGCCTGCCAATACTGTGGTCGCCTCAGGCACAGGCACGACGCCGGGGACGTTGATATCGTTGTCGTCCAAGGTCACGGCGCCGTTCAGTGCCAAGGCGCTGCCGTACAGGTTTGCCCCCGTATCAAAAGTTATGCTCGTGAGAGCAACAATACTACCATTGAACGACGTGCCCGTGCCGAGAGTCGCGGAGGAGCCCACTTGCCAAAACACGTCGTCGGCTTCAGCGCCATCCTCCAGAACCACAGAGGAACTGCTGGCGGTCGTGAGCCCGCTCCCAATCTGGAAAACGAATGTGCCGGTCCCGGAGAGAATGAGTGTTCCCGTCAGTTGAGCCGTCGAGCTAAAGAAGTAGACGCCTGGCGTGAGTGTCAGGCCACCCAAGTCCTGGCCAGTCAAGGTTTCAGTCACCGGTTCGCTAGTCAGCGTATTGTATGCAGCCAAGGCATCACTTTGAGCCTGCTCTGCGACAGCCCCATTTCCGTTGACAGAAGTGTATGTCGTTCCATTTACGATCCCCGGAGGAAAGCCAGTGATCGCACTACCTGAATAAACTCCCAGATTTCCGTTGAGAACGGTATTACCGGTGCTCGTCACCGTCGTGCCCCCTAGGACCGCGAAGCTGCCAGCCGAACCTAAAGTTGGTGGGACGAAGTTGGCTTTGGCTGAATTACAACCCAGCAGCGCCAATGCAGCCGGAACTGCAATTGCTAACATAATTGATTTCATAAGTTAATGTTCTCTTTTATTGTTCATGTTTAGCACCGCCAGCGTGATTGCGAAATTGTTCCGGGCGTAGTCATATTTACCAGTTCAACCCTGACTTTCTCATTCGTCTTTGGCCCAATCTGTTTTGTTTTTGTCAGCCGTTTTACATTTTCGACCATTCGTATTAACGCATATTTGGGCAAGACTTTCTATGCCTTCCGGAGACATCTTGATTCACTTTTGGGCCAGCCGGGCCGTGGCGCCCAAATCGCGCGGAGCGCGGACAGCCATGTCCGCGCGAACACGCGGTTCGCAAAACAGGCTGGATTTCCGTCGAGACCGAAACGCGGACTCAGCGGTCCGCGCTCCGGGCAATTCAAGTTGAAATTGACGTTGAAGGTTGAGGCTTCCAGAAATCTCGCGCGGGGCCAGCTCAAAGTGTTCACCGGCGTAGCGCAGCGGAGCGGAGCGAAGTCCGGCGCGAAGCGGTTTGATCCCAGTTCCAGCCAAAACACTTCAGCAGCAAATCAACCCGGCCCCAACAATCTTCACTCTAAATTGACATTTCCCATTTGGTTTCTTACCCACGACCAGCGTGGGCCTTATCCGTGATTTTCTCTCCGCGCCAATGAAGCACAAGCGTTTTTTCATACGAACCCCCGCTTTATTCTGAAATTCGGATGAACCGAGGCCGTTCTTGGCTCCCAACACGATTTCCCATTCAAATGTAAAGACACCTCTTCCGTGGTTTCCGTTGTTTTGATGCGAGTCCTTTCACTTTTTCCTTCATCCGGATGTTGCGCATTATCAAATCAGTGTTGCACCCGGAAAGCCGGGCCTACGAATGGACGGGGAACCGCATGGAGCAGCGGGGCAGTTCCCCGATCCACCTCGGAGGTGGCGGTTCCGAGAGAGTTGTTCGGTCTGTGGTCGGTGAACGGGAGAAGTGGAGCGAGGGGGAGAGACGGCGGGAATCACAGGCCGATTATGTGTCGCCGGTCGTCGCGTCAATGTCTTGCTCGCCGCATCCGGCTACGCTCCACATTGCACCCGCCACCCGGCATCCGGGCAGCTCGGCGCGTCCAGTGGCGGGCTTTGCCTCAAACCATATTCATGTTGACGAAATGTGGCGGCAGGTGTTGGCTTCCAAACGTATGATTTTGCAGGTGTTAAACATTGAGGATATTGACCGGGAATTGAGCAGGTTTGTGAACCAGGCAATTCACCCAGCCGCCAAACTCTGGCTCAAAACGATTCCCAAAGAACACCTGCTAAACTTGGATGGCAAGCTGGAGCTTTACCACCGAGACCAGAATTTTGTGCGTTGGACTTCTGGTTTTCAACATCGTTATGAGGAAATGCCTGACCACGCCAAATTATCCGCGCTCCGGATTGCCGAATGGTGCCGTAGTGGATTGCCGCCGCTCCCTTCCGATCCGGCGTCAATCCACCGGCCGCTGGTTCTACCCAGCGGGACGACAGATGCTTTGTGGCGCGGGCAACCACTTTATCTGTTTGACCCGGCGGCAGCAGAGGACAAACACGGGATTTGGGTGACGATAAAACTGACTCAGGAATGGCTCAACAGCATGCCTTCCGATGTGGATTATGCGGGATTATCGTTTGTGGACGCAGAACGGGAAACGGCGCACTTCTTTCCTAAATCAAAAGCTGGACTTTTGTAATGCGACCGCCCGCCAGCATAGCCGCTGACCAACGTCATCACCAAAACGCTGCAAGGCAAAGCCAAGCCCCAGTGACCATTTAGGGGTCGTGGTATCGCAGATTGTTGTGTTGCAAATTGTTGCTAAAAAATCAGCGGCGACAATAATCTATTAGCGCCGGTTTGAAAATGGGGTAAATCTGTCGGTTTGAAAATGCGGAGGCAGCAACTGTTCGGAAGGACGAAAAGGCGGCTGATTCCGAGGGGTGGGACCAGCCGCCAGTGAGATAAGTGCGGAGGTTACGGGTTTTCGATCTGGTCCTTCATGCGGTAACTTTTGCCATCGATGATCACGGTTTCAGCGTGGTGCAACAGTCGGTCCAGCACGGCGCTGGTCAGCGTGCTGTCGTTGTTGAAGATTTTGGGCCAGTGTTTATAGGGCTGGTTGGTGGTCAGCAGGATGGAGCCTTGCTCGTACCGCTGGCTGATGATCTGGAAGAGCAAGTCGGCGCCGATCTTGTCGATGGGCAAATAGCCTATTTCATCGATTGCCAGGATAGCGGGCTTGAGGTAACGCTTGAGTTCGTTTTTGAGTCGGCCCACGGTCTGGGCTGCCGTGAGCGTGTTGATGATATCCACGGCGGTGGTGAACAGCACCGAGTGCCCGCGCAGGCAGGCTTCATGGGCCAGGGCAATGACCAGGTGAGTTTTCCCGAGGCCGACTCCGCCCATGAAGATGACATTGGTTTTGTCTTTGGGGAAGGCCAGGCGAAACAGGTTTTGCACCTGGGTGCGATTGATTTTCTTGGGCCAGTTCCAGTCGAACTGGTCCAGGGTTTTAAGACAGGGAAAGCGGGCAGCGGCCACGCGGCGCTGGATGGCCAGTTGCTGGCGGCGTTGGGCTTCGCCGTCAATGAGCCGGGCCAGATAATCAACGTGGGGCCATTTGCTTTTGCGCGGCTTCGGCGGCCACGGCAGCGTATTGCTCGGCCACCGCGGCGAGTTTGAGGGCGGTCAACTGTTCGGTCAGGCGGGTTTCGGTATCGTTCACGGCGCACCGCCTTCCTCGGATTCATAGAGCGAGAGGTCCGGCGCAGGCAGGTCCAGGTCCAGCAAATCCTGCTGGCGGGTCAGATGCAGCGCGCCGGGCTGGGTCACGGGCCGTTCGCGTTGTTCGAGGATATTGGCGATGTATTCGCAACTGAACGCTTGATAAGCCCAGGCATCTTCCAGGGCGCGCTGGACTTTTTCCACGCCATAGATTTCGCTCAAGGCCACGATCTTCTGGACATGATGACGCGGGTTGCCACGCTTTTCCTCCAACCGCTGGTAATATTCCCGTGCCTTGGGCGAGAGCGCCAGAAAGCGGGTCAGGTGCTGTTGTTGGCGCGCCTGCCGGCGCTGGGCCAGCAACTCTTCGACATGCTCGGCCTTCTCAAAATCCTGATGCCGGTCATAGCTGCGGACATGTTCGGTGATAACGCGATCCTGGTGATACAACACCAGCCGGGCCGGATAGACTTTGAGCATGAGGGTCTTGCCGGCGTAAGCTGGCGGAACCGAATAGCGGTTGGTGTCGAAGGTGACGCGGCAACGTTGGCTGACCAACACGGTCTGCAAGGTCGCCGCCTCATAGGGTTTGACCGTCAAGGGTTGCAGTGCCGGTTGTTCGGCCAGGAAAAGTTCCTGGGGTGATTGGTGCGTCTCACCATGTACGCGCACATTGGCCACTTCGTCCAGCCAACGGCGGGCGGCGGCGTTGATGGCTTCCAGACTGGACAGTTGGAGGCCGGCCAGGAAGTTCTGCTTTACGTAATGAACGGATTTTTCCACGCGGCCTTTTTCGTTGGGCTTTTTGGGGCCGCATGCCTTGATGGTGAAGCCATAGTGCCGGGCAAAATCCAGATAGCGCGGATGGGGCAGGGCCGGTTGACCATAGGGATGGGAGAGCACGGCCGTTTTACAGTTGTCGACCTTTTGTTCCCGGCCAAAATATGTGCCCTTCGCCGTGGAAAGGCCCGGTTTTCCGGGGCGTCAGCGTCATTACCGGGAACATAATTTTCTTGCCTCCGGCGTGAAGCAGTCTCCTTTCTCTCGATTCGG
>JBEKMW010000111.1:0-15561 GCA_049523455.1 Verrucomicrobiota bacterium | reverse complement strand
CGGCTCCGTCGAATTGAAAAAGCCGGCTGTGGAGGGAGTGCCAGTCTGGTTCTGATTGCCTATTGCCCGCCAACGAGGCAGAGTGGAAGTTTTGTGAAAAATTGTCTGGCAGAACGGGGGCGGGTTAATTCCAATCGCCGTCTTCACCCTTGGATTCCGCTGAACGCCCTTCGCGCGGTTTGTTTCATTGCTGTTGGTTGCGCGATGCCGGTCCGTCTCCAGGCGCAGGCTTGGACAAACACCGCTCTTTCGGCGAGCCAGCGCGCCGGCCTTTTGCTCGGCGCAACGACTTTCAGCCAGAAGACGGCCATGATCAACGGCGCGGGGGGCTCGTATGTGGGCAACCTTCCCGCCAGTGCCTCGCCCGCCATTCCGGCGTTGAATTTGCAGGACGGCCCCGCTGGCATCGGCGATGGAGTTAGCGGCGTAACCGCTTTTCCCGCGCCCATTGCCCTCGCGGCGAGCTGGGACGTTCCTTTGGCACGCCAGTACGGAGTCATGTTGGGCAGCGAAGCGTGGGGCAAAGGCGTGGAGGTGTTGCTGGGGCCGATGATGAACATGGCGCGCGCTTACGAGGATGGAAGAAATTTTGAGGGCTACGGCGAATCGCCGGAGTTGTCGGGGGCGATGGCGGCCGCCGAAATCAACGGCCTCCAGAGCCAGGGGATCATCGCCACCGCCAAGCACTTCGTCTGCTACGAAGAGGAGACTGACCGGATGTATATGACTGCGGATGTGGATGAACGCACCCGGCAGGAGATTTATTACCTGCCGTTTCTGGACTCGGTGCGAGCCGGGGCCGGTGCCGTGATGGCCTCCTATAATCGGGTCAACAGCCGTTACGCTTGTGAATCGCAGGCGCTCAATGCCACGCTGAAGAAGCAGTGGGGATTCAATGGCTTCGTCATGAGCGATTGGGGGGCGTCATTCAGCACGGTGCCAGGGATGAACAACGGTCTGGACATGGATATGTACAACGGCTTTTCCTATACAGCCAGTGACATCACAACCGCCAACAGCTTGGGCAATGTCCCGGCTTCTGAACTGAACGGCATGGTGTTGCGGATTCTCACGGCCATGTTCCAATTTGGCATTTTCGACAATCCTCCCGCTGGGAATCTCAGTTCGTCGGTAACGAACGCGGCCCATCAGCAGTTTGCGCTGGATGCGGCTGAGGAGGGAATGGCCTTGTTGCAAAACAACGGCAGCCTGCTGCCGCTGGGTCCGTCGGTGCAGTCCATTGCCGTGATTGGTTCGGGGGCGAGCGTGTCGCCGATTTCGACCGGCGGCGGTTCCGCGAGCGTGAACCTGCCTTACAACGTCACGCCACTGGCGGGAATCACCAGCCGCGCCGGAACCGGTATCACCGTCAGTTATGCCCAGGGGGACGGTGCCAGCGTCGCCCAGGCGGTGCAACTGGCCGCAAGTTCCGACGTCGCCATTGTGTGCGTTGGCCAGCAGACCAGCGAAGGTTCCGATCGCACCAACCTTTCATTACCCGACGGTCAGGACGCTTTGGTGGAGGCCGTTGCTGCCGCCAACCCAAACACGATTGTCGTGATGTACGAGTCTTCCGCCACGCTGATGCCGTGGGCCAATCAGGTCGCCGCGATCTTGATGGCGTGGTATCCTGGACAGGAAAACGGCAACGCGCTGGCTCACGTTCTGTTCGGAGACGTGAATCCTTCGGGAAAACTGCCCGTAACCATTCCTCCCTCCGCAAGCCAGGTACCCACCAGCACGCTGGCCCAATGGCCCGGCGTCAACGGCCATACCGCGTACTCCGAAGGGTTGCAAATCGGCTATCGCTGGTATGACGCCAATAACGTGGCTCCGCTTTTCCCGTTTGGATTCGGATTATCCTACACGACATTCGCTTACAGCAACCTCACCGTCAGCGCTGTCAGTCCTTCAGGTCAGGTGCAAATCGGTTTCGACCTGAACAATACAGGCGCACTCACCGGCGCTGAAGTACCGCAGCTTTATCTTGGTTTTCCCGGTGCCGCCGGCGAGCCGCCGAAGCTGCTGAAGGGATTTCAAAAAATCATGCTCTCGCCGGGACAGACGCAGCACGTTACCTTCAATCTCAACTGGGAAGATCTGGCCAACTGGGACGCCACCGCCCGCGGGTGGATTATCACGCCCGGCGTGTTCCAAGTCATGGTGGGCGCCTCCTCGCGGGACATTCGTTTGACGGGAAATTTCACGGTCAATTCCATTCCCTCAAGTGACCGGGCCAACGCGGCCTTGCTTCAGCCCGTGACCGTTTCATCCGCCATGTCCGCCAGCACGCCCGGCTCGGCGGCGGTGGACGGCGACCCCACGACGGCGTGGACGTCGCTCGCCGCCGATCCGCAGTGGATTGCCGTGGACCTCGGCGTGATAAAGGACCTGTCGCGCGTGCGGCTTTTGTGGAACACCAATTACGCCACCAGCTATCAGATTCAAATTTCCACCGACGACACGAATTGGACGAGCGTTTACACCACGATCAATGGAAGCGGCGGCACTGAGGACCTTCTGGTTTCAGGACGAGGCCGTTACGTCCAGATGTACGGCACCCAACGTGCCGGTGCCGGCGGTTATGCGCTTTCCGAGTTCGATGTCTTTTCGCAGCCGCAGCGGCCGTTTGGCGGCGTGGTGCCCACTCTGCCCGGACGCATTGAGGCAGCGAACTACGACACCGGCGGGGAAGGCGTGGCCTATTATAACACGACAGTTGGAAACCCAGGCGGCGCGTACCGTTCGGATGACGTGGGAATCCAACTCACCAGTGACACTGGCGGCGGTTACAATGTCGGTTGGCTTGACAACGGCGAATGGCTGGAATATACCGTCAACCCGCCGGACCCCTCGGCCATCTACAGCATCAGCGTCCGTGTGGCCGCGCCGGCGGCTGGCGGCCAGCTTCGTGTGAGGCTCAACGGCACTGTGCTGCGCGCGGTCTCCATCCCAAACACCGGTGGCTATCAAAACTGGCAGACCGTCACTTTGCCGAATGTTCCGGTCCAAGGCGGCATCGGAAGCCAGGCGCTGCGATTGGAAGTGCTCAACAACGGATTCAACATCCATTGGATTGAATTGGATCGGGTTGAGATTTGCGGCACCAACGATATTGCGCTGAACCAGCCGTCCTCGGCGTCGTCGCTCCAATCGGGGAGGACCTACCCCGCCTCGGCCGCCTTTGACGAGAATCCGACCACACGCTGGTCCTCAGCCTTCAGCGATCCGCAATGGATTCAGGTGGACTTGGGCTCGGTGCAAAATATCGCCCGCGTCTGGCTGAATTGGGAAAACGCATTTGCCCAGGATTACAGCATTCAACTGTCTTCGGACGGCAGCACTTGGACGACTGTTTACACGACGACCAATGGCCCTGGCAGCATCAACGATTTGGCCGCGCTGGGGAGCGGGCGCTACGTGCAGATGTACGGCACTGTACGCGGCACTTCGTACGGCTATTCGCTCTGGGAATTTGAAGTTTTTCCCGCCCTCGCACCGGAGCCGACAATTGCCCTGAACGGGACAAATGTCGTGATTTGCTGGCCGAACTCGGCGACCAGTTGGTCGCTGCAGACAGCGACAACGTTGGGATTGCCCGGCGACTGGAGCACGGTAACGACTGTTCCCTTGCTCCTAAATTCAGTAAACATCGTTACCAATGCAGTCAGTGTGCCTGCGCAATTCTACCGCCTTGAACAGAATCCCTGAGCGCAATATTTGGGACATTTTTCAGGTGGGGTTTTTCAGAAAAATCCGGCTGGATTTGTAATATAATATTGACTCAAATGCATGGTTTGTAGTAAAATGTATCAATGCTTTGGCGGCCCTCAAAATATGTATTATCAACGTAATCAAGCCCTTGTCATGGCGCTGATGGTTCTCATGGGTGGAGGTCTGCTCTCACCAAGTCAAAATGCTCCCCTCAAAGAATTGCAGAATGCAGAGCAGGTGCGGCAATTGACCCTGCGACAGGCGACCAACCACTATCCGGTGCGGCTGCGGGGGGTGGTGACCTTCTTCGATCCCAACCAATACTACCAGTTCGTGCAGGATGATACCGCGGGGATTTATTTTTCCTTGAATGGCCTGCCGGAACAGCCGCCTCTGGCGGCGGGTCAGTTGGTCGAGATGGAGGGGGAGGCCAACCCTGGCGAATATGCGCCAGTTGTGTCGGTGCGCCGGATCCAGATTCTCGGTCGCGGAACCTTTCCCGCCGCCAAACCGGTGACTTTTGAGCAACTGTCCAGTGGGCAGGAGGACAGCCAATTGGTGGAGATTCACGGGATCGTTCGCGCGGCGCATTTTGACCAAGCCAGCAGTTATTTTATTTTGGAGATTGCCACGGGAGGGGGGCGCCTGACGGCATACGCGCGGAAATTGCCGGTGGCGCAAAGCGGCGATTTGGTGGACAGCACGATAACCGTGCGCGGCGTTTGCGTTACCCGTTTCAACCGCCAGCGGCAATTATTCGACATCAGCCTTTTGCTTCCCGGGCCTGCGGATCTGGTGATTGACATCGCCGCGGCCAGTGATCCGTTTGCCCTCGAAACCCAACCGATTGAGAAGCTGTTGCAGTTCATGCCGCAGGGCCCCTATGGGCATCGGGTTAAAGTGGCTGGAACAGTCATTTATCGGCAAGGAAACTCATTATACATCGAAGACGAAAAGGAAGGATTGTATGTACAAACCACGGGGTCGGAAAAAGTGCTTCCGGGAGACAAGGTGGAAGTTTTGGGATTCCCCGCCAAAGGGGAATACACCCCTGAATTGCAGGATGCGATTTTCCGAAAAATCGGCTCCGGCCCCCTGCCGACACCGGATTTAATCAATACCGACGAAGCCTTGAAAGGAGTCCATGACTGTCGGCTGGTGCGCATTGTGGCCACCGTGCTGGATCGGGCGCGGCACAGCCCGGATCAATTTTTGGTGCTCCAGGCGGCCAGCGGCGTCATTTTTCACGCGTATCTGGAAAGCAGTATTCCCGGTGTGGATTTCGCATATTTGGAAAATGGCAGCAAGGTCGCTATCACGGGAGTTTGTTTGATTGAGACCGGCAGCACATGGGATGCCGGGGAGGCGTGGCGCGCCAAATCGTTCCGCATTTTAATGCGATCGCCGGGCGACATTTCGCTCCTGCAACGGCCGTCCTGGTGGGACCTGCAAAAATTATTCTGGGCCGTGGGAATCCTGGTGGGCGTGGTGTCCGTCGCCATTGTCTGGGTCGTGGTTTTGCGATTGCGCGTCAATAAACAAACCCGAATCATCAGCCAACAGCTTCAAACCGAAGCCTCGCTGAAGGAACGTTATGAGGAATTGTTTGAGAATGCCAGTGACATAATGTTCACCAATGATCTGAGCGGTCGCATCACTTCCATCAATCAAACCGGCCAACGGCTTTTGCAGCGTCCGCGCGAGGCGATTCTGGGCAAAAACCTGACGCATTTTCTGGCCGAAGAACAACGCCAATCGGCCCGGCAATGGTTCGAGCAGGTCACTCAGGGCGCGGATTTGCCGCCGACCGAATGGGAGTTTATGAACGCATCGGGACAGCGCCTTCGATTGGAATTGAGTGCCCGGCTGGTCACTCAGGCCGGCAGAAATGCCGAGGTGGAGAGCGTGGCCCGCGATATCACCGAGCGGAAGCGTTTGGAACGCGAAATTCTGGAAATCAGCAACCGCGAACAACGTCGCATTGGCCACGATTTGCACGACGGCGTCTGCCAGCAACTGGCGGCCATTGCCTATCGCATGGACATCGTGGCCGATCAGTTGCAGGAAAAACGCGTGGCCGAAGCTTCCGAGGTGGAGAGAATCGGCGGGCTTGTGAATGAAACCATCACCCAAACCCGCCGGGTGGCCGGCGGCCTGTTTCCCGTCCGGCTGGAGGAAAATGGCCTGGTGTCGGCGATTGAAGAATTCGCCGCCAACGCCGAAAGCCTGTTCAAAATACAGTGCGAGTTTTCGTGTGACAAACCGTTCCTCACGGTTGATAACACCGTCTCGTTGCATTTGTATTACATCATTCAGGAAGCCGTTCTGAATGCCGTCAAACACGGACGGGCCACCGGCATCCACATTTCCATCACGCCGGATGGCGACCACTACCTGCTCAACATTCGGGACAATGGCACGGGCTTTCAATTGCCCGGCGGTTCCGCCGGCATGGGCATCCGGATCATGCGCTACCGCAGCAGCGTAATCGGCTCAACATTGGACTTGCAAAGTACGCCCGGTCAGGGCACTCAAATAACGTGTGCTTTTTATTCATCCAACGAAGTTGCTGCTGAACCGGTAAAATGATGCCATTAGGAGCCAGCTCGAATGACGAACCCCAGGAGGCGTCCCGGCCGGTGGCCAAGAGCCGGGTGTTTCTCGTGGACGACCACGCCATGTTCCGGGAAGGGATGCGTCAACTCATTGATCGCGAACCCGACCTGACCGTGTGCGGCGATGTGGCCGATGCCACCGAAGCCATGCAGGAAATCCGCAAGAAGATGCCGGACCTGGTCATCGCCGACATTTCACTGTCCGGCGCCACCGGAATTGACCTCATTAAAAACCTCAAGGCGGAATTTGAAGATTTGCCGGTGCTCGTGGTCTCCATGCACGAAGAATCGCTTTACGCCGAACGTGCCTTGCGCGCCGGTGCCATGGGTTATGTCATGAAGCAGGAACCCTCCAAGACGGTAAAAGTAGCCATCCGCAAAGTCCTGGCGGGCGACATTCATTTGAGTGACAAAATGTCCGCGACGATGCTCGCTAAATTCATGCGCGGGAGCCGGACGGCTCAGCCGTTGTCGCCCATCGAAACGTTGAGCGACCGCGAACTCGAAGTCTTTCGGATGCTGGGCGAAGGCAAAGCCACCCGTCAAATCGCCGAGGAGTTGAACCTGACCATTACGACCATCAATTCCTTCCGCAACCGGATCAAGGAAAAACTGAATTTGAAAAACTCCACCGAGTTGATTTTGCACGCCGTGCAATGGTTCCACGAAGGCCTTACCAAAATATAAATTGGATGGATTCGCGGTCAAAATGGTCGCCCAAAGTACGGCCCAAAGTGCCGGCAGATTTGCCAGCACATTTCGTCGGGTGAGGACCATCTTCTCTTTTGCCAATTGGATGTCCTCCGCCTAGGCTGGAGCAGCTATGGAAAAGAAAAAAACTTCCCGGAGCCGTCCCGTATTGCATCAAAGATCGGATCGGCAACGTGCTGTGGCAATTTCGAGGGCGTTGCTTTGCAGTCTCGTTATCGGTCACCGGCGGCACCGGGCGTGAAGCGTAGGCGGGGGGAGGCGGGACCGGCGGCGGACGGGAATGGGCCGTGAGCAAGATGCAATTGCTTAGCAAAAAAGGATTCGGGAGATTTTTCAAACCGCCGCGGCAGGATATTTACTACAGATTTCTGTGCCTTAATTGCAGGCTTTTTCTATACTGCTTTTCTATACTGAGCGCCGTTTTTAAGGCAAAAACCGGCTAAACGCAGCGAAAGGAAAAAGCGTCGAAACCCCTGCAAACATTGGTGGAGTCAATCTTGGCTTATCATAGCCAACGGCTATTTTTGGCTTAGAAGGCAAGAGAGCAGACAGATCCGACGTGCGGCAAAAAGCTCGAAAGGAGTTCCGCGTGGACAAATTGAACACGGAACGGCCAGATGAAGTAAAACATTTCAAAATTGGTTTTTCCTTTTATGGACCAGTCGCGATTGGTCATAACGCCTAACCCGCGGATGTAATCCATCGATAGAGCTTCTATTCAACCCTGCCAGGCGAAGCAGCAAATCGTTCGCGTGAATGCTGAATGAGCGTAAGTGGTGATTTAGCGCCCCCCTTTAATGCTTGGCGCGACGTGGCAAAACACGGGGGCAATGACCTTCATAAATCCTCATCCACCGCGCTCACCGCCCATTCCGGGCAAGGCCGGGTCCCCATCGTCGCCCGCCAGAGAATACGGTTGAGCACGTCTTCGGGACATTGATCCGGCTTGGCCAGGGGCAAGCGCGCGGAAACCTGGGCATCACGCCGGAGTTGTGCATCCGCAATCTTCCCGGGGTCGGGATTCATTTCGTCCAGCGGCACATTGTTGCTCACCGCGTCGAACGCCGTGAAATTGGGTTGATTCGTGAAGCAATCAAACATGGGCGTCGCCGTGGCATCCATTTGGTTCATCGGCGGCAGTCCCAGGATGAGTTCCATCGTGCGCAAGAGGCTGGTCTGGTTGTATTGCGTGCTCACCGTCACACCGCGCCTGGTGTAGGCGCTGGCCACATAGATGGTGCGATATCCGTTCACGTGATCAAACCCCGCCTGGGGATCGTCCTCCACGGCAAAAATGCAAGTGTCCTTCCAGAACCGGCTGTGGCTCACGGCATCCACGATCCGCCCCATTGCGAGGTCATTGTCGGCTACTTGCGCGGCTGGCGTGGGAGAGCCAAATCGGGTTCCGCTCGTATGATCGCACGGCAGCCAAATTATCAGAAAATCCGGCAGGTCCCCGGCCTGCTCAAACTGTCGCAGATCCTTGATAAATAGTCCGGCGCGGCAAATGTCCGGGACATCCAGGTCCCAACCCCCCATGTTGGTCGCCACACACGGCCGCAGGGTTTGCGCCGCTCATACGCCTTCAAAAACATAGACCCATCTTTGCATCATTGACCACAGTCGTCTATAGCCTGGGTCTTCCCACACGCCTCCCGGCGCTCTCCTCACGCCAAATCCCCAGCAAATACGCAGACCATACCCCTCAAAAATCAAAATATCCCCGAATCTGCGAAAGTCGGGTTAGAGTCTGGCGCAAACCAGACAGGTGGCGCTGTTTGAGGGTGATCGGCAAACGGACACCGAAGCGGACACCAAAGAGATCAAAAATGATAGGATTGGATTAAGCAGTATTTAGTTGAATAGCCAGTAAAATCGGGCATGTTTGGGGCGCAACGGCGGGAACATTAGGCCGATTCCGACCCTCGCCTCCAGTCTCAACTGTCTTCGCAGCAAGGGCATAGCAGACATGGGGTCCGCAACGGACGCCCCATTTGCTACTCTCTCCATGAGCCGGGGAACAGTCACGAGACGACGGCGCGCACGGACCCCGACATCCGATGTCGTGGGGAGTGACGCGCCCTACCGAAATCAGGGCAATCAAGGGCAATAAAGGGCGCTAAAAGTCACGACAGGCCACTCTCCATCGAACATCAAACATCGAACATCCAATGAAAGCAAAGAGCCCTCACCTCACCCTGACCCTCTCCCCTCCCATCCGAGTTAATACCCTCACCCTGTCCCTCTCCCATCAGAATGGGCGAGGGAATAGGAGAGGGAACCGGCCTTCGCTCAGAAGCTTCGGCCCGGCAGGCAGCCGGCGGGCGCAACGGGTGACTCGGGAGACTGGCAGCTTGCGACAGGTTTAGGGGTTCAATGCGCGATTTTATCGGGAAAATCTCTCCCCGCTGCGCTCCCCTGCGCGCCTCCAATTTTCCCCTCCTCCCTTGCAATTTCACCCCTTTGAGGTTAGATAGTTTAGGCCAGCGTCGAACTTGGGGATGACAACGGAGCACGCTGCCAGGGAAGGTTGAATTCATCGGTCATGGCAACCAGCCCGGACCAATGAAAGGGATTTGAGATGGGTGAATACGGATGCAAGGAGTCTTTGAGGATTGCCAGCCACGCCAGGGATATTTTGTGTTCGGTGGCGGTGTGGGCCCTGGCGATGGGGCCGCCCGCGGCATCGGCGCAGCCGGCGGAACCGTCAACGACCAACGCCGTTTCAACCCAATCAATAATCGCTTTCGATTCCAGCCCGTCAGGCATTTGGGCGAATGGCATCGGCGAGGGGTTTCGACCGACGAGCCAGTCCATCGGCCTGGAAGCCGGCGCCGTCGGTGGCGTGGCCGCCTTTGGCAGCCAGCAAGCCCATGACTTGTCGTACTTCGGCCTTTCCTATGGCCACATGCTGGGCGGGGTCCGCGGTCTGGATCATTGGTATCGGGGAAACCTGGAAATCCGGGCCGAGTTGTTTGGCGGCCAACAGATTTCGCCACAAAACAACTGGCTGGTGGGCCTGACTCCGCACCTCCGATACGACTTCGCCACGGGGACCCGCTGGGTGCCGTTCATTGACGTCGGGGCGGGAATAACGGAAACGGGAATCCGAGCACCCGATTTGGGCGGCGCTTTTGAGTTCAATATTCAAGGCGGGGTGGGAATCCAATGCTTCCTGAGAAACAACCTGGCGATCGGCGTGGAGGGGCGCTATCTCCACGTGTCCTGCGCCGGGCTTCACGAACCGAACCTGGGCGTGAACGGAGCCGCGGGACTGGTGGGAATGAATTATTACTTTTGATCCAAACGCATGAGACATGAGTTTGTCATCTGAAAATTCAGCGGCGTTCGGCGCGCCCGGCATTCCACCGCACTGGACGTCGAGCGCCAAGGAGGGCGTGGGCACGGCTTATCACCTGGTCTGGAAGCGCGACCAACGCTGGGAAGGGCGGAACTGGGAGGTAAAAGTCCAATGAATTCCCTCGTTTTACCATCGGTATATCTGGCGCGCCACGGCGAAACCGCCTGGAGCCGCTCCGGACAGCACACCGGACGGACTGACCTCCCGTTGACCGAGCGCGGAGAATTCAACGCCCGGCGGCTGGGAGAGCGTCTCGCAGGACTGGCATTCGCAAAGGTGTTCACCAGTCCATCGCAGCGCGCCCGGCGGACCTGCGAATTGGCGGGTTTTGGAACGGTCGCTGAAACCGACGGCAATCTGGTGGAGTGGAACTATGGCGATTACGAGGGAATGCGGACGGCTGAAATTCAGGCCAAGCGCCCCGGCTGGCAACTGTTCCGCGATGGATGTCCCGGCGGCGAATCACCGGCACAAATTGGCGCGCGAGCGGATGAAGCGGCGGGCCGGTTGCGCGCAGTGGATGGCATCGTGCTGGTCTTTTCCAGCGGGCATTTCCTGCGCGTGCTGGCGGCGCGGTGGCTGGGATTGGAGCCGGCTGCCGGAAGATTTCTGGTGCTTGCCACCGCCAGCCTCAGTGTGCTCGGCTACGAAAACAGCCCGTCCCAGCCGGCCATCCGATTGTGGAATGACACCAGCCATTTGGAGGATGAACCAATCCAGAAAGCGAAGTTATGAATATATTGGTGATTGATATCGGCGGAACGCCTGGAAGCCGCCCTGGAACACGACGACGTGGCGTTGGGCGGCGGCAACGTACACCGATTGAAGAAGCTGCCTCCCCATTGCCGGACTGGGGACAATGCCAAGGCTTTTCGAGGCGGATTCCGCTTGTGGCAATCGGCCAAGGATTCCGCCGGCCCTGAACGACAGACTGCCAAATGAACGACACGCATTCCGACACGCTCGTGTTTTTTGGGGCCACCGGCGACCTGGCCTACAAAAAAATCTTTCCGGCCCTGCAGGCCATGGTGAGGCGCGGCACACTCAAGGTGCCGGTCATTGGCGTGGCCAAAGCGGGCTGGAACCTGGACCAGCTCAAAGCCCGGGCAAAAGACAGTGTGGAAAAGCACGGCGGCCTTGATCCTGATCCATTTAAAAAACTGTGCGAACTGCTGCGGTACGTGGACGGGGATTACAACGACGCGGCCATCTTCCAGAGACTTTGCCAGGAACTAGGCCCGGCGCAGCGGCCGGCCTATTATCTGGCCATCCCACCCGCGGCCTTCGGCACCGTGGTGGAGCAATTGTCTCATTCCGGCTGCACCCGGCGGGCCCGGGTCATCGTCGAAAAACCCTTTGGCCGCGACCTCGCCTCCGCCCGGGCGCTCAACGCCATTTTGCTGAAAATGTTTGATGAACGGGACATCTTCCGCATTGACCATTACCTCGGCAAGGCGCCCGTGCATAACATGCTGTTCTTCCGCTTTGCCAACGCCATGCTCGAGCCGTTCTGGAACCGTCATCATGTGGAGAGCGTGCAAATCACGATGGCGGAGGATTTCGGCGTGCAAGGCCGAGGCGCGTTTTATGAGCAGGTCGGCGCCGTCCGCGACGTAATCCAGAATCACTTGTTTCAGATCCTGGTGAACCTGGCGATGGAACCGCCGATCCGCACCGACAGCGAATCCATCCGCGATGAAAAAGTAAAGGTGCTCAAAGCGATACCGGCGCTACAAGCCGGGGACCTGGTTCGCGGCCAATTCAAGGGCTATCGCAACGAACCGGGCGTAGCGCCTGAATCCGAGGTCGAAACCTTTGCGGCGATCCAATTGGAAATTGATTCCTGGCGCTGGCGCGGCGTTCCCTTTTACCTCCGCGCCGGGAAGAGCCTGGCGGTCACCTGCACCGAAGCTCTGGTCCGGCTGCGCCAGCCGCCGACGATGTATAACCAATACGATCTGAAGCCGAATTTCGTCCGGTTTCGCATCAGCCCGGAAGTTGAGACGGCCTTTGGATTCAATGTTCTTTCGCCCAGGAATGAATCCGTGAGCCGGCTTAGTGAATTGCTGGCCAGCCGGCATCCTTCGGCGAAGGAGATGGATGCTTACGAACGGGTTTTGAGCGACGCGATGGGCGGGGATCGGACGCTGTTTGCGCGTGAGGATTATGTTGAGGAGGCGTGGCGCATCGTTGATGCGGCGCTCAAGCAGGAGGCGCCCGTCTTCCCCTACGCACCAAAATCGTGGGGACCGGCCGAGGCCCAGAAGGTCACCCCGCCCGGCGGCTGGCAAAACCCGGTGGTGAATGAGGAGCCGGAAAAATGAATGCGCGGCGGCTGTCCGTGCCGAAACCAAGTTTTAGTTTTTCGGAACGGGAAACTGCTGGTCCATGGTCGTCTGAATTTGCGACCACGGATCGCAAGCGGCGGCCCTGGTACCTGCAGCCAGGCCGGTGGCGAGCGCGGTGGAGACTGAAGTGCCCTGAAAGACGTACGCCTGGTTGTTGTAATACATCACATTCGCGCCGGGCAACGCCAGCGAGACGAAGCTGCCGGAATCCGCATAGGGGGCGATTTGGCCGTTTTGCGTGGCGGTGACGGCGTTCACACCAGGGTCGGCGGCCGGATAAGTCAGCGAATCTCCCGGATCATTGCCCGCGGCGGCGAAGACCATGACGCCGTCGGAAATGACTTGTTTGACCACCGCGTCGAGCACCGAGCTGTCTCCGCCGCTGCCCAAGCTCATGTTCAGGACGTTTGCGCCATTATTCACCGCGGCTTGGACGCCCAAAGCCACGTCCCAACTGGTTGTGGTGGGGTTTGAGCCATAGACATCCACATCCACCACGCGGGCCGAAGTATGACCATGGTCTATTTGGGACAACGCTTGAGCGATATTTTGGAGCATGGCTGTGCTGTGCGTAGGAACGGAAGGATCCGGCGAGGCATCGCCAGCCACGGAAATCTTTTTTGTGACGAGCTGATCGGCGGGCGTGCCCGATGGCAGCAACGGTGTGTCAATAAGTCCAATGGTCGCATTGCAAGGGTCGCTGGAATCGGTGGTCGGGTCCAAGGTTAACGCCGGCGGCCCGCCGGGTGCGTTGGCCAGAAGCTGCGCCGTGTCCGGCGGATCGAAAACGTAATTGTAGTCCACGGCCAGCACGTCGGAATCGTTTCTCAACGTGGCGAGCGCGGAGTCGGTGGAGTCGGCGTCGGCGAATGAAAGTCGGTAGAGGCCGAGTTTCTCGTTGCGCCCGATGACTTTGGCGCCAATCATCTTGGCCAGCGCATCCATGTCGGTGCCGGGCTTGGCCTTCACCATCAGCTCGTTGGGCACGCGTTTGGCGGGCGCCCGCGGCGCGAGCACTCGTTGGGTGGCGTTCTTCATTACCGTGCGAAAGACGTAAAGCTGCGGCGGGGCGTTGGTTTGCGGCACGACGGCATAATTCAAATCGCCCAGCAACATGCGCAAGGCATCGCCGGCAGGGAGGTCCTTGAATTTCGCGGAAGCGGCATGGGTGGTGTCCGGCTCCACAAAAATGCGCCAGCCGGTCTGGCGAGCAATGTCTTGCAGCAACGGCCAGAGCGGCTCACCATGAACATTCGCGTCCACCCGATCGGCCGGTTTATGCCACACGAGCGAATTGGTGTCCGCCGCGCCCGCAGCCAGGCAAAACCCGGCGGTCAGCAGACAGAAGATGAAGCGCGCTTTTTGCATGGTTAAAGTCACCAGAGAAGATGCCATAACCGGCGGCGATATGAAATGCAAAAATGGGTGGTGGTTTGTTTTGGTTTTGGAGTTCCGCGTTTACGTGGTCCGCGTGAAGGCGGAGCGGTTCAGCGGGCATTGAATATATGTCGGCGGCCTCTTGAAGAGGGAGGGCGACGGTTTTGGATTGCCCTTACAGGGCAAAGAATATCGGTGGCTTGGGTCCGAGGGCGTTGCCCTCAGCTATGATGGGTCAGGCCTTCGGCCTGGATTCCGAGGGCGTTGCCCTCAGCTACGATGGCTCAGAGCCTGTCTGGGAAATGTGGCGGCAGCCATCCTGGCTGCCGAGGGCGGCATTTTCTGCGGCCCGGAAAAGCGGTGGATAGCGGGAGATGGTTGGAGAATTGTGACGTCACTTGGCTCGCGCACGAATTTCCCGCCGGGCTGGGAAGCCCGGCTCTACGGCAGGCACGGATGCCTGCCGCTGCATTAAGCGGATTACGTCAAAACAATCTTATCGCCGTCCTTGAGGGTCACGACGGCCTTTTTCCAAGCGGGCGTCCAACCAGACTGCGAGGTGCGCTGGCGGCGCGGTTTGCCCCGCACGTTCAACGTATTCACCTTGATGACCTTGACCTTGAACAGTTCCTGCACGGCCTGGCGAATCTGCGTTTTGTTCGCGCGCGGGTCCGCCACGACGGTGTATTGATTGTACTTTTCGCCCTGGCGCGTGCCTTTTTCCGTGAGCCGCACGGTCTTGATGACTTCGAAAGTGTTCATAGTCTGGTCGGTTAAATGGGTTAAATTAGTTAAACAGGTTAAATCGTTGGACTGCTGCTTTAACCCGTTTACTCATTTAGCAAATCATTCCTTGCTCAAGCGTTGGCCGACTTTCTCGAAGGCGTCCTTGGTAAACAAGAGCTTGCTAGGACGGAGCACGTCGTAGGTGTTCAGCGAATCGCTGGTGGTGACGGCCACGGCCGGGAGGTTGCGGGACGCCAGCGCGAGATTTTTGTCCGTGCCGGCCGCCACGACGAGGGTGGTGCCTTTCAACTCCAGCGCGGACATCACGCCGACGAAATCCTTCGTTTTGGGCGAGGCCAGTTTCAAATCGTCCACCACCACCACGTCGCCGGCCTTGAGCCGTTCGCTCAGCGCCTTGCGCAAGGCGAGGGCGCGCGTTTTGCGGGAAACCTTTTTGGTGAAGTCACGGGGCCTGGGACCGAACACCACACCGCCGCCGACCCACAAGGGAGATTGAAACGAACCGGCGCGGGCGCGGCCGGTGCCCTTTTGGCGCCACGGCTTCTTGTTGGTACCGGCCACTTCGCCCACGTTCTTGGTGCAGGCGGTGCCGCTGCGCTGGGCGGCCTGGTAGGCGACCACGGTATCGTGGACGGCTTGCGTGCCTTTGCCGCCTTCCACCAGGGGGAACTTCACTTCCAGTTCGCCC
>JBEKMW010000110.1:0-17282 GCA_049523455.1 Verrucomicrobiota bacterium | reverse complement strand
CCTTCCAGTATTTGCTGCGGTGGGAGATCTCCACGAACCGACGGCGTGGTTGATTGAGCAATGGATAAGGTTTGGGTCGGCGTTTGACGGCGCGCGGTTCCTGCCGATTTGGTCGCCGCGGCACTAAGTCGCGGACCAGATTAAGCAACAGGTCTTCCCAGAGTTGGCGGCGCATTTTCCGATTGCGCGCTTGGGCGATGGCGGCGCTGTACTGACGCAGTGCATCCACCGTTCCCTTGAAACTGATCCGTTCCAAATCCACGGAATATTGGGCAACCGCTTCGGCCATCACGCAACGAATGAGATTGTGGGCGACCAGATAAGCCAGCAACTCCTTCTCGGCCATGTCCGGACTTTTGCAGCGCAACTGATCCATGCCCAGGGTGGTCTTGAGATCGCGCAGGCACAGTTCCAGCCGCCAGCGACGGGCATATAAGGCGGCCAGTTGGTGGGCCGGGTAGGCGACCGGATCGAGCAAGGTGGTCACCAGGGTGACGCGGCGGGCGCGGAAGCCGCGAATGGTGGCGGTGAACCGGATGATCCGCACGGTGATTTGGGCCGGCAAGCCGGCCCACTCGGCGGCGGTGAGGATTGCGGATTGCTGGCATCCCTTGGTCCAGACAAACAGGCCGTCGTTTTTGGCCAGACGGCGGGCTTTGCGAAAATCGACCTTGCGCTTCTGATGGAGGCGGGCCACCACATCGACCCCGCAGGTGGGCAAGGCGGCCAAGGTGGTGTACTCGCCATAGGCGCGGTCGCCCAGGAGAATGTCCCCGGTTTTGAGCTGGTCCCACAGTTGACGGAACAGGCGCAGGTCGTGGTGGTGCAGGCTGCCTAAGATGACGTTGAGCACCGCTCCACTGCTGAGGCAAAAGAGCACTGCCAGCTTGAGGACCGGAAAGCCGCAGCCCTTTTTCTGCGTGGAGGGTTGGGGATAACGCTGCTGGTTTTCCAGGGTGTCGGCCAGTTGGGCGGTGGAGCCATCGACGACTTTGACGGGCCGGCCTTGGAGGGCGCCGGGCTGGCCGGCGCGGACCCGGGCCGCTTGGGCCGTGGCGGCCAGAGCTCTTTCCAGCCGCTCCCGGGGCAAACGATGGCGGGCCTGAACGTAGGCGGAATCTCCCTCATCCACCGGTCTCTGACCGTGCAGGCGGCAGAGGGCCTGTACCTGACGGACCACCTCGCGGCAGGAGGTTTTGGGCTGGAGCATTTGCCAGAGGAAACACTCGAAGGTCAGGCGCAAGCTGAAGACTCGCTCCCGGCTGTTGGGACCCTCGTCCTCGGCGGCGAGCAAGGGGGGCGGGAGAAAATCGCGCAGGTGCTGTTGGAGCTGGGCCAGCGTGGTCTGGCGAAGGGTTTGCGCGGTGCGGCGGCCCAAAGCCGCCAGCCGGGAGCGGAAGGCGGGGAACAAAGGCGTATGCATAGTGAGTATATATACTCACTACATTGACATTCCGCAACCTTTCCGCTTCAATGGCTCCGTGAAATCCGGTTCCCGCCCCTCGCCGCCGTACCGCCAACTCCAGCGCCAGTTGGCCCGGTTGGGTTATCTCAGCCAGGGCAGTGTGTTTGAACGGGCTCCCGGCCAGCAGGGCAGTCGTTATGTCTGGACCCGCAAAGTCAAGGCCAAGACCGTGACAGTCGCTTTATCTCAAGCTGGAGCAGATCATCCGACAGATGCAGACCCTATCCAGACAAACCCTCTTTGAAACAATACCCGGAGTCGCCAGACGCAAACGATTGGGCAAGAAAGCTTTAGGCCTTATCTAAGGGCCATTCGTGTCAGACCATAATTTTTCACTTTTCGCATGATTTTCGGTTGATGCGGGCGGGCAGCGCCAGCGGGGTCGCCACAGTTCCATCCGTCCCATGTGTCCCCTTCGTCCCATTTCATTGGATGTTGGATGTTGGATGCCTGCCCCGACATCCGATGTCGGGGTTCATGTTTCCGGGTCCCAACTTCAGCCTTCAGCCTTTGCCTCGTCCCCTCCTGCCGCACTTTCCACCCCCGGTAGTGGAACTACTGTGCGATAACCGCGACTGGTTCCACTGCCGCTAATTTTGACTGCGCCGGCAGAGCGGAGCGGCGACGGCGCTTTGGGAATGACGAGGCGTGTCCGGTGGTTTAATGGATGATGGGAAAGCGGTGTCGCGCTGCGCTTGCCACCGCAGTCCAAAACGCAGGCGCGTGACACCCGGAATTACCCGTGCGGGGTGAAAATACGGTTGGAAAGGTGCCATCCAAACCACATTCCCGACCCTCTTCGTTTGGTTACCTCGTTGTAAAAATGCCCTTCGTGTATTTCGCCTATTTCGCGGTTAACTTCGTTTCAGTCGGCACTATTGACCAACGCGGCTGCGCCAATCCATTCCCGCCTACCGCTCGGCTTCGCGTCAATTGGCGTTGATTCGCGGATTCATCCCCTTATCTTCCTGCCTCCATCTTTCTGCCTTTCACAAATCTGTATCCATTCCTGCTTTCTGCTTCGCTTCTGCATCTTCCCTCTCGCCCCCCTTAGCCTTTAGCTTTCAGCCTTTAGCCTTGGTTACAATGTCCCGTCGTGGCATTCGTTGCAGGTGTTGTCCACATCGCCGCCGGGATGTTTGAAGGGCTGGCCTTCGGGGGTCAATTGCTGGAGCTCCGGCCCGCTGCCCTGCGCCAGGATGATGTGGCACGCCTCGCAACTGGCGGTGATGACCCGGCCGTCGGCGGATTTGTGACTGCCGTCATGACAGCGGAAACAGCCGGCCCACATGAGGTGCCCGATGTTGTTCGGATAGGCCTTCCAATCGGATTGCATTTCCGGGAAGAAATTATCGTCATAAATCCGCTGCACGACCGGGATGATCTGAGAGACGCGCGGGTCGTTGGGATAACTTTCGGCCAGCGCGGTGGCGATGCCTTCCCGGGCTTCCGTGTCGGTGTGGTAGGGGCGGGTCAGGGCGGAAATGACGTTGGTCTTGATCCAAGGCAGCGTGCGGTCTATCTGGCCGAGGGCCAGGGCCAGGGCCACGGCGTCGTCCGGAGACGCGAACTGGTGAGAGGGACGATTGTGGCAGTCAATGCAATCCATGGTCCGAATCTGGTCCTGGCTGACGCTGTTGGTGAAACGGGGCGCGCGAAAGACGGTCACCACGCCCTGCGGATCGGTCATCCGCACCCAGGGGACGACCTGCCGGGCCGGGTCCGTGGCCGCATATTCCACGCGGTTGCTGACCGCGGTGTGCCAATGGATGCCGGCCACCGGACCGAGCAGAGGATCGCTCCCGCCGATTTTGAGCAACATGCGGATGGAATAGGGCGTATTGGTGGGGTCGCTCAGAAAGTAGTTGAAGGTGCGGTCCAGATTGCCGATGAACCGTTGCGGCCAGTGGCATTGTTCGCAGGTTTCGCGCGCCGGGCGCAGGTTTTTGATGGGCGTGGGGATGGGACGCGGATATTTGTAGAAGAGGGTCGCATAGACCTGGTAGGAGCCGGAAAGTTTGGACCGGACAAACCAGCTCGCGCCCGGCCCGATATGACAATCCGCGCAGGCCACGCGTGCGTGCGGCCCCAACGCGTGGGCGGTCAATTCCGGCTTCATCACCGTGTGGCAGGTTTCTCCGCAAAATTGCACCGATTCGGTGAATTGATAGGAGTTGTAGCTGCCCACCGCCGAAAGCAGGAGGAACAGCACAGCCACGACCAGGAAGATGGCCATGTTGCGCCGGTCACGCGGACGGGAGAGGTCAATCTGGACCGTGGCGATCAAGGAGACGGCTCCCTTGCGCCGGCGCCGCTCGCGCAACTCCCCAACCACGGTCAGAAACAATCCCAGAACCAGAAAGGCGGGCGTCACCATCCAGGTGAGGATGCTGATATACGGGTTCGAAAAGTGCGCCACCGTATCCAGGATGAACAACTGAATAAACGAGAAGAGCGCGCCGATGACCGTGACCAATCCGGTCAGGCTCAGCCAGTTGCGCAACAGAGACGGACGCGCGGGGACGGGACCGGGATTATCTTTGTTCGTTTCCATTCGGTGTCAATGTTGTCTTGCGTTTTCGCTCTTCAATTTTTCCACCGGCAAACTTTTTCTCCAGCCGCAGGGCATTGATTTTACCGGTTTCGCTGGAATTCGTGACGCCTATCTTGCCAGAAGCTCAACGTTTTTGGCAAATCCGAACGCCGGGAGCAAGTGTCCCAAATTCAGGAGCGCGGCTCTATGAGCCGCAGCACATCCCCATGCAAAACAAGCCGCTGCGGGTCGCAAACCCGCGCTCCGAAGACAAATCAGGACACCACCCGCCGGGAGATAGTGTCCGAATCCGAGGAGCGCGCATTGATGCCGAAAACGGAAGTTGGAGAGCACGCCCGATGCGGGCGTTGCTGGATACGCCCTGGTACGCGGCTCTTTGGGGCAAGAGGGATTTAAAATGCCTGCGACTTTCCGGTGCGTCTGATGTTTTCCACGCCCGTCTCCGCTTCGCTTCCACCCGACAAGGGCGGGCGACGCCGCGGGCGACGATTACGCCGCGCCGCCAGCCTGCGCCGCCGGTTCGCTGGCGGGCAGGCGTTCGGAATAGAACAGTTTGACCAGCACGGTCAGAATGACAAACGGCAGGATTAACAGGAAGAGGCTCATGCCCCAGCCTTCGCCGCCGGTGAATTCAAATTTATGGCTCATCACACCGCGCAAGCTTTTGGAGAAAAGCTGGCCGCCCATGACGACGTTCCAACGCATCGCCAGCACGCCGGCCAGGATCATCACGGCACTGCTGAAAATCATGCGCCGGCGAACGAGCTCCGGCACGCGCCGGCGCAGCAGTTGCAGCGATCCGAGCAACAGGAACGGCAATAGCGTGCCGATGGCCGCCTGCCCCACGTTCAACGTGTAGAAGAGCTTTTCGCGGATCATCACCTGCAGCACCTGAAAACCTTCCTCCGCCGCAAAGGCCCGGTGAAGCCAGTCCAGCGCTTCCACCGCCGCGTCCACCACCAGCGCGTAAAAAAGAAACATCGCCATCGCGTCCAGACAGCGCATGTCCACCTGGCGCCGCCGGATCCAGGTGAGCGCCAGATAGTTGAAAACGCAAAGCGCGATCCCCGACGACATGGCGGACAGGATGAAAATGATCGGCATAAGGGGATTGCCCCACCAGGGATTGGCCTTGATGGAACCGAAAATGAAGCCGACGTAACCGTGCAACAAAAATGCCGACGGGATGCCCACGATGGAAAGGATTTGTCCCATCCTGGCATCCAGTTTCACCGCCGGCTCGGAGATGTCAGTGACCCCGACGGTGAGCAGCCGGTAAAGGATTCCCTTCAAGCCGGTCTCGGTTTTTGACCAAACCACCAGGTCATGCCGGTAATCAAACCACAATTCCAGCAGCAGCACCGCCATCAGATACCAGGCATACACAAAGCCAAAAACCGCCATGGGCGACGTCAGATGCGGCGTCATCATGATCTCGAAACAACGTTCGGGATGGCCCAGATGGCACAACAATGGGAGCGGCGCACACAGCAGAAAAGCCAGGGCGGTGAGCATGGAAAAGCGATAGACCGGCTCGAGCGCCTTGACTTTGAACACCCGCACCAGCGAGGCCATGATGAAGGCGCCGGCCACCAAACCCGTGATGTAGGGGTAAACAACAATCAGCACGCTCCAGATGGGATGGGCCGTCGCCTCGTTGGGATACACATAGCCGGTAAAGGCCGGCATCGCCTCAGCGACGGTGTTGGTCAATGCGCCGGTCATCTTACCTCCTCGTCCAAACCCGCGTAAAGGACGCGCGGCACGGTTCCCAGATGCGGCTTGAGCACCTGCGTGCGATTGTTTTCATAAAATTGTCGGAGCGGGTCATCAGGCGTCAAGTTCTTCAAATCGCCGAAGATTCGCGCCTGCGCCGGACAGATTTCGACGCAGGCCGGCTTCAAGCCGCGCGTGGTGCGATGGTAGCACAGCGTGCATTTCTCAGCCGTGTGGGTGACCGGGCTTAGGAACCGGGCGCCATAGGGACAAGCCTGAATACAAAATCCGCAGCCCAGGCAGTAGGTCTTGTCAATCAACACGGCGCCGTCCGGCGCCTTGAACGTGGCGCCCACCGGACAAACCTGAACGCACGGCGGGTTTTCGCACAGATTGCAGAGCTTGGGGACAAAAAACGACTGCTCGATCTGCGCGGTCGGCACCGGGCACCCGGAAAATCCGTGCATACCGCCATCGGGCGAATCCACCAGCGTTTCGCCGCGGGTATCCGATGAACCGGGTTTGGGCTTGGTGATGATGTAGCGCTCGACCCAGGTGCGGTAATAAGGCCCTGGCGGAACGTCGTTTTCCTTTTTGCACGCCTCCGCGCATAAACCACAGCCGATGCATTTGGTGGCATCAAGGCACATCAGCCATTTGTGCTCTGTCGCGTCGTAATCTTTCGGCGCGCCGGAGGAAACGAAGAAATTTTGGACCGCCGCCTTGGCCTTGCGCGCCACCGGCAGCGTAAGCACGCCCGCGATCGCCGCGCCCAAGCGAACGAGCGCGTAGCGCCGGTTGAGTTGGGTTTTCATGGAGTTTGGGTGGGTTGATGCGGCAGGTGACAGTCCGTGCACGTTACGCCGTAATGCTCTTTCACCACAATTTGCTTGAACCATTTCGGACGCGACGGGTTGGCTTCGTGGCAGCGAAGACAGTAACTGTCCGGCACTTTCAGCGGAGCGACGTCGTGGTTGAACGCATGTTCGCGATTGGCGCCGTGACAGGCTTCGCAAGCGACGGTCTTGTGTTCGGAATGTGCCAGCTTCTGCGCCACGTCGGTGTGACATTCGGCGCACGCTTTGGCCCCGGCAAAAACCGGTGTGCGCGAGGCGATTTCCCCCAGCGCATCCCCGCGATACCACCCGTATTGCCCGAACGACTGCGGCGTGAGCAGGGTCCGCGCGACCAGGTAGCTTCCCACAATCGCCAGGGTCAACAGCACCAGCCGGAGGATCTGCGGGGGCAATCTGAAGCGGCGCATGATTTGGCGCTATCTTTTTTGGCTTCCGGTTTTCCAGGACTGCCGCCCGACCAATGCCGGCGGGCGGGCCCGGGTTACTGTTTGTAACTGCGCACTTGAGCAATCAGGGCCTTGATCTCGTCATCGCTGAATTTGTCGGCAAACGCCTTCATCTTTAAGCTGCCGTTTTCAGTGATGCCTTCCTTGATGGCTTTGGCGGCCGCGGCGTCATCGAAGGTTGCCTGGGCTTTGGCGTCCGTGAAATCCTTGATGCCCAGCTTGCGTCCCATCGTCGTCTGGCCTTTGCCGTCCTTGCCGTGGCAGGCGGCGCAATTGCCATTCCAATTTTCGGTGACATCGCCGGCCCGGGTGGACCAGCAGGAGGCGCCTCCGGCCAGGAAGGCAATGACGGTTAACTTGGCGAGCAGTGTTGTTTTCATGGTGTGTTTGATAAATGCCGCATCGTCATGGGCAAACTGGAGACCGGACTGAGCGCGCTCGAATCCCCGACCGGCTGGCAGTGGCTTTGCCCGCGGGAGACCGTCGCGCTGTTGCCGCTTTCATGACGGTAACAATCTACGGGCCGGCCAAAAGCGCGCAAACCCTCCCTTGCCTTTTATTACCCCAAAATTGGTTGAAGTCAAAACAGTAGAATTTATTAACGTGTGTTGTAACATTTCTTAAAGTCATTGGGATTGGAAATGAGGCGACACACCAGGCCTTCACCGTAAAACGCCTTTCTGGTGCTGGCGTCCCGGCCCGCGGGCTGCGCTCCCGGTTGGGCGGAATCGAATCGAACACTTGGAACGTGTCCGAAAATGTGGCGGCGGGCCTCCTGGCCTGCCGTAGAGCCGGGCTTCCAGCCCGGCGGAAAAACCTCCCGCCAGCAGGGCGACATTGAAATTCTCCGACCGTCTCCGCCAGTCCACAACTGGTCCGGGCGGCACGGATGCCGCCCTCTACGTCAGGCACGGATGCCTGACGCTACGGCAGCCGAGATGGCTGCCGCCACAATTTTCAGACACGCGCTTAGGGCGCCGGCTTGAAAGACCGGACCTGTGCGACCAGCGCCTTGATCTCGTCATCGCTGAACTTGTCGCCGAAGGCTTTCATCTTTACCGTGCCGTCTGCGGTGACGCCTTCCTTGATGGCTTTGGTGGCATCGGCGTCGGTGAACGCGGCCTGCACCTTGGCATCGGTCAAATCCTTGATGCCGAGCTTGCGTCCCATCATCGTCTGGCCTTTGCCATCCTTGCCGTGGCAGGCGGCGCAACTGGAATTCCAATTGGCGGTGGCGTCGGCGGCCCGGGCGGACCAGGCGGCGGCGGCGCCAATCAGAGCGGCGATGGCGAGGATTTTTGCGGAGGTTGTTATTTTCATAGGAACCTGATGGTATTGCACTGGTTTCGTCAGAGTGAACTGTCGCGACGACACTACCCGGCCGGTGGCCGCAGACTCGCCGCCCCGGAACACGTTGGTTGCCGCCGCTTTCACTGGTGCAATAATTTAAGCACCCGGCGGCTTCTGGCAAGCCATTCTTTGCGATTTGTTGCCCAAAAAGTGATTATGATAAAAAAGCAAAACTTCATCATAAGACGGTGTAAAATTCCGCTCCTTTATTCCATGGTTAACCCACGCCAATTTTCGCCTAAAAATGATTGTCTTGGATTCATCGTCCGGTTAAGGCTGGGGGCAGGCCTGTGGCACCGCCCGGTCCGGTGATTTTCCAGGCGCCCGCATGAGCGATCAACCGATTCAATGTCCCGCGTCCCGGCACCGGGCAGCGGCCCGAAGGATTTTGGGCGAAGCCGTCCTGGTGACGGTGGCCGGCGTCGTCTTCGCGCTGGCCGCCAACCAGGTCTCACCGCTCGGCCTCAAACTGGGTCGAAATTATTTTCCGGGGGGCATGGCCCGACCGCTGGGGCCGCCACCCGCCGGGGGCACTTTGACCAACCCGGTCGGGGGCGCGAGCGGCCCGCCCGTCTCGATCGCCCAACTGCTGGCCGCCCGGATGAAGGAGCTGGGGCTGCAACTGATTGACGGCCACCGGGCGCAGGAGCTTTTCCACGATCCGCGCCGGAGCGACGGCGCGCTCATATTCGTGGACGCGCGGGACGCCGAGCGCTATCGCGAGGGGCATATTCCCGGCGCCTATGAGTTTGATCCCTATCACCCCGAGAAATACCTGGATGCCGTGCTGCCGGTGTGCCAAAAGGCCGAACAGATCGTGGTCTATTGCAATGGCGGGGACTGCGATGACAGCGAGTCCGCCGCCCTCTCACTCCGCGATGACGGGGTCGCCAACCAGAAGCTCTTCATCTACGGGGGCGGCATGACGGAATGGACCACCAACGGCTGGCCCATTGAAAAGGACGGACGCAACGGCAAGGATTCGAGCGCACCGGCCAAATGACGATGAACCCAAAGAACCGAAAGCAAATGGTTTTCGAGGCTGCCGCCGTCGTGGCGCGCTGGCTGCTGGGAGCGATGTTTCTTTACACAGGAGCGAGCAAGGCGCTGGCCCCGTTCGATTTTCTGAGGTTGCTGCGGCAGTACGATCTCGTCCATAACCACTGGCCGTTGAACCTGGTGGCCGCCGGCGTGCCGTGGTTTGAAATATTCTGCGGCCTGCTGTTGCTGGCCGGGATTGCGGTGCGCGGGACGGCTCTGCTGCTGACGGCGATGCTCATTGCGTTCACTGTGCTCGTGTGGCACCGTGCCCTGGTCCTCCAACCCCTGCTGCACATTCCGTTTTGCGCGGTGAAATTTGATTGCGGTTGCGGCACCGGCGAAGTTTACATCTGCCACAAGTTGCTGGAAAACTTTCTGCTGCTCCTGCTTTCCCTCTGGCTGCTGGCCGGCCGTGGAAGATGCCTGTGCCTGCGCCATGGCCTGATTTGAACCCTGCACGCCAACCATAGCTCCCATGGTGCCAATGAAATTTAAACGCTGGACTGGCTCCTCGGCTACGAACGATGAGAAAGCTCGCCTACGTCAAACTAAACAGCCAAACAGCTTGCCCACCTCCTAGTGCTGTCCCGGTCAACACAAGGGCGCTGTTCGGAAGAGTTTTCACTTCACAACGCCCGATTCGCTTTCGGTGAGGGATGCGACCATTCCAGCTATGTGAATTTATAATTGGCAAAAATGAAACTCCTCGTCAAGAATTCGCGGTGACGAACCAGTACGCCTACAAGGGAGCGGACGAACTGCAGCTTAGCCGACGGCGACGGCCAAACGACCACCTGTCCAGTTTTTGGATTGCAGGTCATGGTTTGATGTTTTGTTCAGCGGTTCGTTCGGGCCAGGGTGAGGCACTTGAACTCTCCGCTCTCCGCTTTCCCCCCATCCTGTTCATCCTGTCAAAACCCGCTTTCCGCTTTCTTTTGGGATCACCTTTCGCTCATTTAACCATTTAACTGATTCAACGCTTCCATCCGCAAAAGGTGTCAGCCATAGAATGGTTCATTTTTCACGCGGATTGATTTCGTTGCATCCATTCGTGCAGCCGAGCGTTTGCGCTCTTCGACGTGCCCAAACCCTCACCAGCCGCAATCGCTTTGAGCCAAAGTGTCGTCTCCCGGCGCAACCGCGCCGCCATCGTCAGCTTGCCCGGCTCTCCGACCTCCGATCTCCGACCTCCGACCTCCATTTGCGACGGCTTGGTGCGGCTTGGTACGGCTTTGGTACGGCTCGAAAATGAGAAAAGGCCCGTCTTTATTGGCTTGGGACGGCGGTACGGCTCCAGGGGGGTAAATACACCCCCCTGCCGGGCTGTAGCCTGGGCGAAGGCCGGCCCCACCCCGGCCAACATCGCCGAGGCCGCGGGAAACATATTGGATTTTCCCCTTATTTAACCAATTACCATTTAACGATTTAACTCTTTAAGCCTTTAACGCCCTGCCCCGAAAGCATTCGGGGTTCACCCCTCACGCCTTCCCATTTCTGCTTTGTTCCTGCGGGTCGAAAATACGGTTGAAAAGATGCATAAAGAGCGACCGTCGCCTATTCATAAACCCCCAACCGTGTTTCAATGGCGTCTATGACACGAAATGAAAAATCGCCGGTCTCCCTCGCGCCATCTGCGCCCTCGGATAAGATGGCCCCATACACACCTCTTCAACACTATTCAACCATATTGCGCACGTTGATTTTACTCCTCCCCCCGTCCCGCAATTCGTTTTTTCCGCAGTCAAACAACCGGCGACAGGTCAATGGATTGGAAGGCAATTTCTGTGACAGCACCCTACGTCTTGCCCTGATGCATTTCGGCGTGGACCCGGACGAGTCCCTTGAGCAAGGCATCCCAATCACTTTCGGTGGTTTCCCAGCCGCCACTGAAGCGCACGGCCCGGACGGCCTGGGCGCCTTTGAATCCCATCGCCGCCAGCACATGCGAGGGCTCTTCCTTGCCGGTGGTGCAGGCCGAGCCGGTGGAAACGGCGAAGCCCGCCTTGTCCAGCCGGATGACCCATTGATGTTTCCGGTCGCCCTCGGGCATGAGCACAGAAACGGTATTCCACAGCCGCGGCTGGCCGGCGCCAACGATGACCGCATCCGGCGCCACGCGCAGGAATTGCCGTTCAAAATGGTCGCGCCAGATACCGCGCAAGATGTGTTCGCCGCGGCTCATTTGCTTTTCCCGGATGGCCAGGGCCGCCAGCATGGCCACGAGGGTGGCGACGTTTTCGGTTCCGGCACGCCGGCCGCCTTCCTGTTTGCCGCCGTGCAACAGGGGGGTGAGGTGGCTGCGGTGCGGCACTTTGAGGAAGCCGATGCCGCGCGGGCCGCCGAATTTGTGCGCCGCGCCGCTGAGATAATCGCATTCGCCCAGTCCCTGGGCGGGCATTTTGCCGAGCCATTGCACCGCGTCGCAAAAAAAGGGCACCCGGTATTGCCGGCAGATGGCCAGCAACTCGCGCCAGGGCTGGATGACGCCGGTCTCGTTGTTGGCGGCCATGACCGCCACCAGGCCGGGGCGCGAATCGGCCAGTTCGGCGGTGAGCCAATCGAGGTCAATCACTCCCTGGCGGGTGGCGGGGATGAGCCGCGCGCGCCCGCCAAAATAATGCTGCGCCGATTCCATCACGCAGGGATGTTCCAGCGAGGAAATCCAGACCTCGCGTTTGGGGTCGAGGGTGCGGGCGAAATGGTGGGTTACGGTGTTGTTCGCCTCGGTGGCGCCGCTGGTCCAGATGAGGTCGAGCGGATGGCAGCCGAGAAAGGCGGCGAGCTTTTCGCGCGCGTCGGTCATGGCCCGCTCCGCCCGCGCGCCAAATTGGTGCATGCTGGAGGGGTTGCCGCCGATCCGCTCGGTGGTTTCCAGCCAGGCTTCGCGCGCCTCGCGCATCACCGGCGCGGTCGCGTTGTAATCAAAATAAATCATCCAGGGATTATAGTAGGAATATTCGGCGCTAATGCCAGAAGTTTGTCGCGCTGGAAAAGTTTTTGGTTAGACTCCCGCGCGTGCTCAACCCGTTTCTCCATTGGATTGAAGCCAAAGGCCCCTGGGCGCCGTGGCTGTTTCTGGCGGTGTTCGTGGCCGCCTCGCTGGTGATGATCTGGCGGCTGGAAGCGATGAGCGCCAGCGGTTTCGAAGGCACGGTGCTGGGCACGCTGGTGATGCCGTACTGTTCGGGCATGGGCAACCTGATCTTTGCCTACATCCTCGGCCGCGACGGCGGGTCCGGGGCGGACGTCATGGGCAACTCACTGGTCAACAACGTTACCGACATGACGCTCGTGCTGGGACTGCCGGCGGTGATTTGGGGGATGAAAGTCCTGCCGCCGCAGACGAAAAAGCGCAAAACCGGCAGCAAGGCTTACGAGTTAAACCGGTTATCACTCCTGCTCACGCTCCTGGCCGTGCTCTTTTTTACCGGCACCGTCTGGGTGTTTGGGCGCGACGGCAAAATCGATTTCAACGAAGGGTTGGTATTGATCGGCTTGTTCCTGTTCTGGCAATGCTTTCACGTTTTTGAAGTGCTCAAAAACAACGTGCGCCAGGGCAAATCGCTGGACTGGATGCTGCCGTTCGACCTGGCGTTGCTGGCGGTGTGCGCCTACGCCATTTACGTGAGCACCGACTGGCTGGTTGCCTGGGTGGGGCACGTGGCTCAAGGCGGTTTCATCAAGACCCACCTCGACTGGATCAGCGGTTGGATTACGGTGCTGCCCAATGCCGTGCTGGCCTTTTATTATGGCTTCCGCGGCCAGCCGGAAACCGTCTATACCTCGCAGGTGGGCGACGCACACATTTCGATTCCCTTGTGCATCGGCGTTTACACGATGTTTAACACGATGGAGCTGCCTCACTATTACCAACTGGCGATGTTGCTCCTGTTTGGCTCGACGCTGGTGCATCTATTCTTCGTCGGGGTTTTCGGACGATTGCCGCGCGTGGTCGGCGCTTTATTGGTCATCGCCTACGGTTATTTCCTGTGGAAAGGATTGCTTGGCTGAACGAGGTCGTGGCGCAGTCAGGCGGGCTTTTTGAAAAACTGGGTGTCGCCGGAAAGCTCGAGCGGGTGGAGGCGGATTTTTTCGGCCAGTTCCACAAACAGCACCTGCGCGCCGAGCCAGAGGGGGTTTTGGGTGAGGGTATCCATGGACTCGCGCGTGTTGTTGCAAATCAGATAAGCGCCCGCACCCAATACCATAAACGACTCAAACCCGGTGCCGACGCCGTGCCGCGAAAACTCGAAGTCGCCCGCGCCGTATTTTCCGCCGAGCAACTCCATGCGCAAGGAGCCCAGGTCCCGGGCAAAATTCTTCAGAAAATCGTCATTGCGCGGGCCGGTGTAATGCAGGATGCGCGCCTTGTTGTGCACCAGTGAGACGATCGCCCATTCGTCGAAGACCACGTCGCCGTAGCGCGCGTCCATCTGGCTGGCGCAGTGTTTGATGAGGCTCCAAACTTCGTCCAAACTCATGGAGCGCTAAAAGAGCAACTTTGCTGCCACGACACAAGGGAATTCGTGGTGGCCGGCCTGCCGCCACTGATTTTGAGTGCGTCCAACGCTCAAAGTTCCTATCGTTGCCAAAACATGGAACCAGCAGCGGCGTCCCAAAGTCAGCCAGTCTCCGTTCCCGACGGAAGGACCATGGCGTGGCTGCACTGGCCGATTGCCGTCCTGGCGGCGTTGTCCCTGGCGGCGGCGTTTGCCTGGTTGTGGTCGTCACCATCTTTGGCCGACCAGGCGAACTGGCCGGAGGGGTTGCTGGTTTCACTGGCGGCCGTCAGCACGGTATTCGCGCTCTCGCGGCAATTACCGTGGCAGAACGTCCTGGGAGCCACGCTGATCATCGCCGTGGCCGGCGGCGGGGTGCAGGCGCTGGGTGTGAAGACCGGTATTCCCTTTGGTCCCTTCCTGTTCATGGCCGCCGCGGGGCCGAAGCTTTTCGACACAGTGCCGTGGGCGGTGCCCCTGGTGTGGGTGGTCGTGCTGCTGAATGCGCGCGGCGTGGGGCGGCTGATCTTGCGGCCCTGGCGGAAGACCAAAGCCTACGGCTTCTGGCTCATCGGCCTCACGGCCATCCTGGCCACGTTGTTTGATTTGGCGTTCGACCCGTTTGCGTCGAGTGTGAAGCATTATTGGCGGTGGGAACCCACCCGCCTGCCGCTCACCTGGTGCGACGCGCCGGTCATCAATTTTCTGAGCTGGGCCGGCGTTACCCTGTTGATCCTGGCCATCGTCACGCCCCTGTTGATCCACAAGCGGCTGCGAAAAAGGAGCACCCCGGATTACCACCCGCTGGGCGTCTGGCTGGGGGCGCTGCTGCTCTTTGGCGCCGCTGCGGTGCTGAGCCAGCAGTGGCCGGCGGTGGCGGTGGATGCCGCCATCTTCGTGGTCACGGCGATTTTTGCTTTTCGCGGGGCGCGATGGTAAGAGTGTGATGGGAAGAGGCTGGAAGAGGGTGTAAGAGGGTGTAAGAGGCTGTTATTGGTGCTTCTTTGAATCGGGCGGAGCGGGGGTGAAGGCCGTATCTTCGGTGGCTTCCGCGTGCCGGATGATTTTCAACCGGCCAACGAGGGGGCCGTCCATTTCCTCGACGGACAATTCGCACGCGCCAATTGTCAATTTGTCGCCGACCTTGGGGAACCCGCCGAGCTTGCCGGTGATCCAGCCGCTGGCAGTCGCGGCGCTTTCGGCGCGGGCGATTTCGCCCACGACCTTCTCCAATTCGTGCAGCGGCAGCGCGCCCGCCGCCTCCCATGCGTTTTCGCCGAGGCGGGTCAGTTGCGGTTTTTCCTCGTCGAATTCATCTTGAATCTGGCCCACGAGTTCTTCCATTACGTCTTCCAGCGTGAGGATGCCCTGGGTGCCGCCGTATTCATCCACCACCATGGCCACGTGCGATTTGCGTTCGAGAAACAATTGCAGCAGTTTCTCCAACCGTCCGGTTTCCGGCACGTAGATCAGGCGCCGCGCCACCGGCAGCAAAGCCGCCGCGGTGGCGCCCGCGGACTTGCGGAGCACCGGATACAGGTCCTTGATATGAACCACACCGCGCGTCTGGTCCAGGTCTCCGCCTTCGCACAATGGAAAGCGCGAGTAGCGCGTGCGCTCCGCGAAGGCGACGCACTCCTCCAGCGTGGCGTCGGTGTTGAGCGTGGCAATTTCGTGACGGGGGCGCATGACTTCGCGGGCGATGCGGTGCGGCAAATCGAGCGCATTCAACACGATATTGCGGTCGAAGGTGGTTCGCTGGACCGAGGTAATGGCCAGGCGCAATTCCTCCTCGGTCTGCCCGCCGCCGGTTGCGGCGTCAGGCTCGATGCCAATTTGGCGCAACAATGCGCGCGCGGCCAGGTTGAGCAGGCGGTTGAACGGATAAAACGCGAGGTAGAACCACTGCAAGGGCCGGGCGGCCCAGAGGGCGACCGGCAACGGCCGTTGGATGGTCAGCCACTTGGGCGCCAGCTCGCCGGCGGTGATGTGCAGGAAGGTCAGGGCGCTGAAGCCCACGGCAAAGGCAATGGAATGCTGCCAGATTACCGACTTGACCCCCAGGGGCGCCAGCAGCGGTTGCAGCAGGGCGGCAAACACCGGCTGGCCAATCCAGCCCAAACCCAGGCTGGCCATGGTGATGCCCAGTTGCGTCGCGCTCAAATAGGAATTGAGATTCCGGACAATATGCCGCGCCAGCCTGGCCGCCTGCCGTTGGACCTTCACCGCATCCAACTGCGTCTCACGGACGCGCACCAGCGCGAACTCGGCGGCGACAAAAAAGCCGTTCGTCAACACCAGCGCCAGCACCGCCAGTATTTTCAGCAGCATCAAAATGGCCGCATCCCAGTTCATATTCGAAAGGCGAAGGACCGAACTCTGACAAGGAGTGAATGACGAATGACGAATGACGAATGGTGGAATCCACGTCGAATTCCCATTCGACATTCGAGATTCGTCATTTGGATTTCTTTCGTCATTCGGATTTAGGAATTAGTCATTTTCATCACAACTTCACCTCGCCAAACATGACTTTTAAAATGTCTTCCAGGCTCACGATGCCGATCTCTTCGCGCTTGCGGTCCAGCACGATGGCGAGCCGGTGGCCGGCGCGTTGCATCAGGCGCAGGGCGATTTCCAATCGCATGTTTTCATTAACAAACAGCGCGGGCGAAAGGTGGGCCGCGGCCGGTTTAGCGGGCTCCAGACCGCCGCGATAGAGCAGTGCATCCAACAATAACAGGCCGGAGATGCGCCGCCGGCCGTCGCGCGACTCCCAGACCGGCAGCCGCGACAGCTTGTTGGTGCGCGCCAACGCCAGCGCGTCGCCGATGGGCGTTTGCGCCTCCACCGTGACCGCGCGCGCCAACGGCGTGGCGATCTGGCGCACGGTGATATTCTCGAGGTCCAACAGGCGGTTGATCATGGCGCGCTCATCGCTGGTGAGGGCCTGGGCGGTTTCCTGCATGACGGCGCGCATTTCCTCGCGATTGCCAAAGAGGCGGCCGAGGAAGGCGCGCCCGCCAGTTTCGCGCAGCAGGAGCCGCGAGGCGCCCTGCATGATCGAAACCAAGGGACTGAGAGCGAGGCGTATGAAGCGGAACCAGCCGGCGGCCGCCAGGCAAAGCTGGTTGGGATGCGCGCCAAACAGCATCTTGGGCAGCAGGTCGAACAGGGCGTAAAAAAGAAAAACCACGGCGGCGAAAATGGCGATGATCCAGGCCCGTTGCGCCCCCAGCCATTGGTGCAGCTTGGCGATGGTCCAGCCCAGGATGAAGAAATTGGCCAGGGTGTTGCCCACCAGAATGGTCCAGAGAAAATCCTCGGGATTTTCGAGAAAGCCATGCAGCAGCC
>JBEKMW010000109.1:0-15754 GCA_049523455.1 Verrucomicrobiota bacterium | reverse complement strand
AAATGCCGGCGCCACGAAGGCCCTTGCCCACGATACATCGTCCGCAGCGTCAGGCTCAACCATTTGTCCCAAGCCACCGCCATCTGTGCATCCTTCACACCAAGAGTTCTCCAAATGGCCCTCACGTCCTCTGGGGAGTGGACCAGCATCCTGTAAGACCGATTACCTTGGTCAGCCCCGATTCGCAAAGTGTGAACCGGAACAAGCGGCATATGCCCGTCCGCTTCCAACACGGCTTCTTTGCCGCCCGCGATGAGATTAGCCAACTCCTGGACATGCAACCCTAGGTAGTAAGCCACGAGCGAGGATTCGTACTCCTGCCTCGAGCCGAACAACTCCGCGAGCCAACCCCACTTTTCGAACAGGCTGGCCAAGTAACTCCACGCAAAATCGGGTCGCTCGCCCAGCGAATGCGGCCATCCAACCAAAGAAGGCTGCTTGAACAGTTCTCCCATCTCTGTGCTGTAGGAGTCACGCACTCTTGCGCGGGAAATCTCAATGCCCTTCATCAGTGCCCCACAAAAGACACACGCTGCCCCATGCACCGCTTGGAAAGTGAACATGGACGCCCACGGGATCTGTGTCAGATAGGTCATGCCGCTCCCGTTCCATCCAGCGGGCTCGATTAGCTCATCCAGAATGCTTGCCTGGTTGCTGAACTTGGGCTTGCCTGACACCGCACCCGCCACGGCCAGGCTAATCAACGGGCTATAAACCGTCACGCCATCGGTCACGATCCTCTGCAAGTCAACAAGACGGGCCGGCTTGCCCTCGTAAGCACTCCTCCACGCAATCAGATTTCTGGCCAGCGGTTCCCGCGTCTTTTGCACCAGCTTCCGCCAGCCTATCAGATCTTCCCGCTGGGCCAACGCTAGGCCCACCGCATACATTGCCCCGGCATCCTCTACTTTCACCTCCGCTGCAACAACGGCCGGAAGCAAACTGCCGCCCCCTTCGCCCTCGAAAGGATTCTTTCCCAGCTCGGGCTTCCGCAGCTTCGGGGCGGAGTGAATTTCCCGCAGCAGCTTGTCGAATTCCTGCTCGAAATTATGCCCCTCGCTCAGGTTCACATACAGCCGTGTGCCGACCGACTTAGGCATTAACGCTTCGTCGGCACTCTGCCGAATAACCGGTATGAACTTATTTGTTTCCAACTTCCTCACCAACTCTCCAGTCACAACCATCGCCTCATACCCAACACCTCCCTTGCCGCCATCTGCCTTCCGCACGTAGTTCTCTGTGCAGATCATCAGCACCCGGTCCGCTCGTTCCACCGACTTCTCCATGAACTTCGGCACATCGTCACCCAGCCCCAGGTCCCATTGATCCAGAATTACCTCGACCCCGTTCTTGACCAGCCTGCTCCCCAGTTCGCCGACCCATTGCTTGTGCGCCACCGAATCGTGTGAATACGAAATGAACACAACCGGCAGGTCGAGCTTTGCTTCGGACACCTTCACATTCTGTTCGACGGTTTCCCCGTTCATGGTTCAATTCTCCTTGCCCACCTTCACGCGCACTTCGCCTGTTAGCAGCTTTTGCATCAGCCCGCGCTTTTGTTCCTTCAATGCTTCCAGTTGCTTTTCCAGCAACTCAATTTCCCGGTCGCAGGTATCCAGCACGGCGGCAATCCGCTTTTGCTCCGGCTCACTTGGCAGATGCACCTTCAGCCGGGCGAAGTCATCCCATCGCAGCGCGCCGCGCCGGTTGATGGACCCATTCGTGTTCGCTTCGAAGATGTGGCGATACAGTTCCGTCTTGACCAGCTTGAACAGGAACGAATGGTCAACCCCATCGCGGGAGCGGAAAACGGTATACATCGGGCTGATGAGCGCCGCGTCGTGCAAATTCTGGTAGCCGATGGAACCTTCCTCAATGTGGTTTGTGGCGAAGGCAAAATCTCCGCGCCGCACCACTTTGTAGGTGCTCGTGTCCTCGCTGAAAATCCTCTTGCCGAAATACTCCAGTGAGTTCACCAGCCCGCGATACTTGGTGCAGGACAAGACGGGCAGATCGTTGCCGCCCACGTTTTTCTCGCCAATCTCATCGGCGATGCCGCCGAAATAAACCACCGGCCAGTCGGCGGGAAATGGCCCGAAATGTGTAACGTTACTCTTGTGTGATTTGACAAACTCTTTGAACCGCGTCCGTCCCGTCAACAGTTGCTGCATCAGCCCCTGTTTGAACTGATGCTGCCATGCCAGTCGATGCTCCTGCTTCTCGACTGCCTTGTCACATAGCCCCAGAACTGCCGCTATCTTCTTCTGCTCGGCCAAGGGCGGCAGAGCGATTGCATAAGGGGTGATGTGTTTATTATTTATCTGCGGAATCGTCGATGTGTCAGCTATCCGATAAAGTTTCTGAAATAAGATCGTGTAGTAAAGGAACTCTGACACCAACCGTCCCTCGTCAGGGAAGATCGCCATCATATTGGAGTCCATCAGCAATGGTCTTGCAGCAAGGCGCACCTTGTTCGTTGAGATGGCGGCTCCACGTTTTGGAAATATCACGCTCCCGATTCGAATCAATTCCGCTGCACTGTCCGAATACTCGCGGCTTTCAGCTTGGTATTTTAGGCAGTTGTTCAAGTCTTCGACCTTCACGAAGGGATAGAGGCCGTCAGATTTTAAAGCGTGGAGCGATGGGCTCGCACCACTCTGGATGCTCACGAGACGTCCAAGCTTGCATACCTCCCAATCGACAGGGATGTCTCCAACTTGTGTCTTCTTCGTCTTACGGCTGGCTTGGAGGCTGGGCGTGTTCATAATTTAACCGAGCACCTTGCTGACGTCCGCCAGGAATACCGGCAGATATGTTTCGCCCAAATAATTGCGGTCATCGGTTAGGATTTTGTCAAACCGCGCCCGCTCAAACGCTGGCCTGACTTCGACCATGAGTTGTCGTAGCTCGGAGGATTGCAGCAGCGGGTCGAGCGTTTCCAAGCGCGGCTCGTTGACCTTGAACCAGATTTTTTCCAGCGCGCTGAACAGGGGCGGCCAGGTGACCCACTGCGGCAGTTGCTCCGGGCGGTTCAGCAGTTCCGCCCAGTGCTTTTGAAGCAGCCAGTAATGCTTCTCCCGCCCGGACGAGCGCAGTCGCACCACGCCGGACTGAAGCATGTCCACCAGCGTGCCCTGCACGGCGCGCTCAAAGTAATACGCTTCCCGCGCAATCTGGGAAGGATGCGCCGCCTCGTGCGTCAGCAGGTAGAGCACGATCTCGCAGCGGACGTTGATGCCAAACAGGGCGCGGAGTTGGAGGGCAAGATTGGTTGGCTGGGTCGCGCGAAATTTCTGCGAATAGCCGCGCAGCCGCAGTGGGCCGCGCTTGAATCCGTATCGCAGAAAATGCGGCTCCGGTTCGCCCAATACGGGGAGTGGTTTGCCATCGGGCGAGATAAAGAAATTTTCCGCTGCCGGAGGCTGCGCGACCGATTCCGCCAGCCGCTTCCACTTCAGCGTCTCGGTGCCTTTCATCAAACACGCCGCCACCGCAGCCAGTGTCCGCTCCCCGGCAAATTTCTCCATGCGGAGAATGCGCTTGAGACGCATGACGTTGAGGAACCGGCCATTCTCTCGCAGCCAGTCCAGCATCTCATCGAACAGGCGTGGTTCACCGCGGCCAAGGGTGCAGGTGAACAACAGCAGCGCTTCCGGATCAATGATCCAAACATCTTTGCCGCTGGCCTGCCCCGCCACGCCCAAGGCAGACCACTGCCGCCAGAGGAAATTCACCAGCAGGTTTTGATATTCCTCCTTAAATGTTTTTAGCGGCTGATTCATATCCCATTTGCTTGAGCAATTCCCTGAGCACCATCCGGAAGCCTTCGGAAACATCATGCGTCATGGCCCACCGCGCAGCGGCCTCCAGTTCGGCTTCGGTCGGTTTCAGCGCACGCAGGTCTGCGATGTGCGTGTCGTCACGTTGATCGGCGGCCGCGTAGAGCTTGAAGTGAATTTGATCCAAACGGCCGATAAAATAAATCGTCATCCGCGGACCGAAGATCTGCCTGGTCAGGCGGCCGGCCAGTCCAGCCGGCAAACCCATCTGGAATAACCCGCCGTCATTGCGGCTCGGTTCGTTGTTCAGCCAGTTTTCTTTCAACCCCAAATCCCGCGCGACCAGAGCACTGGCTTCCAGCAGAAACGGCGGCAGCGGGTCAGGACTGGCCAATTCGCCAGTCGCGTCCAACACAGCAATAATATCGGCGTCATTCGTGATGCGCTGCCGCAGTCCCATGGCAATGAGGGCCGAGCCGCCGCAGATGACCAGGCGCACCGGTTCAGCCTGCATCAGATCGAGCCTTCCCGATAAAAGCTTGAAGGCGCGCTCCAAAGCCTCTTTTGTCAGTTCAAGGGTCATATTGATATTTATTTAGCGCAGTATACGCATTATAAATAGCATAATATTCATCTTTATGCAATGTTCAGTTCTTTCAAATAATTGGCCATCTGTTTGCGTACGCCGGCCAGTTGGTTTTCCAAATCGTCAATTTCCTTTTGCACGGCCTTTAAATCCACCGGCTTCTCTGGCTCGAACGTGTCCACGTAACGTGGAATGTTGAGATTAAAATCGTTCCCGGCAATTTCTTCCGGCGTTGCGCGGTAGGCGTATTTGTCCACTGTCTTGAACGCTTTGTAGGTCGCCACAATTTTCGTAATGTGTTCTGCGCCCAGCTTGTTCTGGTTTGTGCCTTCCACAAACTCCCGGCTCGCGTCTATGAACAGCACGTCTTTGTGTTTTTTCCCTTTGTTGAAAATCATGACCGTTGCCGGGATGCCGGTGCCAAAGAAAAGTTTTTCGGGTAAACCAATCACCGCCTCCAGTGCATTCTCCTCAATCAGCGCCTTGCGGATTCGGCCTTCTCCTCCGCCCCGGAACAGCACGCCATGCGGCGCAACCACGCCCACCTTGCCGCTGCCTTCCACCGCTGTTTCCACCATGTGGCTGATAAAGGCGTAATCCCCCTTGCTCTTCGGCGGCACGCCCCGGTGAAAGCGGTGATACTTGTCCGCCTCGGCCGTATCCGCGCCCCATTTGTCCAGAGAGAACGGCGGATTCGCAACCACCACGTTGAACTTCATCAGAGAATCCTTCTCGATGAGCTTCGGGTTGTTGATCGTGTCGCCCCATTCGATCCGCGCCGCATCCTTGTTATGCACCAGCATGTTCATCCGGCACAGCGCCCAGGTGCTCCCGTTCATTTCCTGTCCATAGAGCGAGAAATCGGTGTCGCCCACCTGGTCGCCCACCTGAATCAGCAGCGACCCGGAACCGCAAGTCGGATCGCAGATGCGGTCACCCCGTTTCGGCGCCAGCAGTTTGGCCAGCAGTTCCGACACTTCGGCGGGGGTGTAGAACTCGCCGCCCTTTTTGCCGGCATCGCTGGCAAACCGGCCAATCAAATACTGGTAGGTGTTTCCAATGATGTCCTGTTTGCCAACCCGCGACGGGCGCAAATCCATTTCCTCGCCCGCGAAATCCTCCAGCAATTCCTTGAGCCGCTTGTTGCGCTCCTTGGTCTGCCCCAGGTTGGCCTCGGAATTGAAATCAATGTTGCGAAATACGCCTTCCAGCTTGGCCTTGTTCGCATCTTCAACCTGCTCCAGCGCTATATTGATCAGCTCGCCAATGTTCGCCTCGTTGCGCCTGGCGTAGAGGTTGTAATAATCACAGCCCTCCGGCAGGATGAAGCGTTCCCGCGCCAGCCGCCGCGCCACGCGCTCCTTGTCGCCCTTGAACTCCTCTTCGTATTCCTCTCGCTTGTCCTTCCACACATCGGACAGGTACTTGAGGAACAGCATCACAAGGATGTAATCCTTGTATTGCGCGGGGTCTATCGTGCCGCGGAACGTGTCGCACGCCCGCCACGCCACATTGTTGATTTCGTCCTGGACGATCGGTTTCATATTATTATTCAGAGTAAAATGTCTAGTTCGATTTTTTCAGTAACATTCGGATGGCGCCTTCAATCAGCGCAAGCCGCTTTCGGCGCATTAGCTCCATAAGCGCTTGCTCCTCTTGCCCGAGGGAAACCAGGTCCACGATCTTCTGCTGCAGTTCCATCGCCGGAAGGTGAATTGGCAGTCCGTTGAGTCCGTCAATGGGAATGAATGGAATGCTGGAACCAGCCTGCATTGTCCGTAGCCGCCCCCTCGTGTTCGGCAGATTCAAATACCAGGCAAGATAAAATGGAAAAACAAGGTCTTTGGGCCGCAATACCAGCAAGGTCGAAGCGGCAATGGCATTCGGCATTTCGGAAGTAAAAACGCCTGCACTGTTTTTTTGTCCTCGTGCAGTGAAAAGAATGTCACCACTTTGGAGCCGTTGATCTTCCCAATTGGGGGGAGCTTTCACCGTTGCCAAATCACAGTTAATCACTCCCAAGCTCCGATCAACATTGCGCATTTGCACCAGTTGGCAACCGCCGACTTTCACGCGCTCCGGTTTTCCACGGAATGGGAATCCTGAACGTATCGTCGCAATGTCTTTCAGCAGTTTCATCATTGAAGGGGCGGGCCATTCGCAGCCCGCCCGTTTTTACTACCCGTTATCTTGTTCTCTTCCGGTCAGCCTCAAGCTATTTTGCAGTTGCGACACTGGTTCAGCTTGCTGGACCTGTTGTTGGGCTCAACTGCGGAGGTTCGCTTCCCGGTTGAGCCTTTTAATGCGAGCATATATAACAGTTTACTCACAACGGCATAAATTCACACGAATCAGCCGGATTGTCAACACTTTATTTCACAGTAATCATTTTCATGTTATGCACGACGGCGCATCTTCCTGAACATCAGGAGGTTGGTGCAACCCCCTCGATTGACCCACCTGCCCGGCTTCAAAAGCGAAAGGTAACGAAGTTGGTATTTTGAAAGTCGGCGCGGGCCGGCAGCGCCAACTGGATCGCCATAGCCTTATCCATTTCGAAAGCCTCCCGCCACACTCTCCACCCTCCGTAGCAGAGCTACTGCGGAGGACGGGCGCCTTCCGCCTTCTCTGGATTTTGGATGCCCGTCCCGAATTCCTTCACGGTTGGAGCATTGGATTTCCGCCTCATTTAACCAATTACCATTTAACGCTTTAACGCTTTAACGCCCCGCCCCGACATCCGATGTCGGGGTTGACGCCCTCCCATTTCTGTTTGCCTGGACCGCTTCACCCTTCACGCTTCACGCTTTCACGTTTCACGCTTCACGTCCTCCCATTTCCATTTGTCACGGCTTGTCACGGCTTTGTCACGGCTTTGTCACGGCTCCAAAATGAGAAAAGGCCCGTCTTTATTGACTTGTCACGGTGTCACGGCTCCAGGGGGGTAAATATACCCCCTCCCTCTGCCGGGCCGACCCTTTTCACCGGTTCCTCCGGACCATGCATAAACTCTCCCCCCCGCAACCTCTGAAATAAAACGTTGTAAGTCGTTGATTTTAACGCTATTTCAGGCTATTTCAGGCTATTTCACGTTGATTTCACACCTCCCATCCGCCCCGCGAAGGCTGGCCTGCCTGTCCGTAGCCCCCAACCTGTGAAACGGCCGACTGAAAGTCTGCGCTACAAAGCGAGACGCCGGATCAGCTTCGGTTTTCGGGTTAAGTCAGCTTGCGCCTCACCCGCCCGCCACTTCCTGCGGGCCTTTGCCGCCGTTAATCAGGAACAGAACGGCCATGCGGACGGCCAGGCCGTTGGTGACTTGCTCGAGAATCAAAGACCGCCCGCAATCGGCGATGTCGCTGTCAATTTCCACGCCGCGATTGATCGGGCCGGGATGCATAATCAAGGCGTCCGGTTTGGCTTTGGCCAACCGTTCCTTGTTGAGGCCGAAAAGCTGCGTGTATTCGTTGATGCTCGGAAACATGGTCTTGCGCTGGCGCTCGTGCTGGATGCGCAGCAGGTTCACGATGTCGGCGTCGCGGATCGCTTCGTCCACGTCGTAAGTCACCCGGCAACCCATCCCTTCAAACGTTTTCGGCACCAGCGTGGAAGGGCCGCAAAGCGTCACCTGGGCGCCCAGTTTGGTGAGCGCCCATAGGTCGGACCGCGCCACGCGGCTGTACAGAATATCGCCGAGGATCGTCACCTTCAGCCCGGCAATGTTTCCCTTCCGCTCGCGGATGGTGAAGGTGTCGAGCAGTGCCTGCGTGGGATGCTCGTGGGCGCCGTCGCCCGCGTTGATGACGCACGCGTCCAGTACCCGCGAGAGAAAATGAGGCGCGCCTGACGCGCTGTGGCGGATGACGATGAAATCGGCGTTGAGCGCCTCCAGGTTGCGCGCGGTGTCCTTGAGCGTCTCCCCTTTCTTGAACGATGACGCCTCGGTGGAAAAGTTGATGACATCGGCGGACAGGCGCTGCTCGGCCAACTCAAAGCTGATCCGCGTGCGCGTGGACGGTTCGATGAACAGGTTCACCACGGTCTTGCCGCGCAACGCGGGGACCTTTTTGATGGTGCGCTCCCCGACCGCCTTGAACGCGCGGGCCGTGTCGAGCACGGTGACGATCTCCTCTGCCGTCAGCGATTCGATGTCGAGCAGATGTTTCTTCGTCCAAGCCATGGCTATTTCCGTTTTAACAAGGCCTCGTCCCGCGCCGCCCCGGATTCGACCAGCAGCAGGGAAATTTTCTCCTCCAGCGCGGTCGGCACGTTCTTGCCGACGAAGTCCGCCTTGATGGGCAGTTCGCGGTGGCCGCGATCAATCAGCACGGCAAGCTGGATCTTTTTGGGCCGGCCAAAGTCGTTGAGGGCATCCATCGCCGCCCGCGTGGTCCGTCCGCTGAACAGCACGTCGTCCACCAGCACCACCGTCTTGCCGGTCACGTCAAAGGGGATCACGGTCGGATGCACCTTGGGCGCGGCACGCTGGTCCAGGTCATCGCGATGCATGGACACATCGAGGACGCCCACCGGCACCGGATGGTTCCAGATGCCGAACAGAATTTTGCTTAAACGCGCCGCGAGATGGTCGCCGCCGGTGGGGATGCCGACGAGTGCGACCGCCGAACTGTCCTCGTTCCGTTCGGCTATTTCATGGGCGATCCGCGTCAACACCCGTTGGATGGCGGTGGCATCAAGAATGATGCTGGCGGCGGGCATAAAAAATCACGAACCTGCCTCTCCGGCCCTGCTGGTTCGTGTTGCTTTATTTGGCTTCATGTCCCTTCGCCGCCTCGCCGGGCCGCGTTAAAGGAAGGTTCGTCATTTAATTGGGAGTCGTCACGTGCCGGGCTCTCCGCCAGCTCGTGCGGTGTTTGATGATCCAATCGGTCAATGCCTGCTCGAACCCGATATCGTGGCCCGCCTTCTCCGACTCAATCCATTTGTGCTTGAGAATTTCCTCGCGCTCAGCCTGAAATTCCCTATAGAGCGAGGAATTTTTCAGCAAGTCGTTCGACGAACAAGTGTCTTTCATCGTATCCGATCTTTGTTAACTCATGTTCCGTTATGCAAACCTAAGTCTGCCGGGAAAAATTAGCAATACAAATTTTTTCCACCGCAAATGCCCGATTTTAAGCCTGTTATAAAAACCCGGCCGTCAACCAAGCTTGGTCTGCAACGCCTCGGCCACGCGGATAAACGCCAGACCCGCCGCATGATTTGGCGCCGATACCACCATCGGCACCCCGCGGTCGCCCGCCTCCCGGATTTCCGTAAACATCGGCACTTCACCGAGAAACGGAACCTTCTGGCGCACCGCCTCGGCCCGCCCACCGCCATGGCCGAAGATTTCCACGCGCTCACCGGTCGGTGTAGTAAAATAGCTCATATTTTCCACAATGCCAACTATTGGAACATGCACTTTGTGAAACATGGCGATGCCCTTGCGCACGACGCCCAGCGAGGCCTCCTGTGGCGTGGTGACAATGACGCCGCCATCCAGGGCCACTGCCTGGCAAAGCGAGAGCTGCGCGTCGCCGGTGCCCGGCGGCAAATCCACCAGCAAAAAGTCCAGTTCACCCCATTCAACCGCCATGAGGAACTGCTGAATGGTCTTGGTAATCATCGGCCCGCGCCAGATCACCGGCTGGTCATCCGTGAGCAGCAAGCCAATGCTCATCACTTTGACGCCGTGGGCCACGGGTGGCACAAGTTGTTCCTGCTGGCTGACCGTGGGCCGCTCGTGAACGCCCATCATCAGCGGTATGCTCGGCCCGTAAATGTCGCAATCGAGCAAACCCGTCCGCGCGCCGAGATGCTGCAAGGCGCAGGCGAGGTTGGCCGACAGGGTGGACTTGCCGACACCGCCTTTGCCGCTGGCCACGGCGATGACCCGTTTCACGCCGGGCACGCGGCTTTGGTTCGCCCAAGGATTGGAATCGCCCGGCCCCGGCGCCGGTTGCCGGATTTCCACCTGAACGCGGCTTACCCCGGGCAATGACATCAACGCGCGCTCACATCCTTCCTTGATTTGCTGTGCGGCATCGGGATTGGGCGAAGCCAGTTGCAGCGCGACACTGACCACGCCTTTCGACACCGAGACATCCTTCACCAGCCCGAACGAAACGATGTCGCGCGAATAGCCCGGATATTTGACCGCCTTTAATGCGTTCTGAATGTCTGCTTGCGTGACCATGGGGTGAATTTTAGCCGCAATGACAGCGTAGGACACGCACTCACCCAAGTTTGCCGATGAAGCGTTTGAGGCGCACCATCGCTTCCTTTAAATTCTCCATGCTGGTCGCGTAGGCGCAACGGATGTACCCCTCGCCGCAGGCGCCAAACGCCGTGCCCGGCACCGCCGCCACCTTTTCCTCTTTCAGGAACCGGAGCGCGAAGTCCTTTGACTTGAGGCCAAACTTCGCGATGCTCGGAAACGCGTAGAACGCGCCGAGGGGACGGTGACACTCAATGCCCATTTCGGCCAGCGCGGCGGCGATAAAATTCCGCCGGCGGCGATATTCGTTCACCATCTCGCCCACGTCCGAATCCGGCCGGGCGAGCGCTTCAATGGCCGCCTTTTGGCCCATGGACGAAGCGCAAAGCATGGTGTACTGGTGGATTTTCATCATCGCTTCGATCAGCTCTTCCGGGCCGCAAGCGTAACCGAGCCGGTAGCCGGTCATCGCCCACGCCTTCGAAAAACCGTGCAAAAAGACCGTCCGCTCGCGCATCCCTGGCAGGCTCACGATGCTCGTGTGCGGCGCGTCATAAGTCAACTCGCCGTAGATTTCGTCGGTGACGACGATGAGGTCGTGCTCACGCGCAAAGGCGGCGATGTCCTCCAAAGCCTGCCGGGCCATGATGGCGCCGGTTGGATTGTTCGGAAAATTCAGCATCAGCACCTTCGTTTTCGGCGTCACCTTGGCCTCCAGCATCGCGCGCGTAAGGCGGAATCCATTCTCCGCCTTGGTTTCCACGGCCACCGGCACGCCCTGCGCGAACAAAATCGTCGCGCGATACGACACATAGCAGGGTTCGTGGTAAAGCACTTCATCGCCGGGCGTCACCAGCGCGCGCAGGGCCAGGTCGAGCGCCTCGCTCACGCCCACGGTGACGAGGATTTCGTTGTCTGGATGGTATTGGGCGCCGAATTTTTTGGCGACGTATCCGGCCAGCGCCTGGCGAAGCTCGAGATAGCCAAAGTTGCTGGTGTAATGCGTCACGCCGCGTTCGAGCGCGAACACGGTGGACTCCCGCACGTGCCAGGGCGTGTCAAAATCCGGTTCGCCGATGCCCAGGCTGATGACGTCCTTCATCGTGCTGACGATGTCGAAGAAGTCGCGGATGCCCGAGCGCGGGATGTCGCGCACCGTCGCGTTGATGCGGTTACGGAGCGACACTGAGTCTTTCTTCTGCATGGCTGGACTCCATCAACACGCCGAGGCGTTTGTAGGTTTTGAGCATGAAATGGGTGGAAGTGGACACGACGCCTTCGAGCGGCGAAAGGCGTTCGCTCACGAACGCGGCCACCTCGCGCAAATTGCGGCCGTCAATGAACAGCAGCAAATCGTAAGTGCCGCTCATGAGATAGGCCGAGCGCACTTCGGGAAATCGGCTGATGCGCTGGGCGATGGTGTTGAAACCGCCTTCACGCTGTGGTGTGACCTTGACCTCGATGACGGCGGTGACCGTGTCGAGATCCAGTTGGTCCTCGTTCAAGATGGCTTGGTAGCCACGGATGACGCCGCGCTTTTCGTAATCGGCAATGCGCCGGTTGACCTCCGCGACGGAGAGGTTCAGCATTTTGGCGATGGTTTCGCGCGACTCGGTCGCGTTGGCCTGCAAAATTTTCAATAATTCGTCCATAATTCACCTTAAGGTGAGAGGACGGCAAGGTAACCGTAGTGGGCGCGCTGGTCGAGCAGAATGCTGGGTGGCGGCCAGCCGACGGGCGCTCGATACTGCCACCGGAGCGCGGGTCTGTGACCCGCAGCGGTGTGGCCGAAGCGAAGCGCGAACGAATGGAATCGAAACACGTTTAAGCGGTAGGGGGTTCATGCTTCCGGGTGCCGCGCAGGAAGGTGTAATAGTGTGTAATAGTGTTGCGGTTTTTGTTCCGACATTGGATGTCGGGGTTCATGTTTCCGGGTTCATGGAGAGTGTCCTGTCGTGACCTTTAGCGCCCATTATTGCCCTTTATTGCCCTGATTTCGGTAGGGCGCGTCACTCCCCCCGACATGGACCCCGATACCGGATGTCGGGGCGGATGTCGGGGTTCGTGCGCGCCGTCGTCTCGTGGCTGTTCGGTAGCGTCCGAGGCCGACCGGCAGGTCGGGCCCTACCGGGGTTCGGGGGGTGGGGGGTGTATTTACCCCCCTGGAGCCGTGACACCGTGACAAGTCAATAAAGACGGGCCTTTGCTCATTTTCGAGCCGTGACAAGGCCGTAACAAAGCCGTGACAAGCCGTGACAGAGCTGTACCGAGCCGTACCGGACGCGCCGCCTCGATTTACCCGGCAATCTACCATGATAACCCATTTGCAGAACTTGACGCACACGACGGAGACAGGCGCGACGCCTGTCCTACGAATTCGGGCTTGCGCCATTTTCCGTTTGCTTCCGGCATCGGGTGGATTAGTTTGCTGCCAATATCCGTTACATCCAGATTTGCCGAAAGGGAGCGATTATGAAGCAATCACCTTCACCCGGGAATACGAATCCCAACCGTCGCGATTTCATCAAGACCGGCGGCGTGGCCCTGACGGCCATGCTGGCGCAGGCGGCCCTGCCGCCGACGGCCAACGCCGCGCCGACTCCGCAGCCCTTGCCCGTCAATCCGGCGACCCCGAACGCGATGCCCACGAGAAATCTCGGCAAGACCGGATATCGCGTCGGCATCTTCAGCCTCGGCGGGCAGGGGGCCATGGAATCGGCGCACAACGAGGCGGTGGCCGTACCGCTGGTGGAGAAGGCCCTCGATTTGGGAGTCAACTATCTGGATACCTCCTCGATTTACGGCGGGCCGGAACGATGGAGCGAACGTTACATCGGCCAGGTGATGAAGCATCGGCGCGCGGAGGCCTTCCTGGCCAGCAAGACCAAGGAGCGCACGCGCGACGGTTCGTGGCGGATGCTGGAGCAATCGTTCAAGTTGTTGCAGACCGACCATCTCGATTTGTGGCAGCTTCATGACATCGGTACGATGGGGGATGTTGATCAGATTTTCGCTCCGGGCGGGGCGATGACCGCCTTGCAAGAGGCGCACGACCAGAAGCTCGTGCGCTTCCTGGGCATCACCGGCCATCACCGGCCTGACGCGCTGATGGAAATGATCCGGCGCTTTCCCTTTGACACCGTGCTGCTTGCATTGAACGCGGCGGACCAGCACCACTTCAGTTTCGCCGAGCAGTTGCTGCCGCTGGCGGTGGAAAAACAAATGGGTATTATCGGCATGAAAGTGCCGGCGCGCGGGCGGATCCTATCCGACTGGACGCCGCCGTCGGTGGAAGCCCAGGAACACTCGTGGGAAGGGTTGGGGGCTATCGCCAAAACGCCCGGCACGCTCACGATGCGCGAGGCGATGTATTACACGCTGTCACTGCCGGTGAGCACGATTATCATCGGCTGTCATACGGTCGCGGAACTGCAGGAAAACGTCCAACTGGCCCGCGAATTCACGCCGTTGAGCGAAGCGCAGTTGGCGGCGCTGGCCCAAAAGACCGAGCCGATCGCGCGCCAGGCGCTGTTCTTCCGTTTCATGGAACGAACGTGATCGTTGAATGGCTCAGGTTTGCGGTCCGGGATGCAATCGCTTCCATCGCTTTACGTACAAAAAGAACACTGCGGGGCCAAAGGCGAACAGCATTACGGAAATTCCCATCGTGAGGCCGACGAACGTCATCATCCCGGCGCAGCAGTAATCCCGCCAGCGCGCCACAATGTGTGTCGGCACGGCGATCAATAGTTCGAGAACGCTGCCTTTGAACAGCCAGCGGCATTGGCGCGAAACCCAGTCGGAGGGCGGCACGCTGCGGCTCATGCGAACAAAAACCACTGACCACACACACCACGTCAGCAGTCCCAAGATGAGCGTGACCCAAACGATCCAATTCCCGTTAGGAGGGTGGTCGGCGAACACGAATTCGTCTATGGAAAGGAATGCCCCGACCGCCAGGCCACCGGCCATCAGGCCGCTGGCCAGCACGGTCCGCCAGACTGGACCGCGTGTAACCGGCCGCAGGCTGGCCGCCCGCGCTGGCACGCCCAGCAGGGCGAACTGGGCGATAGCCATTACCACCAGCCAGAGCTAGTACGGCCAAACCAAGTACACGCCGACGGCACCCAGTCCGAGTTGGGGGACAAAAGCCAGCAGGGCTACCGGCACGGTCAGCACGGCGAGAATTACCAGGTAAAGTGCAGCCACGACAAATGCCCAGCGTTTCATTGATATCCTTTCATAATTGATCAATTCCAGATTACCGCATCCAAGCCCGGCGCTTTTGCTGATTGATGGTCCGGCGATGTTAAGCTTCTGTCACCAGCACGACAAATGGTTTTTTAGGGCGGCAGTTGAGGCTTGTGGGTCCTGAGAGCCATTCCAATCGCAAGGTGTTGCGGAGCGCGGCGTTTACGCCGCCTCACCGAGGCCAGCGTGTAGTTAATCGTATGGTCCAATCCCTCTCGAATGCCGAAGCGGCCTGAAGGCCGCGCGCCGGAATCAGCAAGGCGAACATCAAGAAGCTGAACCTGCCAAAAGAACAGCAGGACGCACTCAGCGCGAAGAACGTTCCGTTGACCAAGAGGACCGATACGACCGACAGCGATCTGTTTGATTTCGAGGTCTTGAAGCGCGCGCGATTCGGGTTCGGGCTGGCATGGCCGCAACTGCGGACCATCTTCAATGCCGTCGGGGCATGGGAGGGACTGGAGTTGTCGGATTGGCAGCTCTGCGACGCGTTGCGGACATCTTCCCACTTGATCACAATTCCAATTTCCGACTTGGGGGTATACCGGACAACTGCTGTCCCCCTCGTCAGAGTTGGATATCGGTGGTAACCTGTCGGCTATGAAGCCCGGTCAGGGCAATTGGGATGGCGAGATAGATGACCTGGCCATCTGGATGCGGGCGTTGAGTTTCCAGGAAGTAGCGACCGTCTACAACGCCGGATTGGCCGGCCAACCGCTGTTGACGCTGATATCCGAACCTACGGCCATGGCGATATTCGGCCCGGGAATCCTGATGGTTGCGCGGTGGCGTTTTGGATTTTCGCCTCGTCAGCAAAATCTGTGGGTAGATTCTTCCGGCTCCGGGAGCCGTCCTAACGTGTGATACAGGGCAATTTCCATCGCGTCATAGGTGCGGAAGCCGTAGGATCGTCTGGTCACC
>JBEKMW010000108.1:0-16011 GCA_049523455.1 Verrucomicrobiota bacterium | reverse complement strand
AGTTCGCGTCGCCGCCGGTCGCCACGCGTAACGGACTCGCTCGCCCCCGCCCATAGGCGCGCCCCTGATGTCCAAAGAAGAATTACCCAAGAAATCACCCACAAATTGTGCTACAGACCCCTCATTCATTATCGTGAAGGTCTGAGTCACGAGATAATTCGCCATCCACATGGCAAAGGTGGCCAGGCCAATGGCGCGTCCACGCACGGCGTTGGGAAATATCTCCGATAAGATGATCCAAATCACCGGCCCGGCGGACAGGCTGAAACATGCTAAATAAGCGATGATGCAAAAAAGCATCCAACCGCTCACATCCGCCGGCACCTGGACGGCCTGGGCCATCACCCCCATGGCCGTCAGGCTCAGCAGCATGCCGGAGGTGCCCAGGAACATCAGGGGTTTGCGTCCCCACCTGTCCACACACGCAATGGCCACGAGGGTGAAGAGGGTGCCGGCGACGCCGACGAGGGATTGCTGGATCATGCCGGCGGTGGCCTCGTTGCCCCGGGCCATGCTTTTGAAAATGGTGGTGCCGAAATACATGAAAACATTCACGCCGGTTACCTGTTGCAAGATCGCCAAAGCAATGCCCAAGGCCAGCGGCATGCGCAGGGCCGGCGAAAAGACCTCCGCCCACGTCCCCTTTTCCCGGGCGATGGACTCGCGAATGCCTGCCACTTCAGTTTGGGCAAATTCAGTTCCGCCCACTTTGGCCAGGATGGCCTCCGCTTCCTTTTCCCGCCGGGCTTCGACCAGCCAGCGCGGGCTTTCGGGAATTCGCAGCAACAGCAGTCCAAAGGCGGCCGCCGGCACGGCGCCACTGGCAAACATCCATCGCCAGCCATCGGCCGCCAGCCAAGCCGCGTCCCCGCAGCAGGCGATACCGTAATTCAGGAAATAGACGCTGGTCAATCCCGTGACAATGGCAATTTGATTCACCGCCACCAGCCGCCCCCGAAAATGGCCCGGGGTAATCTCAGCGATGTACATGGGGGTGCACATCGAGGCAATGCCAATGCCCAAGCCGCCGATAAAACGAAATAGAATAAACGCAGTTACCCCGGGAGACACCGCCGTGCCAATGGCTGATGCCAAAAACATCGCCGCCGCCAATAGCATGCTTTTCTTGCGGCCAAACTGGTCTGAAAAGGGACCCACGGCCAGGACGCCCACGGCGCATCCCACCAGGACGCAGCCAGACACCCACCCCTTCATTACGGCGGACAAGGCAAACCTGACGGTCATCGGCTCGATCGCGCCGGAAATCACGCCGGTGTCATAGCCGAACAACAAACCGCCGATGGTGGCGACCAAACAAACAGGAATGAGATACGCCAGATTCACCCTGGTCTGGCTTACGTTTTCCGATGTCATAAGGTGGCCGGCATTTTAACGTACCTCAGCCCCTTTACCCATTACAAACGTCAAGAAACTGCCCGGAAGACAATGGCGCTGGATTTTCCCCAGTGCTAAACTGTGCCATGCTCAAGGTTGCCACCGCGGCGCTGGTGTTTTGGGGAGGGTTTGCAGTGATGGTCCTGGAAATCATTGGCGTGCGTTATCTGGCCAAGGATTTCGGCGGCTCGTTTTATGTCTGGGTCAGCCAGATCGGCGTGATCCTCGTCGCCTTGGCGCTCGGTTACGCCATCGGCGGCGCCTTGGCGGACCGCTTCCGCCGCGTGCGGTTCCTGGCCGCGCCCTTGGCTGTGGCTGGACTGTTCACAGCGTTGATTCCCAATATCGCGCCTCCGCTGCTTGAAGCCATCGTCATGCGGCATCCCGCCGGTGAGGAAATTCCCATGATCTGGCAAAAATTGGATCCGGCGCTGGGGAGCATGGTGGTCTTTTTCCTCCCGTGTCTGGTGCTGGCCGTCCTTTCGCCCTTCATGATCCGGGTCACCGCCCGTCAACTCGAACACGTCGGCACCATCAGCGGCATGATTTACGCCGCCAGCACGGTCGGCGGTATCGCCGGCGTCTTTGTCGCCGGCTATATTTTCATTGATTATTTGACGGTCACCACCATTTTTCGGGCCGTCGGGATTCTGACCATCCTGCTCGCCGGATTAAGCCTGGGAATGGACAAATGGCTGGGCGGCGCAGGGCGGTAGGCAGGCGGCCTTACCCGACGTCAACCGGGGCGGGATGGCCGGCGTTCTCCGCCAGGTATTTTAAATATTTTGTCCGATGAAAAGCGTATGAACAGCATCAGCCATCTCGCGCTGAAACACGCCGTCTGGCTTTGCGCCATGCTGGGCTGCCTTACCGGGCGGGCCGACGTCATTTTTGACCGCATCTCGGCCTACAATCACATCCAGGTGATTGACGAGGGGGATACACGCCGCCTGAGCTTCAACGGCTCCTGGGAAACCCGGATGTCTCTGGTATTTCCCCTCACGGGGCATTTTGAATACACAGAGTATTTTCAGATGCCGTGGATTTGGAACACGAACATCCATCGCGTGCTCATGGCGGGACTGGGCGGCGGCAGCACCCAGCGCGCGTATCAGCATTACTACACCAATGTCCTGGTGGACACCGTTGAAATTGATCCGGTTGTGGTTTCTGTCGCGCAGCAATATTTTCACGTCACGGAAACCCCCCAACTCCGAATCCACACCAACGACGCCCGTATGTTCCTGCTGCGCTCCACCAACACCTACGACGTGATCCTCATGGACGCCTATTCCACCACGCGTTACGGATCGTCCCTGCCGGCGCACCTGACGACCAGGGAGTTTTTCACCATCGCCAATGCGCGCCTGAGCACCAACGGCGTGCTCGCCTACAACGTCATCGGGCAGATTCAAGGATACCGCGCCAGCGTCGTTGGGGCGATTTACCGCACGATGAAGCAGGTTTTCCCGCAGGTTTACCTGTTTCCCGCCAGCGAGAGCGAGAACGTCGTGCTCATCGGCACCAAATCGAACGAGTATTTCGATCTGGCGCGAGTCCAGGCTGACGCCGTCTTGCTCATGCGCTCTGGGAGGGTCACGCTTCGGACGTTCTACGTGCGGACCGCAAACTTTATCGCCCAGCCGCCGCCGTCCGCCAACCAATCGCCGATCTTGACCGACGATTACGCGCCGATTGAAAGCCTCCTGCAGGGCAGCCAGTGACTTGCCTGCCCCGAGATCCGATGCCGGGGTTCATGCTTCCGGGCTCTGCGCAGGAAGGTGTAATAGTGTTGCGGAGTGGTGTTACGGCATTAGATGTTGGGGTTCATGTTTGCCGGTTACCCCGGAAGCAGTCGCAAGTCGTCGGAAATCAACGAAGCCAGACTTTTATGCGAAGTGGTATCCCAAAGAGATGAGGATTCATGGGGGGACCCGCCTTCGCTCAGAAGCTATGGCGGACGCCCAGAAGCTATGGCGGGCAGGCCCGCCTACGCCCAGAGGCTACGGCGCGGCGGGCCAGCCTTCGCTGTTCATCTGCGTTTATCTGCGTTTATCTGCGTTTTATCTTTCAGTCTCCATCTACGGCCCGGCCGGATTGCAGACCACAGACCACGAGACCACGGGACGTTCGGAAACGCTGAAACGCTGATAGCGTGGAACGGGACGGTTAAATCGTTAAATGGTGATTGGTTAAATAAGGTGAAAATCCAATATGTTTCCCGAGGGCTCGGCGATGTTGGCTACGGTGGGGGGGTGTATTTACCCCCCTGGAGCCGTGACACCGTGACAAGTCAATAAAGACGGGCCTTTTCTCATTTTCGAGCCGTGACAAAGCTGTGACAAAGCCGTGACAAGCCGTGACAAATGGAGGCGTTGAATCAGTTAAATGGTTAAATGAGTGAAAGGTGAAACGTGAATCCCGACATCGGAAGCCGGGGCAGGGCGTTAAATCGTTAAATGGTAATTGGTTAAATGGGACCGCGAAATATACGAAATACACGAAAGGGATTTTTACGACGAGGGAACCAAGCAAACAAAGAGGGGCGGAATCCACCAATCCATTAATCCAGTAAAGTCTGCGCCAGCAGCCCTGCCCCCAAAGCCAACGGGGTTCGCGCTTCACGCAATACGCATCACGTGCGACGTTTCAGCGGGGGGCGTTTCCTATTTCCCGCTTTCCCGCTTGCACCTCGAACGCGCCAATGTCCGTGCCGTCCCCGCCGCGCGCGTTCGGGATGGACCGCTCGTTGTAGGTGCGGACAAAGCCCGGACCGCGTTGGTCGTAGCACGCCTGGGAAAAGTTTTTGCCCTGGTCAATGGCCGGGCTGCCGGGCAGCAGTGCGCACGTGAACGTCGGCCCGCCGTTGTCCTCCAACGAGCCCAGTAGCGGGTCGGTGTCAAGCAGGTCCGTCCTGTGGGTCAGGACACCGCTGGCGTCGTCGCTGCTCAGGTTGTAGCCCAGGGAAGTGATCGTATTGCTCACCAACGAGAAGCTTGCAATCGTGCTGCCCGAAGCGCCGGCGTTCAAGATCGTGCTCCCAATCTCCACCGTCGAGCTGCTGAGTCCGCTGGTCACGTAAATAGTTTCCGCCGCATTGTCGGTTAACGTACTGTTGAGAACTTGCAGGGAGAGGTTGCCTGGGCCGGTGGCGGGCACAATGTTTCGGTCGTCGCTGTCGTAGATGCCGCCGCCGTTGTTGTCGACAACCACCACCGCGTTGCCCGTCACAACGCTGTTGACGATCTCGAGCGTCGCGCTGCCGGAGTTGCCATCGTTGGCTAATCCTCCTCCGTCGCCGGCATAGTTGCCGGTGACGACGCAGTCGTTGACCGTCAACATCGCGTGATCGTTATAGATGCCGCCGCCCAGGTAATTCGGATACAGTGTATCACCCGGAGCAACGCCGTTGGTGATGGTCAGGCCGGTCAGGTCCGCCACCACGCCGGGAGCGATATGGAACACACGGTTCGAGCCGTTACCGTCCACCGCCAATTTGGCCGGGCCGGGGCCGACAATCACCACACTCTTGCCGACGAACAACTCGCCGCTGCTCAGCGGGATCGTGCCGGAGACCCTCCTGGCATCAATCATGTCGCCGGCGGCGGCCACAGCCAGCGCATTGCGCAGCGTGCCCTGCCCGCTGTCGGCAATGCTCGTGACGGTGAGGGTGGATGCGCCGGCCATCTCTGCGGCCAGCAGCGCCAAGGCGGAGAAGATTATTGACAATGCCTTGCCGCACTGGCAGGCATTGGCCACACAAATATGGCGACAAAACAACCCAATCGCGGTCGCTCATTTATCCGCCTAGCCACGCCGGACGACCTTGCCGCCATCAACGCGATTTACAATTATTACGTGGCGCACTCCACTTGCGTTTGGACCACCCAGCCGTGTTCGGAAGCTGAACGCGAAGCCTGGTATCAGGAGCACGGCCCGTCCATGCCGGTTTTGGTTGCCGAACAGGGCGGCTGTGTCGTTGGGTGGGGCGCACTCGGCTCGTTCCGACCCGCCTATACCGCGGCGGGCATGCTGGAAGACTCCATCTATGTGCATCATGATTTTCACCGCCAGCGGATTGGGAGTCAGTTGCTCCAAGCATTGATTGACGTGGCACGGCACTTGGGCCTGCGCTCCCTGCTGGCGAACATCTCTGCCGATCAGACACCGAGCGTTCGCCTGCACGAGAAATTCGGATTCCAGAAGGTCGCTCATCTAATAGACGTCGGCCAGAAATTCAATCAACGGTTCGATGCCATCTATTTACAATTGCTCCTGGCAGCCTAACAAGTCTCGAGGCCGTGTGAAAACCCTCGGACTCGGAAACGCTTCGTTCAAGTTCGGCTTATGGCGCATTTTAATCAATCGAGCAGATGGGATGGCGTGGTCGGAAAATGAGTTTTCACACCAGATCTCGCGTTAGACGGCGTCCACGACAGGGGACCCACAACAGGCACACCATACTCGAACGCTTGCGCAGTCTTGCCTTATCGTCCACCGAGCGTGCTGCCAAGGCGCGGGAAGCGGCCGAGCTTGTTCGTGCGGCACGAGATTATCACTGGGTTGGTTTCTATGATGTCACAGCCAAAGAGATTGCCGCCATCGCATGGACGGGCGGGAAGGCACCGGCGTTCCCTCGCTTTCCCATCACCCGTGGTCTAAATGGAGCGGCTGTCTCTTCGCGCCGGCATGTGGTCGTGCAGGATGTCACCCGCGACCCCCGCTACCTGACGACGTTTGGCTCGACCCGCGGCGAGGCGATTTTCGTGGTCGCTTCACCGGCGGATGGTCGCATCATCGGCACTATTGATGTGGCGAGTGACCGACCGAATGCGTTTACGCCAGACGACGAGGCGTTTCTAGGTAGTTGCGCAGAGGCGCTCGTGTCACTCTGGTTGTCAGCGCCGCCTCCTGAGAAACAAGCGGAGTAAGTCATTGGGACTCAATCAAACGACAGTCGCATCATGCGAAGCTTTTTTGTCGCGCGAAGGACGCGAAGCGAGCGATGGGCCAACCTTTCGATGTTCAGTGTTCCGTGTTGGATGTTCGATGTTGACCTACCTTTGCCAGGTGACCATGGCGCATCCGCGCACGAGCGGAACACGCACGGTCACGCCCGCGTTGCTTTGGGATAGGATAGTCGTGAGAGGTGCGGCGGTATCATCGCCCGGGTGCAGCACCGAAAACTTGATGGAGTCGAGGTCGGGAATATTCCGGATCATCACGTCCGCATATTCAGCGGTGCCGCCGAAGCAGACCGGCAGGGCATAGCCGCCGGGCACGTGGAACAAGTTGGCCTTGGCGGCGCCGTCCACCACATCAACACAATGGGGCGTCAACACCCATTTCTTGCCGCGGATGGCGTCCAGCAACGGGCCGTAAGCCAGAAAATATTTTTCGGTCGAAACCAATTTGTGCCCGGTGTCCCGCTCCAGCAACGGGCAGCTATGGCTGAAGTAAAAATCGTCCCAACTCATATCGGGAATAATGCAATGGTTGTTCCACGGATAGGGCGCGGTGGGAAAAGCGCCCATCAGCATATGCCGCTGGAAGAACGAATCGGGATCGGGCCGATAGACCGATTCGTTGTAGGACCAGGCCGAGACCGGCTTGTCCATGCCCATGAGCGCGCTGCCATTGAGCGCGCGGCCATCGTAGGCGAATTCGTCGTAGATGCCATCCACCTGCGCAAACACATCGAGCCGCGCGTAGAGCGGGCTGGCAAAAACCACGCGGCCGGCGTCGTGGTATTTGCGGCCGAGTTTGGGGAGGAGCTCGTTCCACACCACGCACATCGAGCGGACGGGCCGGCCATTGACCCAGCTCACGCCGTCGTCGGCATTCGTGTTGTTCCATTGGAGGTAATCCGTGCGATCTATGCAGATGCCGGCGGAATCGGGGAGCCAACGGATGTCGCGGTCAACCTGTTCCAGGAGGAATTTTTGATAGGCCGGGTCGCCAAAATCAACCACCCAGGTGCCGTAACCGCCGGGATGGGAGCTGAGCAGCGCCGTGGGAAATTGCGTGGCGAGGAAGGCGCGCGGGTCCTTCCACAATTCGGGATCGTTGGCCGACCGCATCGGGCCGTTGCTCGTCATGTGCCGACCAAATTCGGAGACGTTAAAATAATCGAGCAAAAAGAAGCCGTTGGTGCGCAAATAGAGGGCGTAATTATTCAACTGGCGGGCGCTCGACGTGTGCGGCTTGTCGGGCGCATCCGGTTCTTCCGACCATTGGCGCTCCCAGGTTTCGTCGGCATTGGTCACCGGGGGGATGTACATGCCCAGATAGGGACAATCGTCACACAGCTTCCAATTGAGGCGGAACGACATCTTTTTGAATTTCGCCACGTCAATCGGGTCTTCGTCGCCCGAATAGGCGGCGCAGCCGGCCATCATGTCGGCATGCGGATTGGGCGGCTGGAAGAACTCCGGATAGCGCGCCGTGAGCCAGCGCAACCCGCCGCGCCAATCGGCTTCATGCGTGATCAAATCCATCTCAAACCGAACCGCTTTGCCGCCGCCCAAACGGTACGTCGGGCGCGAGAACCGCATGGCGCCGGCTGACGTGGTGGTCAGCCGCGAATTGCACAGGATGGTGTCCTGCGGCGAAAACACGATGCTCAAACCGAAATCATCCGCCGGCTCGGCCAAGGTCGCCATCGGCAGCACGATGTGATCGGCACTTGTGTTCCGCCCGCCGTAGGTCCACCACATGTTGCGCAACGGTTCAAACACCAGCGGGTAGGTCCATGGGCCGGTGTGTTTGTCAGTATCGGTATCCTGGGTCCATACCGGATCGGACCAGGCCGTCCAAAAGCGCGTCGCCGGCGTGGCCGGGTAATTCACCTCCGTGATAATCGGCGTCGTCCACGGATCGCCGTCGGAGACGATTTCAATTTCCCAGCGCACGCTGTCAGCGGTGGGCAGGAAGCGGTCCAGCACGGTAACCGTTTGTCCCCCGTCACCATGCCGCAACGTGCGCGTGAAGGCGACCGCGCCGCCGGCCAGTTGTTCCACCTTGGCGGGGCCGACCTGGGAGCAATCGTCGAGGGTGGTGCGGCCTGAGAGATTAATTTGGCGGCTACCAGCCGTTAAGCTGACGATCTCGCCGTTAGCCGACAAGGTGGCGGCGATGTTTTTGGTGGAGACTTTATATGGCGCCGAACTGTCCGCGGCAGGCTGCGCGTGGGCGGCCAGAATGGAAAAAAAGACAAGAGCAGTCAGGCATGAATTTCGCATAGATCAAGAATGGATTTCGAGTCAGGTGGCGCTACTCAAGTTTGTGTTAATCGGGATTTGCCATTTAGTTGACATTTCCCATATGGTTGCCTGCCCACCACCAGCGTGGGCCTTTTAGCGATCGTATTCCCGCTCCACAGATTAGCAAGCCATTTTCCCAGTCCAGCTTTTTGCGTCATCCCCTTTCCGCCATTAGCCTTTAGACGTAGCGATTCAGAACTGAACAGGAGGAAGTGGAGAACCCCGACATCGGATGTCGGGGCTGACCCAATTATCAAACGCCCAACCAATATAGGAAATGGAGAGGAACCGCGAAATACCCGAAATACGCGAAAAAAGCGTTTTCTTTAGGGTTTTTTGCGTGTTTCGCGGTTTAAATAATTTTTTAGGCGAGGATTCGGGAAACACCATCGCGCTTGCCAGAAAGAGGCGGAACGCTGGCACAAAATCCGGGACGACAACCGCAAGCTGAACTTCCACCGCTTTCCCTACGCCATCGTTTACAGCGTGCAGGCCAACGCGCTTTACGTCAAAGCCGTGATGCACCTGCATCGCCGCCCCTTTTACTGGAAAGGCCGCGTGTGAGCCGCCGCAGCCCATAGCATGGATTTCTTGCGGCAAAAATGATCTAAAAGTGGCTGCCGCATACATTTTGCGGAATCGCCTTCAATTCCCCAATGCACCGGCTTGCTCGCGATATTGTTTCAATTGCATCATCAGATTTTCATATTGATCATAAAAATGATCGTCCGCCGGCGCCAGCCTCAGCGTGGTCCGCACGATCAGGATGGCGTCGTCAAACCGGCGCTGTGCCGTCAAAAAGTCCACATAGCGGAACAGCACCTCCGGGCTGGTGGGACACAGGGCATAAGCCTGCCGGAAGGCATAGTCTGCTTCCAAGTTCAAGCGCCGCGTATCATCAGTGCCTGTCCCTTTCATCAGCCGCCAGCGATAGAAACCCGCGATGGAGACTCGCAGTTTGGCGAACGCACTGGGCGCAAAATCATTGGTCAAAAACTCGCGGTCGCCGGTGAAATGGGACAAATCTTTCTCTCGATACACTGTCTCCGCAAAAGCACACACGTTGGACACGGATGTGTCCGGCTTCAGCCAGTCGCCCAGCATCGCCGCGCATTGTTTCGACCAGAACGCGCGGTCCGCGTCCATCTTCGCCGCCGGCAACACCGACAACGGTTCATGGTTCAGTTTAAAGATGAACCCATGCGGCGAGAGATACGGATAAAGCAATTCCTGCGGATAACTCTCCTCGTAATAAAACTCCGGTTTGGGGTTGTGGTCCAAAATCCATTTCACCTCCCGCGCGCTCATTGCCATCACCGCCACCGGGCCATCTGTCTTCAATTCGCCGTTCACCTCCCGCACCTCCTCACCTCGTGCAAGCTGGCGTGGTTCGTAGGGAAACTGCTCGTCATGTCTCAGCCGTTGCCGTGCATCCGCCTTGTATTCGTCAAAGATCTGATTCATTTCATTGGTCGTTGGCAGAGTGATAGACTTGCCGTACATCCCGCGCAAATAATCCACATAACGATCATCCGCCAACGCGTTTTGCGTGAGGGTATAAAACGGCTTGCCCTCAGCGTGGGAAGCGCACAAGGCCGTGACCAGCATCCGCCCGGCATCCGTGCCGCCAAAATAAATGCTGCCTGCCGGTATGGACTGGATGATGCCCTCGCCAAACGCCATCGGATATTTCGTGCCGCTATGTGCAAAGGGTTCGTAGCCCGCTTCCACTTCGGTCATAGGCTGCCAGAATGGAAGCCAGCCGGGGAGCCCGTTCGTAAAGCTGCCATAGCCCGCATACAATTGCGCTCCCAACCGTTTGACGCTGTTGGACATCGCAGGATAATCGCCTCCGTGCGCCGATTTGAACAAATCCGTCACCTCCACTGGCAAAGGCATGTGCAGTTCCCTCGCCAGTTGTTGTTCCTGCGCCTCTTTGGCGTCGCGAAACGCGGCCAACTGCGGCGGGTATGAATTGGTCTGGCTGAATAATGTGCCGACCGAGGTCAGCAAGCTCATACAAACGATGTAAACGGACTTTTTCATAATGCGTTTTGCGCCACTTGGCGGCTTTCCCGCTTCCGATAACCGCCGGGCAGCGGGATCAATTTGTCGGGTTGTTCATCCATATCCTTCATCAAGCAATCACGTCGTTCTTCTGTAATTCCGCTTCTGCCCGCTTAATCAGACGGCATTGAGCATCCAACTGCTGGGCCAGGTTCAAATATTTGCGGGCCTCTTGGTGCTTCCCAAGCCGCGCATGGGCCATCGCAAGATGACAGGCATTCTCGGCTTTGCTGCGGAGAGTCCACGCCCTTTCAAACGACTCCTTGAGCAGCTTTATGCCCGGTTCAAGCTGCCCCATCGCCACCAGCACCGTGCCGCGTGTCCCCGTAATAAACGGCACCCACGGAGCCCCGGCATACGCTTCCTTGGAGTAAGCGTCGGCTTCCGGCAGCAAATCAGGCGTGCCGAGGAGCGCATCCACATAGGCAATGTTGTTCAAAATGCTGAACCGCGTTCCGTCCGGTTTCGCTTCCCGCGGCAGGAGTTCACAGAAAATTTCACGTGCGCGGCGGTAATCCCCCTCGTCAAGACAGAGCACACCGCTCACATTCAGCAAATGCACATTCTGCGGAAATAGCGCCAGCCCTTTCTTGCACCAATCGAATGCGCCCGCCGAATCTTTGTATTCTTCCCGCCGCATCACAGCTTCCAACGCGAAACGCATCGCCAGCAGCTCCTCGATGTCCTCCTTTTTCCTGGAAAAAGTCTTGAGCAGTTGCTTTCCGTCCATGGCCATTTTCATTGTCCTCGACTGATGCGGCCACAGGTTGGCCGCCATCACCCAGAGGTTGGCCAGGAAACAAAGGCGTGCCGGCCGGGGCAGTCCCCACAACCCAAAATCATGCCATGCCTCCGACCAGATCAATAATATGATTCCGGCTATCGCCGCGTTCACCATCGGCCCGGCCAAATAGACAAAAAACCGCTTCAGCCGAAACCACCGCGTATCCGTTGGAGCCGTCTGCGTGATTCCAGCGATCGGCAGCCAGTGAAAACTGAAAATGATTCCGGACAGACGGAACTTGAAAACCTGTTTCCCCAACCCAATCACCACCGCAAATACCCGCCAGCCAAGCAGTCGCGCCGCCAGCACATGCCCCAGCTCGTGGGGAACAATCGTCAGGATGAGAAAGGCGTTGATCAAGAAGAGCGTCGCCAGAAACCGACCGATGGCCGACCACGGATTCAGCCAAAGCAGGATATAACCGACAATTCCACCGGCCAACACCGCCACCTGATACCAGCCCTCAAAGGCATGGCGCCGCCGCACCCAGCAAGTGGGACAAAACGTCCGGCGGGCGGTCCGAAACGATTTGCGTTCCTTGATGAAGCCCGCTTCAAAATCCGATTCCATCCCGCAGACGTCGCATTTCATAATTCGACTAGGCTTCGTGCACCAATGTAACTGTCGCAGAACTCCACCATGACATCATAAACCAGTTGCGCCATTTGGAAGCTTTTCAACTTCTGATAAGCGCCGAGCAAAGGGACTGGTTTGTCCGGTTCGTTCATCTCAAACCTCCACGTCACGGCAGCGCTGCTCCAATTGATAGCTGATTCGCTGAATGGCTTTGTCGGATAGTTTCACCGGTTCCGTGCCAATGAAACCGGCGACTTGCTTTCCGCTCAAAACCTTCACGTCCGAGTTGGCCTTGAGCGTGACCCACCAGCCCGGCAGGGCGACAATGGGCTGGACCGTCACGCGTTCGCCGGTGGCTTTAGACAGTTCCTTTTCCAGCCAGCGCGCATTGTCTCTGGCTTGTCCCGCCGCCTGGGCATCGTAATCGCCGGACGCAAATTCAATCCGGTTGCCGTCAAACGTTGCCTCGTGATCCCGTGCGCCATTTTTGCCCGGCTTTTTGGTGCGATATTTGGTTTCGATGGCAAAGACACCGGCCGGTCCAACGGCCACGTGGTCAATGTTCCATTTGCGTTTGCCGGTCTCACAAGGGATGTCGTGAAAAATTTGATAGCCGGAAGCGAACAAAGGCCGCAATTGCTCCGCCACGGCCTGTTCTCCCACGAGCCCGCGACGGTAATCGCGAATTTGTTTCAACCTTCGCCATGCCATCACCGTGCATCCGGCGGCTACCAATCCAAACAGAACTAGAAAGAAAATCCTGCCACTGGCGTCCTTGGGTGTGACCGCGAAAACGCCAAAGGCTGGGAACGAAAGAAAACAGGCTCCCATGAACCACAAATTGAACGAATCGTTCAGATCTTCCAGTTTACGTTGGAGGCCGTAACCGGCAGGCCGGAGCAACCTATCCGAAAGCGGTGTGCGCTCGCCTCTCCGCCTCCGCCGCCAGCGGTCCATGGAAACCGCGGCAAGGAGAATCAGGGCGGGAATGGTTCCGGCACAAAGTAAAAGCGGTTGCCACATGATCAAATAGTTTTATCACTAAACCTTTCCTAAACTCAAAATGACCTCCTCGCGCATTCGTTTTTCCAATCGATTGCCAGCCCCTGATGATCCTGGTGGTGGCAAATACCGACGATTTTCTGGCAGAGGACGGCTGCGAATGTTACTAATAACCATACCAAGTTCGTTTGCAAGTCGCTCTATACAATTGGAATTCTTGACAAATACTTTTCGAAGATTGCAGTTCCGAAGCAATTCTGCGGAGGGTGGACATGTCGCGTCGAATCAAAGCGCAGACATGTCTGCGCACTCCAAAGTTGCAGGCCAGGCTTTGACCCTCGCGCGTCCAATCTGTGTGTTGCGCAGCCATGCGTGCGATCTCTTTCTTCCGACGGCCTTTGCTGATACGGCTGATTGAACCCGATGCTATTCTTGGCCCGCACCCCTGGCAACAGCTTTTTGCCCCATCCCCTTTCCACCCTCAGAACGTTGAGTGTTGGACGTTGAATGTTGAATGTTGAATGTTTCCGGCTTCCGCATTCCCGATTTCCGCCTTTACCTTCTCCCCCGTTCCGCACGCCACACTCCGCACTCCGCATTTCCCAAGTCGCTGGCGACGAATGCCAAAGCCGCGCTGCCTGATGCCGCGTAAATAATGCCGTCCTACGCGCGCGGGCGAAACGCCGGTGGCGTTTGGACGCGGGCAGATTCGGCTTGGGCAATCGCCGCCAGGGGCACCGTCAATGGCTCGCCCTCAACGTCCAGCAGCGCGTGGACGTTGGCGAGCAGATCGGGCATTTCTATGGGCTTCTGAAAATAGGCGAGCGCGCCGGCTTCGAAACAGCGGTCCCGGAAATCTTCCGGCTCGCCGCCGGTGATGACGATCACCGGTGTGTTCCTGGCTTCGCTCATTTTCTGCAACCAATCCATGATCACAAATCCGTCCCAAGTGTTTCCGCTGCTGGCAATGTCCGGGGGCAACATCAGGTCGAGCAGGATGAGGTCGGGCTTCTCATGGAGCACTTTGTGGAATGCCTCGGCGCCGTCAGTGGCGGTAATGACCTGGTAACCGGCAGCCGTGAGGCCGGAGGACAATACGCACAAAATGACTTCATTGTCATCTACAGCCAGGATTCTCTTTGGGCGGCGCGCAGTGGCCAGGTTCACAAGCGCAAATCGTCCAACAATTTTAGAATTTCATCTATCCATTGGCGGGCCATCTTTGGTCATATTTGTGCCATTTTCCGGGACTTACCCACGATAATCGTTGAAGAACCGCAGAAGCGGGAAACCACGCCTCAAGGCGGACATTTAAAAGTCAGAGACAGGCGCGACCCGTCCGCCGTAGCAGACTACTGCGGAGGGTGGACGCCTGTCCTACTTTTACGTCTTATCTCGCCGCGGCGGCATTGTCCGGTCGCAATATCACCTCGCGGCCCTTCCAGCTTTCCCGCCCGATGTGATTCATCAGCCCCAGGCGATAGCGCCAGGAGATCCCGTAAAACGGATTGCCCGTGGGCCAGAACGATATGATGTCCACGCCTATGCCCTTGGCCATTTCCATCGCGCGCTGGATTGATTTCGGGTGATCGTTCCAGTTGAACAAAAGATATTTCCATTCAAGAATCGGCATTTTCAGCCCGCGCGCGTCGCGATAGGCCACCATTTGCTTCATCGCGTCGAACGCCTTTTCGAAACTGCCCCGCAGCATGTATTTGGCGCACATGGCGTCGCTGATGCCATGCACCGAGAACTGGATGTCGCTCAACTGCAACGCCGCCTCCCGCTTGGCGTCCGTGTTCAACAGCACGCCGTTGGTGGAGACGCGGATGTACGCGTGGGGGTTCTTCGCCCGCAACAGCGGCAATTCCAGGCAGATGGTCGGGGACAAAAACGGCTCGCCCAGGCACAGATAAAAAATCCGCTCCATCCCCAGCCGCGCCGTCAGCTCGGCCATTTGCGTCAACTCGGCCAGCGGCATCGTTTTCTTCGTGCGCACGTTCGCGGCCCCCTCGCGCGCGCAACCCACGCAGTCCACGTTGCAGATGACCGTGTTTTCCAGGAGTATCCCGCGATAGGGCAGCCGCGGCTTGGGCGGCGGCTCGTTTTTCTTCAAATAGCGAAGGGCGCCGCAACGCGCACAGGTGGGAATGGGAATCTTCCCCTTGGCCAGGTCGTCACGGTATTTTTGCGCAATGGGACCGTAAAAAATTTCCTCGAACGAATTTTTCCGCAAGTCCCCGATGTGCCCGCTGCCGTCGTAGTCCTGGCAATTGCACGACACCGTCAAATCCGAATTGATGGCCAGATCGTAATCCGACAGCCCGGCCAGCGAGTGGCAATAATACTTGCGCCCAGTGATTTTGGCGCGCAACTCCAGCCAGTGCGACAGCGTCCACCGCAGCCAGTCGCTCACCCGCCAGTTGAAGCGGGTCTTCGGGTTTTTGATCGCGCGCGATGTCGTCGAAGCGGCCACAAAATCAGTATCACCGGCCAGCTTCAATTCAGCAAGTGATACCAGTTGTCGCGCTGGCGCGGTTCGTAACCCACGTCGCGGATGAGCCGTTTCATGTCGTCCACGGTCATGCGGAAGGTCGTGCCGGCCTGGGACACCACGTTTTCCTCAATCATGATGCTGCCCAGGTCGTTCGCGCCAAATTTCAGCGCCACCTGCCCGATCTCCGGCCCTTGGGTCACCCACGAACTTTGGACGTTGGTGAAATTATCCAGGTAAATCCGTCCCAAAGCCTGCGTCCGCAAATACTCATGCGCGCCCACCGTTGGCGCCTTGAGCTTCGTGTGCTCCGCCTGGAACGTCCAGCAAATGAACGCCGTAAAATGACCGGGGGAAAAGCGGAAAGCGGTAGTGGGCCAAGCCGAACACCCCGCGCCCCGGGGGGTTTTCGCGGTTGCGACATACGGCTT